>NZ_PDYM01000040.1 GCF_002743055.1 Sporosarcina sp. P13 | reverse complement strand
AGACTCTCGGTCACTTCGGTCTTTCCGATAAGGTGCAAAGAACGCACCTTTTCATCAAGCCCTCCAGTGCCTGTCGAGTCTAGACGGCGTCTTCCGCTTTTGGTTTCATCCAGCTACAGACGCCAGACTCTCGGGACGTTTCAGACTAGCAGTAAAGGCAAAGAGCGCCTTTATTGCTAGTCTTCCAACGCCTGTCGAGTCTAAGCGGCGTCTTCCGCTTTTGGTTTTAGCCGTTAGTGACAGATAATGAGGCCAGGTATAAAGTTAGAACGAGCATAAAGATTCCTAGTAGGAAGTTAACATCCATTGTTGCGACCCCCTTTTATGTAGCGTGTTGATTACATTTGCTTAACTTGCAATCAAAGAACATTTTGTGAAAAGCATGATTGAAGTTTGATTATATTGTACAATGAATTAAAGAAAGATGAAACCTTTTGTCATGCTTTTCGTATGAGATAATAGGATGTATGGCGATTTGTTGAAGGGAGTGATGAAGATGAAGCAGTGGTTGCAGCGATTGATGATTGCGTCGGTGGCTGTGTTGACGCTTGGGGCGATTACGCCAAGTCATGAGATCTGGCATAGTTTTCACGATAAGGACGAGTCGAATGAGACGGATGCCAGAAGCGGAGGTACGCAGTATTCACTGACGTTAGATGAACCGACGCATATAGATGAACGGCAGTTAGTCGAGCATGCGAGATTGCTTGCGTATGAAAAGTTTGGGACACGCATTGGTCCGAAGATACAAAATGAATTTGATACAGAGATTTTCCCGAGAATTGAAGCGGTGATTCAGACGACTATACATAATGCTGCAGACCGCCGTCTTGCGATCACGGAACAACCTTCAGGCGATTATGCAGAAAAGATTTTCCACGTCTATGATAAAACGGCTGAGCAAGACTTAATCCGTTTCCATGTGCGTACGGAAAAGCGCCCAATCGATGGCTATTTCTATAATTTCCATTACCATACCGCGGAAGATGGCTTTGTTGCGCATCATACGGTTGGGGATATTTATTGGTCTAAAAATACGCCACCGAAATGGCTTTCATAAAATGATTGAAACACTCGTAGTGATGGCGAGTGTTTTTTCTTTTGTGTTGGGGGGGAATTTAGAGTCAACTTGATATTCTTTGTTAGGTAGAATAATAAAGGGTTTCTCCCTCTTTTGTCGAATAGCGGAGGATTAGGAAGGGGGATTAATATGAATAAAGATCAAAACAATATTTCTAGTATAGGGGGGTTAGTCGGGAAGTTAAATGGCGGAAAAATAGTAAATTGTAGTGTAGAAGGGACAATTAACATTAACGGTTCTGCTACTAATGTCGGTAGTTTAGTAGGGAGTATGGACGGGGGTGAAATTGAGAACTCAACCGCTAATATGAAAATTACTATACTAGAAGATAGTGTTTTTAGTGAATTAAAGATAGTTCTAGAACAAATTAATAAGGTTAGCGAAAGGCAAGATTTAATTCGATTAGTAGATGATATGGAGAATTCTGTAGGAAAACCTAGCTTTAAAGAAAAGTATATAGCTTTTGTATCAAATGCTTCGGCCCATAGTACACTGTTATCGCCTTTTTTCTCTAAATTAATAGAATACATTTCGTGAATAAAATGGAAAAGGAATGTTGTTGACAGCACAATTAAAAGGTACCCCAGAGAGAAACAAACGTAAATGTTTAAACAATCATGAAATTTTTATGCAATTTTTAAAAGAGAGTACCAGGTCCCTGAACGATTCAGAATATTTTCGGGACCTGGTACTTAAATAACTCTGCTGAAATGAGTTTCAAGATCTACCGCTGATAGATCACCGTGTGCGATGAAGCGCGGTAAAAGCTAGATCGAAAGCCGAGAGTATGAGACGGGAATGGCATTTTGTCGGCAACAATTCGTTAGGGATCTTCAACAAAAGCACCTACAGAGTAAGGTGTATTTTTATGCAAAGAGCCATCCACTGCCCTAGTGATATTCTTTAGATTTCTTAAGAGACTCTTCAAAATGAAGTACAATATCGTTAAAAGAGAACTCGTTATCTTCAATGGTGTAGACAATGATGTTTGCATCACTATCGTACCTCTTATTGAAAACTGGCTTTACATGGACATTCTGGATCAAAGCTTTCGCAAGTTCAATGGCCAATCTTTTATTTCCATCCAAACCTACACACCTCCTAGATGAGTATATTTGGGTGAATTAGAGAATATGAAAAACGTCCCGCCATTAAAGAATTACGTGCACTGCAACCTGATGAATCGACAAACATGACTATGTGATCAGGCAAAAAATCCACAGCTCGAATTGACGAATTTGCACAGACCAATAATCAATGAACTTAAGATGACGTCACAGAATAAAGAATAGATCGAGAAGAATCTCGATTTCATCCCTTCTTTTATTAATTATCTCAATTTGAAAATAGGTGCAAGGTTCAAAGATTTTAAGTAAATTATCTCTAAAAGTAGTAGAGATTAGATATTTGTAGAAGATTATGATGTATTATATCCATGAGGTGATTTTAATGGATAAAAAAGTATTGGGGACTATTTTTACGACAGCACTAGTTCTTTTTACGTTGCCGGCGATTTTAAGTATTGTCATGACGATAGACATCTTCGGCAAGGCGCTTGGTTCTGCGGATGGTTGGTTGAGTTATTGGGGTGGGTACCTGGGAGCGATTGTGGGATTGGCAGCTATAGCAGTGACAACGCAATTCCAAATTAATTCTCAATACAAACTACATAAAGAACAATTGGCAGCGCAAGATAGATCAATGATAAAAACGCACGAGTCGCAAAAAAGTATTCAAATGTATTCCATTGAAGAATCGTCAAGAATGAATGATAAAAAAGAAAGAGATCGTATTTATACGAATTTCTTGATGGATAAAAATGAAGCGCTTATCGAGATTTTGATAGAGTTAAACTTTTTAAATACAGAACATTTTAACTTGTTGAGAGATTATGTTGACTATGAATCAATAAGAATTGGGGAATTCAAGAACAATTTTTTATCAGAAGCGATTGATCCAAAGGTAATGAATGATCAAGAAGCAAAAAATAAAATGCAGGAACTTGATATGAAGATAGAAGATATCAAGGAAAAGGAAACGGAAATAAGAATGAAAATCTCAGGTGCCTCCGCCAAACTGAAATCAAAAAGTATGTATTTTAGCAACTTGGAACTTGAAATTAATAATTACAGGCGAGAAATTTCTGCAGTCCTAGAAGAATTTCATAATCACATCAAGAAAAAGGATATTGATTTAAAGAACTTTAGGGAAAAGATTGAAAATAAGTCGACAGAGCTACACGATTCGACAAATGGGGCACTAAATCTTTGTCAAAGAAATTTATCGAGAATTGTTAATACGTTAATAAGTAGTCCGTACTAACAACTGCTGTTTCATTTAAATAGTCGTGTGCCAAATATTTAATGTGTCTATTAATTCTAAAATTCCACCCCAAGGTTACTTTCTAGAATCAAAAGTAAAAAACTTATTATATAATCAACGCAGGGAAATAAGTTTCAAGATCTACCGCTGATGGATCGCCGTGTGCGATGAAAGTCGCTTGCACGGTGAAGGTTCGATCGAAAGCCTAGATGAATTAGGTATAAGACGGGAATAGCGAAAAGGTAACAGTGGATGGGCTTATATTTAATCAACTAACAGTAATAATTATAGGCTATGAGGATACTGCCACTAAGGCTGTCGTTTTTCCTGAAAAAATAAATGGGGTGAGTGTCAAACATATAGGCAATCATACATTTTATGAAAAAGGTCTAACTTCAATAGTAATACCTGATGGGGTTAAAAGTATCGATGTGTCAGCATTTGCGGGGTACCCATTTTATTTAGGTGAAGATGGAGAGTTTCATTTAAAAGCAGATGT
Organism: Sporosarcina sp. P13; assembly: GCF_002743055.1. GTDB lineage: Bacteria > Bacillota > Bacilli > Bacillales_A > Planococcaceae > Sporosarcina. The sequence goes on along the minus strand of NZ_PDYM01000040.1, from coordinate 26,196 downwards.
TACCCTAAATGAGCTAGGTTCAGTAGTAATACCTGATAGTATTGAAAGTATAGGTGAAGCAGTATTCGCGAATAGCTGTCTAAATTCAATAACTTTGTCAAGCAATATTTCGAGCATAGGTATTGGGTGTTTATAGATAATGACCTAACATCAATAGTAATACCTAATGGTGTTGAAAGCATAGGTGAGTGGGCATTCGTTGAAAATAAATTATCTTAAGTAGTACTACTTGCAAGTGTTACAAAAATAGAAGAAAATGCTTTTTTTAGTAATGGACCAATCGGAAATAGTTATGACCTATCCGTAAATACAGGTGAATCATATGAAGAAACTTGGGAAGTGAATGGATTTAAATGGATTAAGAATTAAGTTTTTAAAAAGTGCCAGGTCCCTGAACAATTGAAATGGCTTTCATAAAATGATTAAAACACTCGTTGTGATGGCGAGTGTTTTTTCTTTTGCACAGGATTAGGTATACTCAATGAAATACAACACATGTAAAGATAGGTGATTATGATGAATGAAGGCAAAAGAATTTTAATTATTGAAGACGATCAAGAAATTAGTAAGCTACTAAGCGTCATGTTAACAACGACAGGTGCAGATACGGTGTTAGCTTATTCGGGAACGGAAGGACTGCTACAGTTGCAAGCTACTAGTTTCGACTTAATTTTATTGGATTTAATGCTACCGGGAAAAAGTGGGGAGGAATTGATAGAAGAGATTCGGGAAGGAAGTTCAATTCCGATCATTGTCATTTCAGCTAAAGTGGATATTGAAAATAAAGTGAACGTATTGAAGATGGGTGCGGATGATTATATAACGAAGCCGTTTAATCAGCAAGAGGTGTTGGCGAGAGTAGAAGTTCAATTGCGAAAGTCGAATGTTCATCCGCTGCCGACAACGAAGCTCGTATGGCGAAAGTTGACGATGCATACGGAAAAACTGACTGTGTCTTTAGATGAACAAGAACTGCAGTTGACCAATGCGGAATTTGATATTCTGTCTTTATTGATGCGTAATCCAGAGCGAGCGTTTTCTAAAAAGGACATCTACGAAAGCATTTGGAAAGGAACGTACTATGGGGATGACAATACGATAAGTGTTCATATTTCGAATCTCCGCAAGAAGATTGCTGAACGTACTGCTGACGAATATATTCAAACGATTTGGGGGATTGGATTCAAGCTCGTGTAATTCCTTATGATTTCTTTATGGTTTGCTTAAAGGATATTAAAGAGATCTGCGCTAAACTATACGTATCAAGAAGTTTAGAAAAGGAGTCGATGACATGGAGAGTATTATTCAAGTGTATCAACTAACGAAAAAGTTTAAAGACACGACGATTATTAAGCCCCTTGATTTTTCATTACGAAAAGGCGAAATTTGTGCCTTGATTGGCCCGAATGGATCAGGGAAATCGACGCTCTTTAAAATGCTTGCAGGCCAATTACATCCAACTGCGGGTGACATTCATTTGTTTGGGAAAACTGGAGGGGACATAGCGCAAGTAAGGAGTCGGATGGGCTTCTTAGTGGAAACGCCTGCCTTCTACCCGGACTTTACTGCCTCACAAAATCTAGAGTATTTCCGAATTCAGCGTGGCGTCGTTGAAAAGAAGCGTGTAGATGAAGTCTTGGAGATTGTGAACCTTGCAAAGGAAAATAAAAAACGGTTTAAAGACTATTCTATGGGAATGAAACAGCGATTAGGGATAGCTCTATGTTTGCTAAACAGTCCTGATTGTTTAGTGCTGGATGAGCCGATCAATGGGCTGGATGCGGATGGAATTCGGGAGATACGTAATTTATTGGTAAGACTGAATCGAGAAAAACAAATCACGATATGTATTTCCAGTCATATTTTAACCGAGTTACAATTGCTGGCGACACGTTTTGTCTTTATTAAGAACGGTGTCATTGTCGAGGATGTAAGTAAAGATACACTACAACAGAAAAGCCAGAAACAGCTTCAGCTGACGGTCGATGATCCAGCCAAAACCGCACGCTTATTGGAACAGACCTATGCAGATATCCAATTCAAAGTACTTCCTAATCAAGTAATAACGATTCACAATCATGTCGAGTGCAGCGCAGACATCAATCGTCTGTTACTGGAGAATGGAGTGTCCGTAAGTGAGTTCCGAATAGAGTCACGGAATCTGGAAGGATATTACTTGGAATTGGTTGGGGGGGATCGTCATGAGTAATTATTTGAAAAGTGAACAATACCGCATGATGCGTAAAAAGTCTCTGCATATAACCAGTCTCGTTTGTTTATTGCTCCTGGTAGTCGTAGCCGCTGTGCTGTACTATTCTCAAAAATCTGATCCGAATTTTCCTTATGCTACGAGTAGATTTTACTATACGAATATCATCGGTGGCGGTGGGTTTATTGTTATTGTAGGCTTTCTTTATAATTTCAGTCTCACAGGCAAGGATAAGGACGTGTTAAAAAATGTAGTTTCTTTTGGGGTATCCAGGAATGCCATCTTCTGGTCCAAACTGATCTTGACGTTACGTTATTTCTTGCTACTTAGTGTCATCGGTATAGGTCTGATGATTGGGTTGGGAGAGACGCTGTTGACTGGCGATAGTCAGTCGGTCAAAGACTTTTTGATTGCACTAGTTAACATGTTACCGATTATACTCAGTGCATTCTTTACGATCCATTCGCTGAATATGTTGAAGGTCGGTGAAATTTATAGTTTGATTGTCATGCTGCTAGTCTTTGTGTTTTCGGGTGACTTGTTGCGGATTTTATTGCGACAGGTTACGAGTTTACAAGATGTATATAAATATGCACCAGATGCTTTATTGAACGATAACTTACTACATTTCATGAATGATACCGTCACATTCGGTTACCAATACTGGATTACGGGCGTACTGCTATCTGTTATAGTTTTATTAATTGGAGTCACAAAGTTCGCGAAGCAAACGATTGATTGAGAAAGGATGAATGAATGTGAGCAGCTGGTTGATTATCATCGTACTGATTTCACTACTACTCGTTAGCGTTGGAATGTTCCTAGTACTTCATTGGGATATTAAACAGATGACGAAACAATTAGAGGAAATCATTGAGAACTTCGGGACAAACGAAGTAGTTCGCACCCATACCCATAATAAGAACCTGGCCCGATTTGCTGCGAAAATCAACCAGCTCATTCATTTATTTAAGCAAGATCAGCAGCAAAATTACACGAGAGAAATGAATCTAAAGCAAGAAATTACCAATATCTCACATGATTTGCGAACCCCCTTAACGTCTATTAAAGGGTTTTCGGAATTGTTGTCTAATCCATCATTGTCTGAAGCGGAGAAAAGTGAGTATCTTGCGGTCGTTCAAAAGAAAATCGATAATCTGACCAATGTGGTGGATTTGTTCTATGAACTCTCACAACTGGATTCATTGGACAAAAAAATGGTCATGGAGAAGAACTTTCTGGATCAACTAGTCGTAGAAGTGATGCTGACGTTTTATGGTGAGTTCGAGAAGAAGCAATTGCAAGTGCAGATCGATGAACATGCAGTTTCACCTATTCTGGCAGATAAGAAAGCGACAGATCGGATTGTAGCTAATATCATTCAAAATGCGCTAGCCTATAGCAAAAGCTATGTAACGATTGGTTTACTAGAGGACCAAGAGTATATTCGATTACGGGTCGCAAATGACGTGGAGACGTTTAATCTTGCAGAAGTTCAACGGATTTTTGATAGAACATTCAGGATGGATACTAGTCGTACCGGTGAGCAAGTTGGATTAGGCTTACATATTGTTCAGCAGCTTGTTGAAAAACAAGGGGGAAATGTAGTCGCTGATGTGGCGGGGGATGAATTTACACTGGAAGTTTCGTTTAGGAAGTGGGAGTAGGGTATAAAATTACCCTTTGAAAAAAGTACCTGTGTAAGAAACTAACGTGAATGTTTACGTATTCATAAAAGCTTGGTGCACAGGTACCCCTCAATGTATACTTGTAAAAATCCTTACGATCTTACAGACATAGCGAGTCGCATCGCCAAACGTACAGGAAGTGCAGGCTGTGCCATTTGGTTGACATCTCCGACAAAAAACAAATCCGATTCAGGATAATAAAACGCAAATGAACCTGTTGAGCCTGAATGACCTAATAATTCACCTTTTCCCATAAATAGTGTCACAAGACCCCCCAACGAAATTTTCATATATCCGGCACCGTATTGAATGGGGAACATGGAAGCTTGCAACTTGTTATTGATTTCTAATTCATGAAAAACAGTTTTATTACACAACCTTCCTCCCAAAAAAGCCTTAATAAATATCATTAATTCACGAGCCGTAGAAATACAACCGCCACTGGCAGGAATACTTCTAACCGTTTTCGGAAGATAAAAGGAGGTGTCCTTATAATAAACATTAGGAACATAATCACCTTCATTTATCGGAAGGTATGTATTTTTGAGTCCTAAAGGGTCGAAGATGAATTGCTTATAAACATCTTCCAATGTTGAATCAGTAACTATTTCAATTATTTTTCCTAGGATATCAAAGTTTATATTTGCGTAATGGGCTCTTTTTCCAATACCTGGTGCAAAGTGTGGTTTCAATTGTTTCGTTTTCATGATGGTTTCATCAATACAAATTTGCCTATCCTTGTATATAGCGCGTTTTTTGGCCTTATTACTGCCTTCCTCTATAGCATCCGGTAATCCACTTGTATGAAATAATAAATGAGAGAGTGTAAGATCCATAGAATACTCTTGCCCCTTGTATATATGAAGGCTACGCAACGTCTCTTCGTCAAAGTATTTTGCTATTTTGTCGTCTAGTGAAAGTTTCCCTTGCTCTCTCAACATAAGAATACACGTGCTTGTGAACAGCTTGGTAATGCTTGCCATTAGGATGGGGGTATCTATCGTCTTTCCACCGTACCCAAGATGATAGGAAAAATCCCCGCTAAAGTTTTCTATAAGAAGCACAGATTCATATACTTGTTTGTTTTTCGTAATTTTTTCGAAGACTTTCTTGAATTTTTGTTTTTGAGTCTCCATATATACCTCCCTATCTTTTTTTGTTACAATAAAGTTTTGACCGATGGAATGATTCTATTATTTGATCCTTTAGTTTAATATCATTGATACGTTCTTCATGACCGATACGTTTCATTAATTGACAATAAGCAGCTTTCTACTATCATTTTGCTTATAGAGCCATTCTCACTTTTATGCTTGACGATATTTAGGATTTGAAATCAACTCAAATAATGGGCGAGGTATTTTGTCGCCACGTCATGAAATCGTTGTATCTAGCCTATTAACCGACTGTGGTAGATAATCACATTTTGAATATGGTAAATGCCCATTAAAAACGTGACTGTTTAAGTATTCATAAAAGCTTGGTGTACAGGTGCCCCTAAATTTATATGCAATAAGTGAAAATCATTGCCGGGTACCAGTTTCCAACATAATTCCGAATTCCTTAAAAGCCCTGTACCTATTACAATTGCCTTACTTAACCACTTCAAATCACAACAAGGCAATTACTCAATTTCGAGTAATCGCCTCTCCTTTTAAAATCTTTATACATTTACCAGAAAAAATTACATCTTCTGCGGTTAGATCTTCTACATTGACATCCGAACCAATCTCTAAAAATAAAGTCGCGGTCACAGCGATTCTTATTATCGCGATGATTGAAGTCACGGTCACAGCGATTCCTATTATCGCGATGATTAAAGTCACGGTCAAATTGATTCTTATTATCGCGATGATTAAAGTCACGGTCAAATTGATTTCTATTATCGCGATCTGATCTTACTTCCCGGCATTTACAACCACACTCTACTCGATTTCCCCTTCTATTATTATCAAAACACATATCTCCTAACCTCCTTTCAACTTTGTATGCCGGCCGGCCTTACTCTTATTATATGAAAAGGTACATGAGGCGATTGGACAAACACTCTAGTTCGAATAAAAAAAGTGATCCTTCTACAAAATAGCCTTGTAAAGAATTGATAGCGGTGCAACTTGCAGTGATAGGGCGGTAGTCTTGCCTAGGTGATGAGGGGAAAAATACACAGCTGGACCTGGCGAATTTGCATAGGCCAATAACCAAAGAACTTAAGATAACTACAAAGAATAAAGAATATGTCGAGAAGAATCTCGACGTTATCGTAATTGTTATTGATTATTTCAAACAAAAAGTACTAATAGTAAACAATTACAGGACATCTGCCATTACCATAGATATGGGAGGGGGCAATAGCGCGGTTAAGGGAAGTGTTGGCGCGGTTGCGGGGTGTAATAGCGCGGTTAAGGGAAGTGTTGGCGCGGCCGCGGGGTGTAATAGCGCGGTTATGTGAAGTGTTGGCGCGGTTACGAGGTGTAATAGCGCGGTTAAGGGAAGTATTGGCGCGGTTGTGAGGTGTAATTGCTCGGTTACGTGAGCTGTTGGCGCGGTTACGAGGTGTAATAGCGCGGTCATATGATCTGTTCGAACGATCGATTTCTACAATGGATCGTAAAAGGGGGGGCACTTTTTATGAATGTAGCGATGGTACTTCTACTTGCTGAAGAGATTGGAGAATTATTGGGATGGGTGGCAGTTGCATTAGCAGCGGTTCCTCTTGCGCTTTACCCTGCAAAAAAGCTGCTGCCTGCTGTCATGCGAAGTAGAAAAGATCTAAAGAAAGTATCCAGATCCCTTCTCACAAGCTTGAAAAAATTACATATGCCGATTGGGATTGCAATTTTCTTCGTAGTTGCAGGGCACGGTGCGTTATTGTTCTGGACGGCTGGTGAGTTTGGTATGGTTGAATGGATAGGTACGGTTGCGCTTCTTGTGGCGGTGATTGGCGGTTTCGTCGGTTCATCATACGCGAAAAAGAGAAAAGTGAAATCTTTGCGAGCTATTCATTTAGGATTATTAGCGATAGCGATCATGATTTCTTGTGTTCATATTTTATTGGCATGGTTTTTGGAATGATTCCTATGATTTACAATGAAGCGAACTAAGAACTATAAAATGTCCATACATGACGCTCCAAAAACACACGACCGTAATGGCTTTCGTACGCAGCCGTTTCGGAGTGTGTTTTTTGTGCCGAAATCGTCAAACGTCTTTGGTATACTAGCTATAGAATAGTACTTGAAGAGAGGAGATGAACGATGACTACTGGAAGAAATGACCGTTGCCTGTGTGGTAGTGGGAAGAAGTACAAGAAATGTTGTGGAAATACCGAGGTGCTAAACGCTGAAGTATTTCGAGAGAAGTTTTTACATAATTATTTTATCGTGTATGACAGTGAACAACCGAGAGAGGATCGACCAAGCTTTCATCTTTGCAGTCCGGTGTTGGAAGATGTAGCTGAGGCGCTTTGGTATTGTTTACATCTTCCTAGACATACATTTGACTTGATTCAGTCACCAGATGTGTTGAATTCAGTAGGTGACGGAATTCAACAGCATCAGATTTTTTTGATTTCTGATCAGATGAATGCTGAAAACAAACGTTTATTGGAACGTTTTCCCCCAACTTTATACATAACCGAAAACTCTTGCTATGAGTCTACGATTCATTTAGACGCTGCGATGCCTTCTATGTTAGGGGTACTGACCATTCAAGAGTTATCGTCTAGATCACTTTCTGCTCATTGGTACGCTATTCAGGAAGAAACGAGGAAGCTTGTAAAAACCTATGGAATCAATAAAGAATTTCTAAAAATTCATCCGATCTTGCATCAAGGGAAGGCTCGCTCAGCGCTTCCGAATATTTTCTTAGGCGCGCAGTATGGTGAGATAGACACTTTGCTATCCATACTGGAGACAGAAGAATATTCACCAATAGCAAGAGTACTGGCACAAAAAAAGACATTGATGGTTGCAGATCTATATCATCAACTGGGCAATCAAGTGAATGAACTGGATGCTAAATCGGTGCAGGATACGATACGTAAAAACTATAGATTCATGCCATCTTCATTAGTTATGACACTTCCGGGCGGTCCGAAATCTCGAAAAAGTTATCAAACGACGTATACTGATCCAAACATTCGTCCTGAAGAAAAAGTCTTAATCGAGTTTTTCGGTGTACAACGAGCCATCTCACTCGGTGGTGTTTGGTTGGAAGGCGATGTGTTGTCTCCAGAAGTATTCCACGCGCTTGCCGAATTAGAACAGCATATTTTCGCAACGAAACCGAATAGTCGATACATAAACAGAATGCAAAGGAAGTTTGGAAAAGAACTTGCTGCTTGTTTTGGTCAAGTGGACTTAGGTGAATTTATTCGTGCCTCATCCAAGCTAATCGCTTTTACAGACTTTCCGGTAGGCTTGGCGATTCTCCCAGGGTATACCGATCCGTTATGCAATATGATCCCCATCACTTACCGTCCATTGACGCCAGTAACGTCGACGTTTAGGTATGGACTGCCTCAAGTAGATGAATACTACATCGGACGTGGCAGAGGATGTAAGGTAATGGTCATTGAATGCCTTGCGAAGACGGATAAAATACGAGCGTTATCTGATCTAGCTTGGGCGGTTGTGAGACAACAGCATAAGGAGAATAACCACATTTCTATCTTTTATGAAGTGGCGGAATCGATAGAGGATCTCGAGGCATTTATCACAAGTCGAACAGACATAGATATGTTAGTCATTTCTGCGCACGGTACGTATAGTGATGAAGGAGTCGCGGGATTGTCTGTAGGAGATAGCATATGGATACCAAACCGCGCGTTACGTGTACCGCCTATTGTGATTTTAAGTGCGTGCCATGTGGCGGCGAAAGGCAAAGGGAATTATACGATTAATGATGCATTTTTAGATGCCGGCGCGCTGGCAGTGTTAGGGACACTCATACCAGTAGATGTCAGGGAGAATGCGTTGTTGATTCAACGGTTTCTTTACTATATATCTGAAGTAATCGAGGGTAAGCATAGTTGCTATGACTTAACCGATGCATGGATGCGTGTAATCAATGCGAATATCTTCTCTGAAATTGTGACTTCGACAAAGAAGTTAACGACGTGGAGTGTAACGAAAAACGTACACAATAAAACACCAGTTGAAGAGTATGCGGAAAAAGTGAAGAAACTACCGCCAGATGTTGGACATTGCCATCGACAAACGATGGATATCGTCTTGGAAATTGCAGAACAAGACGGGTTGAAGGAAAATGTGCAAGCTGTTTTGCAAAGCAAAGGCTATGTATCGGAATCTGCTTTTTATATTTGGAGCGGCTATCCAGAAAAAATTCATTTGCAGGCAAAATGGTAGTTTGAATTCCTAGCGATTAATAGGATTTTTCAGCTATACTGTATGAAGTGAACTACTTTGGAGGTAAATTGATATGCGAAATGAATTGGAACAGACGTATCTAGATTTTTTGCAACATATTTTAGATACTGGTGTGAAGAAAGAAGATCGAACAGGGACGGGTACGATTAGTGTATTCGGCTATCAAATGCGCTTTGATTTAGCGAAAGGATTTCCGTTGTTTACGACGAAACGTACACCGTTCCGCTTAATTGCAAGTGAGTTATTATGGTTTATTAAAGGCGATACGAATATCCGCTATTTACTGCAGCACAATAACCATATTTGGGATGAGTGGGCATTTAAACGCTGGGTCGAGTCTGACGAGTATACGGGTCCAGATATGACGGACTTTGGTAATCGCTGTTTAGTGGACGCAGAATTTAATGAAGTATATCAGGCAGAATTGGAAATGTTTTGTAAACGCGTTCTAGAAGACGATGCATTTGCGGAGAAGTACGGAGATCTTGGGAACGTTTATGGCAAGCAATGGCGTCACTGGACAGACTCCGAAGGCAATGAAATCGATCAGCTGCAAGATGCGATTGATATGATTAAAAACAATCCTGACTCGCGCCGAATCATTGTCAATGCATGGAATCCGGAAGATGTCGTCAATGCCGGTGCAAAAGGCAGTAAAGCTGCATTGCCACCGTGTCACGCGATGTTCCAGCTGTATGTAGCGAATGGCAAGCTTTCGTGTCAGCTCTACCAGCGCAGTGGCGATTCGTTTTTAGGCGTGAACTTCAATATCCCTTCTTACGCATTACTGACGCATTTGATTGCGGCGGAATGTGGCTTAGAAGTAGGAGAGTTCATCCATACGATTGGCGATGCCCATATATATTTAAATCATATCGATCAAGTAAAAGAGCAATTATCGCGTGAAGTACGTGACTTGCCTACATTACGCATTAATCCAGAAAAACAATCTATTTTCGAAATAGAAATGGAAGATTTGACTATCGAAGGCTATGACCCACACCCGGGCATTAAAGCACCGATTGCAGTCTAAGGAGGAACATATATTGATTTCATTATTAGTAGCACATGATCTAGATCGAGTCATCGGTGTAAATAACGAAATGCCTTGGCATATCCCAGCAGAGCTTGCTTATTTCAAAAAGCTAACGATGGGTAAAGCGATCGTGATGGGACGCAAGACGTTTGACTCGATTGGTCGTCCATTACCCGGCCGCTTGAATATTATCATTACACGTAACGCGGACTACCAAGCAGAAGGGATTACGGTAGTGCATGATCTGGATGCTGCGGTGAAACTTGCGGAGACTTACGCTGAAGAAGTAATGATTATCGGAGGCGCACAGATTTTTGAACTGGCGCTAGAACTGGCGGATCGTTTGTATATTACGGTCATCGACAAACGCTATCCAGGCGATACGTTTTTCCCAGCGTATGACACGGGTTGGGAATTAACGAGTGAGTCGGAGAAACAAGTTGCAGACGATCAGACAACGTATACGTATCAAATTTGGGATAAAAAAGAAGTGCGCCCTTCGTAAACATACAGGGAGTCGCTAAAAACACATGGCTTCGCTGCCGTTGATGACGAATAGTTGCCTGTGCAAGCAAAAACCCAACAAAAAATCGCAAATTGCAGTGCGCGAAGGAGAGCATGATCTATGAAGAAGATTCACATTGTCACGGATTCTACCGCGGCATTAACGGATGAACTCATTGAACAACACAACATACATGTCGTGCCGTTGACGTTACAAATCAACGGCGCGTCCTATACAGACGGCGTCGATTTGTCGCCTGAACATTTCCTCGACCTCATGCGGGAATCTAAAGAGCTACCGAAAAGCTCACAGCCAGCTGTCGGTGTGTTCCAGACACTTTATGATGAACTTGGCGCGAACGGTGATCCTATCATCTCCATACATATGACGGGTGGTATGAGCGGTACAGTGAAATCTGCGGAAGCAGCAGCACAGGCTTCTTCAGCGAACGTCACGGTCATTGATTCGATGTATATTTCGCACGCCTTAACGTTCCAAGTGCTTGAAGCGTGTCGTCTAGTAGAAGAAGGCAAGACGGTAGAAGAGATTGTCAATGAACTAGATAGCGTACGTAAGCGTTCATCGCTTTTTGTCGTAGTTGACGTGCTTGATAACTTAGTAAAAGGTGGACGCATCGGGAAAGGCAAGGCCATGTTCGGGTCACTTATGAATATAAAGCCGATCGCGACTTTACAGGACGGAGTCTATACGCCAGTCGCGAAAGTGCGTAGCCATAAGCAAGTGGTCACATACTTACTAAACGAGTTTAAAAAAGAGACAGCAGGGAAAGTCATTCGTAGTGTCGGAATTGCGCATGCAAACGGCCTTGCGATGGCTGAACCGCTAAAGAAGAAGATTGAGGAAATGGGCATTCCCGTGAAGCTTTCCTTTACGACACCGATTGTCAGTACCCATACAGGGGAAGGCGCCATTGGTTTTATGTATTATACGGAGTGACCAATCTACGATTAAAGGGGAGATAGACAGATGAGAAGAGTGATAGTGCTGTTGTTCGTCTTCTCATTGTTCCTATCAGGGTGCCAAGCCCCATTTAGCCAAAAAGAAACGAAAACGACTTTGTTAGAACGTGAACCCGTTCTCTTCGAACCTTTTTCCATACCAGAAAACTTTATCCCACAGCGCATAAATGTGCTCGGTTTAGGGGATTCATTGACACAGGGAGTCGGGGATGAACGAAAAGAAGGCGGTTATTTCGGACGCTTGACAACAGATATGGAGCAATGGAAAGGCGTTATGGACGTGGAAGCTATCAATTTAGCCAAACGCGGACGCCGAAGCGATCAGTTATTAGAGCAACTAGAAGACCCGAACGTCCAGGAAGCGATTGTACAGGCGGATTATATTGTCTTTACGATTGGCGGCAATGACTTAATGAAAGTTGTGAAGGGGAACTTCATGAAAATGAAACTTTCAGATTTTTATAAGGAACTCGGTAAATTTGAAGGTCGCATGGATGAGCTGTTTGAAATTTTACGGCTTTATAATCCGAGCGCACCGATTATTGTGGCGGGACTGTATAATCCATTCTCTGTACTGACTGATGAAGTGCAAGAATTTGACGAGATTATAGAAGATTGGAACCGTTCGCTAGAAGAACGTGCGCAACGAGACGGGACGGCTTGTTTTGTGCCTGTAGAAGATTTATTTCATTCGAATACAAATTTGGTATATCACACAGACTTCTTTCATCCAAACAGTAAAGGCTATGATCAGATGGAGGAACGCTTTGTAGAAGAGATTAAAAGTTGTCCGGCGGTTACGCTGGAAGTGGAGTGAACGAAAATATGAGGTTTTGGAAAGTTGCATTCTTTAGTTTAGCGGGACTCGTGGCGGCTGCGCTCGTAGCACTAATTTTATTAATTAGCGGCACAACTGCTTCACCTCCTCTACCCGAATCACCAGCTATACAAGAGGAAGGCTATACGTTAGCGCTCAATACAACGAAGAAAAATTTAGAAGGCATTGCCAACACGTATATTCGTAAAGCGGTGAAAGGGACATTACCTATGGAGCTATCTATGGGAGATGACGTGTTATTAACATCGGAACTGACAGTGTTCTCGTATACGCTGCCGCTTGCAATGCATTTTGATCCGATTGTGCAGGAAGATGGAAACTTAATCTTGAAACAATCGTCTATGGAATTAGGGCATTTGACGATTCCGCCTTCTACTGTCTTAAAATTAATGAAAAATTCGGTGGAGTTGCCTTCTTGGATGATTGTACGTCCGAAAGAAGAGGAAATTTTCATCGATTTGCGGGATTTACCGCTCTCGGGTGACGTGCAAGTGAAAGCAAAAGAAGTGAATTTAGCGCAAGATGAGATTATATTGGAAGTGTTGATACCGAAAAACTAAGGAGGACACACATGGCTACACAATATGCAACATTTGCGGGTGGCTGCTTCTGGTGTATGGTCAAGCCGTTCGATCTGTATGAGGGTGTACGCTCAGTAACTAGCGGCTATACAGGAGGACATACAGTCAATCCAACATACGAGGAAGTGTGCACGAATACTACAGGACATCGTGAAGCAGTTAAAATCGAATTTGATGATGAAGTCATTTCGTATAACGAGTTATTGAATATTTTCTGGCAAGTGATTGATCCTACAGATGCAGGTGGACAGTTCCATGATCGTGGCGAGTCGTATAAGACAGCGATCTATACGCATTCTCCGCAGCAACATCAAGAAGCCCAACAATCGAAAAATGCATTACAAGCGAGTGGCAAGTTTACTTCACCGATTGTGACGGATATTTTACCCGCGCATCCTTTTTATGCAGCCGAAGAGTACCACCAACAATATTATCAAAAGAATCCTGGTCATTATGCACGCTATTCGGTCGGATCAGGCCGGGCTGGATTCATCGAAGAGCATTGGGGGGATCGTTCATGAAAGAAGAGTTGAAAAGTCGTTTGACGGAAATGCAGTATCATGTGACGCAAGAAAGCGGAACAGAGCCACCGTTTCGCAATGAGTTTGACGCGCATTATGAAGAAGGTCTCTACGTTGATATCGTGTCAGGTAAACCGTTATTTAGTTCCCGTGATAAGTTTAACGCGGGTTGCGGCTGGCCAAGCTTCTCTAAGCCGGTGGAATCAACGGAAGTAACAGAGCATGTTGATACGAAATTCGGTATGCGCCGTACGGAAGTCCGCAGTAAGACGGCAGATTCCCATTTAGGACATGTTTTCCCGGACGGACCACAAGAGACGGGCGGCTTACGTTATTGCATTAACTCGGCTGCATTGCGTTTTGTGCCGCTCGCGGATTTAGAAAAAGAAGGCTACGGTGAGTATGCCGGGCTATTTGAGTGAAGGAAGGTGACAGCGATGGATCGATCCTTTTACCATTTTGCGCTTCGGTATCGTGGCGGCGGTAGAGATGATGTGAAGGCTTTATTTGCTGAGAAGATGTTCCGCGATGCTAGTTTCCCAAAGAATGAAGAGGATTTTGATTCGTTGTCACGCTATATAGAAGATCAGGCGGACGACGATTTGCGTTCTACAACCTTTGACGAGCTGTACGCAATCTATGCGGATCTATGTAGTATGTAACGGGCGAGGTCTTCATTGCATCTCGCCATTATTCACTGTATGATAAAAACAAATTCATGAAATGAGGCTGACAACTAATGAGCATACATATTGATGCGAAAAAAGGCGAAATTGCCGATACGATTCTTTTACCAGGAGATCCATTACGTGCGAAGTATATTGCGGAGACATTTTTAGAAGATGTCATCCAGTATAATTCCGTACGAAATATGTTCGGCTATACAGGGACATACAAAGGAAAGCGTATTTCTGTACAAGGTACGGGGATGGGGGTTCCATCCATCTCGATTTATACTACAGAATTGATGCAAGAATATGATGTTCAAAAACTCATTCGTGTCGGGACATGTGGCGCAATCCAGAAAGACGTGAAAGTACGTGACGTTATTTTGGCACAGGGCGCGACAACAAACTCTTGTTTGAACGATGTGCATTTCGGACCGATTCGTTTCGCTCCACTTGCGAACTTCGACTTATTGTTAAAAGCGTTCAACGCAGGGAAAGAAAAAGGTTTGAACTTACAAGTAGGTAATGTCTACACGGAAGATTTCTTTTATAATGAAAACGCACAGCACGAAAAGCTTGCAAATCATGGTGTATTGGCAGTTGAAATGGAAGCAGCGGCACTGTACACACTGGCAGCGAAATTCGGTCGTCAAGCATTAGCTGTACTGACAGTCAGTGACCACATCCTTACAGGCGAGATTACAACGCCTGAAGAACGTCAAACGACATTCAATGATATGATTGAAGTCGCGCTTGAAGCAGCTATCGCTGAATAACATCACCAAATAGAGAACCTATGAACGAAGACCGCTCTTGGCAGCGGTCTTTTCATGGAATTAAGAAAGTGGGGAAACCGATGAACGAAAACGAGTCAAACGGTGAGTTGGAGCCGGAAAAGAAACCGACCTCTCGATACATCCGCATCAAACCGTTTTCGTTGATCATGCTTATCTTTGCCCTTGTGCTGGCGACAGCAGCAGTTACATTCTTCGCACTGACGGTCGGTGATGAAAAAGTCGTAGAAGTCGTCAAACCCCAGCAAGTGGGTAATGAACGGAAAGAATTCACAAAACTTTTCGAGGCATATGATCAACTGAAACAAACGTATTTTGATGATGTCGATGATCAAGTCGTCCTAGACGGCGCAATCAACGGAATGGTTGACGCATTAGGCGACCCTTATTCCGATTATCTAAATGTTAAAGAAGCCAAACAGTTGAATGAAAGTATTTCTTCTAGCTTTGAAGGAATCGGTGCAGAGATTCAAGAGTCTAACGGCTATATTAGCATCGTCTCTCCTATCAAAAACTCGCCTGCTGAAAAAGTTGGCTTGCTACCGAATGATACGATTCTCTCTGTAGACGGTAAAAGCATACAAGGGATGTCTTCATCTGAAGCTGTACTATTAATACGCGGAGAAAAGGGATCGACGGTTACGTTGTCTATCCGACGAGGAGATCGTCAAGAACCATTTGATGTGAAAATCAAACGTGACGTGATTCCGATTCATACGGTCTATGCAGAAATGCTAGAGGACAGTATCGCACATATTAACATTACGTCATTCTCAGAACACACGTATGAAGAATTGCTCGAAGCATTAAACGAGATGTCTGACAAAGGAATGCAAGGCGTATTGATTGATGTGCGTCAAAATCCGGGTGGAATCTTAACAGGTGCAATCGATATTTCTAATCTATTTGTTGAAGAAGGTAAGACGTTATTCCAAACACAGGAAAAAGGCAAGTCGCCAGAACTTTACCCAGCGTCTGGCGGTCAGAAAGTAACCGTTCCTGTAGCATTGATCGTAGATGATGGCAGTGCTTCCGCTTCTGAGATTTTAGCAGGTGCATTAAAAGAGTCTGCAGGCATTCCGATTGTCGGCGTGAAGACATTTGGTAAAGGGACGGTACAATCACCGACTCAATTACCGGATGGTTCGAACTTAAAGCTAACGACAGCGAAATGGTTAACACCAGACGGCAACTAGATCCACAAAAAAGGCATCGAACCAGATGTCAACGTACCGTATCCGTCGTACGCGTCACTCCCTTTCCTTGATTCATCTGAAGAAATGGACGAAGGACTCGTGTCACCTAGCGTACAAGCTGCTGAAGAGATGTTAAAGGCAGTGGGTTATGACCCAGGAGAAGTAGACGGCCTGTATGATGACAGTACCGTAGCAGCGGTTAAAACGTTGCAGAAAGACTTACAGATCGATCAGACCGGTGTACTTACGGGGGATACGACAGTAGGCTTAATGCGAAAATTACGCGATAAGTTGAAAAACGACGATCCACAGCTATTGAAAGCGAAAGAGATTGTTGAGAAAGAAATTAACTCATAAGACTAACGGCACGCGTCCTAGCACAAGCTTGGGCGCGTGTCTTTTATAGAAGGGATGATTACAATGATCGATGTATATTTACTTAGTGGCTTTTTAGGGAGCGGTAAAACGTCTGGACTTGTGCAATTAATTGAGCAAGTGAAGAAATCCGGGAGACTCCCCGCTGTTTTAATGAATGAATTTGGTGAAATGAATGTAGATAGTAAAATTGTAGAGGATGCGGGGGAAGTCCCGTTAAAGGAATTACTGAATGGCTGTATTTGCTGCACGGGTGCGGAATCTACAGAAGCTCAGCTACAAGGCTTGCTGGCGGATTATCCCGATGTGGATGTGCTATTTATTGAAACAACGGGTGCCGCTCATCCAGTGGAAGCGTTAGATGCAGTCTACTCGCCTTTATTCGCTTCGCAGTTAGATGTGAAGGGAATTATCACCGTTGTCGATGCCAAGCGCTGGATTGACCGTGAGAAGCTCTCACCACGGATGCTTGCCTTATTCCTAGAGCAAATCCGCCACGCACATTTCATGGTGCTCAATAAAACGGATTTACTATCAGATAATGAGTTAGCGTCTGTAACGATGCAAGTGTCGCAGTTCAATAGTTATGCGCCACTCGTCCAGACAGTGCAGGCGAAAGTGGACTTTAGCTATATAGAGAAGATGATTAACGCGACTTCTGCACCGTCACATGCGGTACGTACGGGTAGTGGGTTACCTATTGCGTCTAAGGTGCTGACGTTTGATCAGCCGATCAACCAAGAGCTTTTTGAAGAATGGGTGCGTTCTCTCCCTGATACGATTTACCGGATGAAAGGCTATATTCAATTAGAAGGATCTCGTTACGCTCATTTATTCCAATATGCGTATGGGATGGTTCAATGGATTCCAGAATATATTCAAATTCCGTCTACGCTCGTCATCATTGGAGAGCAGCTGCAAGCAATTGACTATGTGCCTGAAAACTAGTTGTCAATAGCTTTCTATTGGCAATAGTCTTCATGGAAGGGGAATATTGCTAATTCAGGCGAAGCTGGGACTCTCTTTTCATAGGATTCTAGAGTGGATTGGAAGGACTGGTAAATTTCGTTAAGATTTCTCCTAAACTCGGACGGTATGATTGGTTGCGTAGAGAAGGAGGGAACAAGATGAAAAAACCGTTATCACTCATCTTATTAAGCTCAGCACTATTTTTGCCTAACCATTCCGTGGAGGCAAGCACAACCAATCACACTCAACCGCAACAACAGACGTATACGTGGAATGTACAAAAACATGACGTTTACACGTACTATTTTGGCCGGTACTATGGATATCACTATGGACAGCAGAAGCCCGTACGTCCGACGCAACCAGCACCACAACCGACAACACCAACACCAACACCAACACCAACACCAACACCAACACCAACACCAACACCGGCTCCAGCACCAGCACCAACGCCCGAGCAACCTAGTAAGCCGGTAGAGAAACCTAGTACACCAGAAAAGCCGACTACTGAAAATCAACAGACTTCAAATGTCTCAGCTATTGAACAAGCGGTACTAGATTTAACGAATGCAGAGCGAACAAAAGCAGGGCTCAAGCCACTACAAATTGACGCAGCATTACAAAGATCAGCGAAACAAAAATCAGCAGACATGGCGAAGAATCGTTATTTCTCTCACACGAGCCCAACATACGGTTCACCATTTGATCAAATGAAGAGCAATGGGGTTACGTACCGTCAAGCGGCAGAGAATATCGCGATGGGTCAGCGTAACGCACAAGAGGTCGTGACTGCATGGATGAACTCTGCAGGACATAGACAGAATATCTTAACACCTGGCTTTACACATATCGGTATTGGGTATGATGCAAACGGCCACTACTGGACACAACAATTTATTCAGAAGTAAATCAAAAAACGGTTGATGGGTTATATTCCATCAACCGTTTTTTTATGCTTGTGTACAACGTAAGTGGGAAGGATACCGTTTCGCTGCGTTTCGGGCGGACCCCACGGAACGCGTCCGCCTGGAACGCAGAGTAACGGTATGCCTACTCTTTCTCTAGTAACTTTGTTAATCAGCAAAAACGATCGATGGAGTACATACCATCGATCGTTTTATTAAGCGTGTGGCGGGACTTGTTTGTTTTGAATGAAACGTAGACGTAGTGATAGTATAACCGCACCGATGGTTAACCCGACGATTAAGCCGATCCAGTAACCGTACGCAGCTAACTCAGTAAAGCGGGCGAGTGCGAAGCCGACCGGAAGACCGATAATCCAGAAGGAGACTAGACCGACGAAGAATGTCATTGTGACGTCCTTATAGCCACGCAATGCGCCTTGAATCGGTGCTTGTACGGCGTCTGATAACTGGAAGAGTGCCGCATAGATAAAGAAGTGCATGGCGAGTGCAATAATGGCGGTGTCTGGCGTATACATAGAAGCAATGGCTTCACGAAATACGAGCAAGATGAATATGGATAAGAAACTGAACGCAACCGCAAAGCCAATGCCTAGCCTCGTGTACTCTTTCGCATCTTTTGGACGGCCTGCGCCAATCGATTGCCCAACTAAGATTGTCGTTCCCATCGAGACGCTTAACGGTACCATATAGAGTAACGACGTAAAGTTCAAAGCGATTTGGTGTGCAGAAATGACTTGTGCGCTATAGCTACTCATCAGCAGCGTGACGACAGAGAAAATACTCGTCTCTACGAAAATCGAAAGACCAATCGGAATCCCGACCAGGAGAATCTCTTTCCATCTACTAAACGACACACGCTGCCAGTCGCTAAACAACGCAAATTCTTTAAAGTGCCTAGAGAGCCAAGCAATACACACCGAAATGAAAAATACGAGCCAATACGTAAAGCCGGACGCATACCCTGCACCGGCACCTCCCAATTCAGGAAAGCCGAAGTTTCCGAAGATTAACAGATAGTTTAAGGCAATATTAATAGGCGCAGACAATAAAATAATAAACATCGAAACACGCGTTGCCCCGAGCGCATCGAAAAAGGATCGTAACACCGTATAGGCCATTAACGGTACTAAGCCGATACTCATACCGGTTAAATAGCTCGAAGCGACGATCACGACTTGATCATCTAACGGCATTTTCGTAATCGCTGGTAGCACGACCCACTTAATGAGGATAAAAATGATTGCCGAAAGTGCGAGAGATACGTATAATGCTTGCTGAACAGTAGGTCGGACGTTGGTTTTATTTCTTGCGCCGATTTGCTGTGCGATAATAGGGGTGAGCCCCATCAGAATTCCGGAGAGCCCTGTATAGACAGGAATCCAAAACGAACTACCTATGGTGACACCCGCTAGATGGTAGGTGTCGTAACGTCCAGTCATGAGGATATCGAAAAACGACATCAAGTAGAGGGCGACTTGCGTAATTAAGATAGGAATCATAATTTTAATGAATATCGAGCTTTTTCGCTGTAATGTGTTCGTTGCAGTTGTCATGGTTTTCATTTCCTCTTTCATTATAGCTTTTGTTTTCTGTAGCTATTGTAACATGAAAAGGTTAGCGAGAATCATCTTACATAAGCCCTTAAGGAAGGATGGATAGTATGAAACAACCGGTAATCGTCTTAACAGGTGGCGGGACGGCAGGACACGTATCTGTCAATCAAGCGTTAATCCCTGTTTTTTTGGAAAGAGGCTATCGTGTACATTATATTGGATCGAAAGAAGGCATTGAACGGGAGTTAATAGGAGACGGGCATCCGGAAGTCGTTTATCACGCAATACAAAGCGGGAAGTTGCGTCGTTATTTCTCCATGAAGAACTTTAGTGACCCGTTCCGCGTAGGTGCAGGGACGCTTCAAGCTCTTTCGATTTTACGAAAGCTCAAACCGGAAATCGTCTTTTCTAAAGGGGGATTCGTTTCGGTTCCTGTCGTGATGGCGGCTAAACTTGCGAATGTGCCAGTGGTCGTACATGAGTCGGATGTCACACCTGGACTCGCAAATAAACTAGCATTGCCGTTTTCGTCCCAGATTTTCACGGTGTTCGAACAGACATTAGACTATGTTCCTTCGGCTAAGTCTACGTGTACAGGTCCGATTATTCGTCCTGAACTGTTTACAGGGAGTAAAGAACGCGGTTTACAACTGACTGGTTTAACGAACGACAAGCCGATTTTTATCATCATGGGTGGTAGTCAAGGTTCAGCTGTATTAAACGATGCGGTACGTGGGACATTGTCTGATATACTTGAAGACTATCAAATTATTCATTTATGCGGCAAAGGGAATGCGGAAAAGCAGTTAGATGGGGTGGACGGTTATGTACAGTTTGAATATGTCACGACTGAATTACCTGATTTGCTGGCGGCTTCCGATTACGCCATATCACGTGCAGGTTCTAATGCGATCTTTGAATTGCTTGCGATCCATAAGCCGATGTTACTCGTTCCGCTCGCTGCTTCAAAGAGTCGTGGCGATCAACTTTTGAATGCTTCCTATTTCGCTTCTAAAGGGTTAGCCTTGCAAGTGGAAGAAGAACAGTTAAGCGATTTATCAATGAAAGAACATTTTCATCATCTGGTGAAGGAAAAAAGTCGACTGCTGTCGAATATTGAAAAGACGACAGAACCGAAAACGCCTGAGAAAATGGCAGAAATGATTTTGTCGTTCCAGAAATAAAAAGCAAACATAGAGCGTGGTAGTCAAGGAGTTTTTCCGATATTCGAGCTTTTTTTCATTTACTTTGCAGAAAAGTTCACAACTTCGAATTAATCCCTTTCAGTTCTAGGTTTTGCATGCTATTATTGTATAGAAGTACAGAAAATAAACACAACAAGCCAATTGGCAATGTGGAGGTCATATTACATGTCGAACAATGTGGATTCCCATCGTTCCCCGTATGCTAATTTTTCGGGTCCAAACCTTGGGTATGTAATGGAAATGTACGATCTGTTTAAAACAGATTCAGATGCGGTAGATCCTGATTTAGCTGAGCTATTCAGGAATTTTGGTGCGCCTCAGATCGATGAGTCGGGACAAGAAGCAGATATCGCGCACGGTTCTCAAACCGATTTACGCAAAGTGCTTGCTGTCTATTCTTTATTGGAAGCGATTCGCTCGTACGGGCATCTAGCAGCAGACATTTATCCATTAAACGATCGACCAAAGGATACATCACGTCTGGAACTGTCCTATCATGGGCTGACAGAAAGCGATCTGGTCGGATTGCCAGCAACTTTGTTCTTGAAAAACGTTCCGGCAACAGTGGAAAATGGTTTAGACGCAATGAACTACTTAAAATCTTTATACACAGGTTCAATCGCTTATGAATTTTCTCACTTGATTGACGAAACTGAACGTAACTGGATTCAATCTAAAATTGAAAATGGCGACGTACAGCCAAGCTTACAAGAAGAAGATAAAAAACAACTTCTTGAGCGTTTAACAAAAATTGAAGGTTTTGAGAAATTTATTCACCGTACATTCGTTGGTGCAAAGCGCTTCTCTATCGAAGGTGTGGACACACTCGTCGTCTTGATTGATGAATTGGTTCGCCGCTCTGAAGAAGCGAAAGTGCAAAAAATGCTTATCGGCATGGCACATCGCGGACGTTTGAACGTGTTGACACATAACTTAAACAAACCATATGAAATGATGTTTGCTGAATTCGCGGGTGTACCTGCTACACCGTTCTTACCTAAAGACGGTTCACTAGAAGTGACACGCGGTTGGTTCGGCGACGTGAAATACCATATGGGTGCTCTTTACAAGGGAGAAACTGGTCTAAATCGCTTCCTAGCGTATAACCCATCTCACTTGGAAGTAGTAAATCCTGTGATTACAGGGCAGACAAGAGCTGCTCAAGAAAACACGGATCACCCAGGTATTCCACAACAAGATACAAATGCTGCGTTTGCAGTGCTTGTACACGGTGATGCGGCGTTCCCTGGACAAGGTATCGTTCCGGAATCATTCAACTATAGCCGTGTTCGCGGTTTCCAAACAGGTGGATCGATTCACGTAATCGCTAATAATACGATTGGCTTTACAACGGAATACTATGATTCTCGCTCTACACACTATGCATCAGATCCTGCAAAAGGCTTTGAAGTGCCTGTATTCCACGTGAATGCAGATCACCCAGAAGAAGTTCTAGCAGTTGCACAATTGGCGTTTGAATACCGTCAGCAATTCGGTAAAGACGTATTGATCGACTTGATCGGTTACCGTCGTTACGGACATAACGAAATGGACGAGCCACTCGTGACGAATCCAGTGATGTATCACGTAATCCATAAGCACAAAACGGTCCGTCAACTCTATGCACAGCGTTTAGTTGAGCAACAGTTAATGACAGATGAAGATGTGACGCAACTGGACAAGTCGGTATTTGCAGAAATGCAAGCAGCGTATGATCGCGTGAAGGAAGAATCGGTCGATGCACCGGAATTGTCTAACGCAACACCAGAAGGCGTATTGGCTGGATTGCCACGCGACCTTGAAACAGGTGTATCAGAAGACCGTCTACGTAAAATGAATGAAGAATTGTTAACATACCCTTCTGACTTCACGGTCTTCAATAAATTGGGAAAAATCTTAAATAGACGTCAAGATCCATTCAATGGAAAAGGCAAAATCGATTGGGCTCACGCAGAGCAACTAGCATTCGGTTCAATTTTACAAGATGGTAAGCCAATCCGTATGTCTGGACAAGATATCCAACGCGGTACATTCGCACATCGTCACTTAGTGTTACATGATGAAAAAACCGGTGAAGAATTTGTACCGTTGCATCATATCGGTGGCTCTAAAGCTTCATTCGTAGCGTATAACAGCCCATTATCTGAAGCGGGAATTGTTGGCTATGAATTCGGTTATAACTTAGAAGAAGACAAGACGATGTCCATCTGGGAAGCACAGTATGGAGACTTCTCAAACATGGCGCAAGTTATGTTTGACCAGTTCGTATCATCAAGTTTCTCTAAGTGGGGTCAGCAATCAGGTTTAGTCTTACTCTTGCCACACGCATTTGAAGGACAAGGACCGGAACACTCTAGCTGTCGTATCGAGCGTTACTTGCAACTATGTGGAGAGAACAACTGGACAGTTGCGAACATTTCTAGTGCAGCTAACTACTTCCACGTATTGCGTCGTCAATCCAAGATTCTTGGAAGCGAAGCAGAGCGTCCGTTAGTCATCGCAACACCTAAATCTTTATTGCGTCACCCATTGGTTGGAGCAGACGTAGAAGATTTAACAGAAGGACACTTCAAAACTGTTCTGGAGCAACCTGGAACGGGTCTGAAGCCTGAAAAAGTGAAGAAAATCTTGTTCGCAAGCGGGAAGATGGCAATCGACCTAGCAGAACAGATTAAAGACGGTAAAGGATTCGACTACTTGCACGTCATTCGTGTAGAGCAGCTTTATCCATTCCCAACAGATAAGATCAAAGAGATTCTTGCGCGCTTCCCGAAAGTAAAAGATTTAGTATGGGTTCAAGAAGAGCCAAAGAACATGGGTACATGGTCATTCGCTTATCCGTACCTTGAGCAAGTAGCAGAAGGTAAGGACATTTCATACGTAGGTCGTATTAAACGTTCAAGCCCATCTGAAGGTGACGGAGCTTCCCATAAAAAAGAGCAAAATCGAATCATTGAAGAAGCATTGAAAAAGTGATATAACAAGTAAGGACGCTTTACAATACTACAAACTACTTAAACAAATAGTAGCTAATCCGTGATAAGCGGTATACCTACGAGGAGGAATTTATTGTGGCAGAGATCAGAGTACCTGAACTAGCAGAATCGATTACAGAAGGCACAATTGCAAAATGGTTGAAACAACCCGGTGAAAACGTGGATAAAGGTGAATTCATCGTTGAATTGGAAACAGATAAAGTGAACGTCGAAGTCATTTCAGAAGAAGCAGGTGTTCTATCTGAGTTATTGGCAGCGGAAGGCGACACAGTTGAAGTTGGCCAAGTGATCGCGATTGTAGGCGAAGGTTCAGGTGCACCGGCACAACAAGCTCCACAAGCCGCACCGGCACAAGAAGCGGCTCCAGCAGCAGCTCCAGCAGCGGCGGCAGTTGAAGAAACAACTTCAGCTGATCGTACGATTGCAAGTCCAGCAGCACGCAAGTTAGCACGCGAAAAAGGTATTAATCTTGCTGACGTATCACCTGTTGATCCAATGGGTCGTGTACGCGCTCAAGACGTATCTGCTCATACAAACGCACCAAAAGCACAACCAGCGGCTCCAGCAGCAGCAGCACCAGCTCCAGCGAAAGAAGACGGACGTATCACGCGCGAGAAAATGACTCGCCGTCGTCAAACAATCGCTAAGCGTTTGCTTGAAGTTAAACAATCTACAGCAATGCTTACAACGTTCAACGAAATTGATATGACAAACGTTATGGCACTTCGTTCACGCAAAAAAGACCAGTTCTTTGAGCAAAACGATGTACGTCTAGGTTTCATGTCATTCTTCACGAAAGCAGTCGTTGCAGCATTGAAGAAATATCCATACGTTAACGCTGAAATTGATGGCGATGAAATCTTGTTGAAAAACTACTTTGATATCGGAATCGCAGTTTCTACTGACGGTGGACTAGTTGTCCCTAACGTAGTAGATGCAGACCGTAAAAACTTCGCTGAAATCGAAGCTTCAATTGGTGAGCTTGCTAAAAAAGCACGCGACAACAAGTTGACAATTGCTGATATGACAGGCGGTTCATTCACAATTACAAACGGTGGGGTATTCGGTTCACTATTGTCTACTCCAATCCTAAACGGTACACAAGTAGGTATTCTAGGTATGCATACTATCCAAAAACGTCCGGTAGCTGTTGGCGACAACATCGAAATTCGTCCGATGATGTATGTAGCACTTTCTTACGATCACCGTGTAATTGATGGAAAAGATTCTGTAGGATTCTTGAAGATGGTTAAAGAGTTGATTGAAAACCCTGAAGACCTTCTACTAGGTTCTTAATTTATACAAAAGAAGCGACCCGCAGTTACGCGGGTCGCTTTGTTCTATCAAGTGAAAGGAGAGAGTGTGTTTATGTCTTATTTAAATTGGTTAGATGCACCGACATTGAAGACGGTGACTTGTGCGCATGCAGATGCGAAGAAGTATGTGGTGAATCAGATGCTGACACCAGGGAAGTCGTATGATGTGAAGAATGAAACGGAAGAGTTCATTTTCGTCGTGGACAATTCCGGTAAAGTCGGCGGGTATTACAAGACTTATTTTGAGTGATAAGTGGTTGGATAGTCAGTTACTTAGTTAAGAGCGGGAAGTGGAGGTATACCGTTATCGCTTCGTTCCAGGCGGACGCGTTTGAACTGCACCCCAAAACTTGGACACATTTAAAATGAAAAGGATGTGGTTTAAGTGGGGAAAATAGATGTGGAAGAAAAGATTCAAGCTATTAAACGATATGTTGAAGGTAAAGAAAG
>NZ_PDYM01000039.1 GCF_002743055.1 Sporosarcina sp. P13 | reverse complement strand
GAGGTGGATAGGTCTGGGGTGGAAGTACGGCGACGTATGCAGCTGACAGATACTAATCGATCGAGGACTTAACCTATTTTTAAAAGTAGTTACTTGAACTACACAATGTCTTTTATTCAGTTTTGAGTGAACAATTAAATTCTTTTTTAAAAGGGTTGACAATATACACTCAGTTTGGTATAATAATCATGGCTTTAAAAACAGTTCAGTGACGATAGCGAAGAGGTCACACCCGTTCCCATACCGAACACGGAAGTTAAGCTCTTCAGCGCTGATGGTAGTTGGAGGTTTCCTCCTGTGAGGGTAAGACGTCGCTGATCTGTAACTATAAGCTACATACTTTGTGCCACGTACCAATTAATATTATTCCGCAGTAGCTCAGTGGTAGAGCAATCGGCTGTTAACCGATCGGTCGTAAGTTCGAGTCTTACCTGCGGAGCCATTTTATTGGAGAGCTGTCCGAGTGGCCGAAGGAGCACGATTGGAAATCGTGTAGGCGGTTTGCGCTGCCTCAAGGGTTCGAATCCCTTGCTCTCCGCCAGATACACAACTCTAACTTATATGGCCCCTTGGTCAAGCGGTTAAGACACCGCCCTTTCACGGCGGTATCACGGGTTCGAATCCCGTAGGGGTCACCATTTTTACACAGTATTATTTTTACCCAGGAGGATTAGCTCAGCTGGGAGAGCACCTGCCTTACAAGCAGGGGGTCGGCGGTTCGAGCCCGTCATCCTCCACCATTCAATTTAATTATATTATCGCGGGGTGGAGCAGTGGTAGCTCGTTGGGCTCATAACCCAAAGGTCGTAGGTTCAAATCCTGCCCCCGCAACCAAGGTCCCGTGGTGTAGCGGTTAACATGCCTGCCTGTCACGCAGGAGATCGCGGGTTCGATTCCCGTCGGGACCGCCATTATTTTTTCCTACATACGCTTTGTGTTAAGACGAATTCTTAAACATAGCAAATGTGGCTCAGTAGCTCAGTCGGTAGAGCAAAGGACTGAAAATCCTTGTGTCGGCGGTTCGATTCCGTCCTGAGCCACCATTTAATTTTAAAGTTTTATGCCGGTGTAGCTCAATTGGTAGAGCAACTGACTTGTAATCAGTAGGTTGAGGGTTCAAGTCCTTTCGCCGGCATCCTTACTGGTGGGGTAGCGAAGTGGCTAAACGCGGCGGACTGTAAATCCGCTCCCTCCGGGTTCGGCGGTTCGAATCCGTCCCCCACCACCATTTAGGGGCATAGTTCAACGGTAGAATAGAGGTCTCCAAAACCTTTGGTGTGGGTTCGATTCCTACTGCCCCTGTATTTTAATTAAATTATTATGGCGGTCGTGGCGAAGTGGTTAACGCATCGGATTGTGGTTCCGACATTCGGGGGTTCGATTCCCCTCGTCCGCCCCATTTTTATTAAATTACTCAACACTATACTATAATAAATAATACCATGGCGGTCGTGGCGAAGTGGTTAACGCATCGGATTGTGGTTCCGACACTCGGGGGTTCGATTCCCCTCGTCCGCCCCATAGGTGGGGTATAGCCAAGCGGTAAGGCAACGGACTTTGACTCCGTCATTCGTTGGTTCGAATCCAGCTACCCCAGTAGTTTTTTGCGGAAGTAGTTCAGTGGTAGAATACGACCTTGCCAAGGTCGGGGTCGCGGGTTCGAATCCCGTCTTCCGCTCCACTTTGTTGGCGGCATAGCCAAGCGGTAAGGCACGGGTCTGCAACACCCTTACCACCGGTTCGATTCCGGTTGCCGCCTCCAAATTTTATATTTTAACATGCCCGAGTGGTGGAATGGCAGACACGTCGCACTCAAAATGCGATGCCGCGAGGCGTGCCGGTTCAAGTCCGGCCTCGGGTATCACCAAAAGAACACAGCATATGCTGTGTTCTTTTTTTGTTTTATAATATAGTTCCATAATATTTGTGGTTCTATAATATTTTATTGGATACGCTCTTCATTGTAATAGTTAAAATAAGTAATTACCCATTCAACTACGTCTTGATATCGTTGGGAGTTAAACTTAACATATTGAAATACTTCAGACTTTATATTCGATTGAAATGATTCAATCACTGCGTTGTCCCAACAGGTCCCACTACGCGACATACTGCTGACAAGGTTTATCCCTGATGCAAACTTGGTATACATAGGACGTGTACACACTTCCTTGATCTCTGATATATACAATCACTTCTTCGGCCTGATTACGGATAGCCAGTGCCTCTTTTTAACATGTCAATTACGAGTGGGGTCTGTTGATGGTCGTATAATTTGTAAGCCACAATCCGATAATTGAATAGATCCATAATAGTACCATTTCTTGTTAGGTTCACTAGCTGCGAAGTTCCGTTTAAGAAGATCAGGCGCAACTATGTTAGTTTACCCTTAAGATTTCCACTTCCTTTTGGGCTTGATCCGATATTGTAAATGGTTCTTTTGCATGATGATCTGAACAGTATTGCGATTCAACAACTGAAAGTACTTTACTAACTCCTACCGAACACGATCTGTAATAGTTAGCTCTCGGAACGCCTAACGCGGACAAAATGGCTGTAATTGTATACTTCTTTGTTAGTTTTTCTACAATCTGCAGAACTATTTCTTTATTAACATTCTTTCGAGCTCCATGTACTTTATTTGAATTTCGATATTCATCTTCAAGTGTGATAATTGATGTTCCAGTTTGTCGTCTTCACTTACTAACTTGGGACTGTGACCGTAAGTTTATTGCATACCAATTGGTTGGTTAAACTGATAAAACTCGTTCGCACGGTACCATTTGATATAAGTCTTAATCTGTGAATAATTTTTACTTCCATACCTCTCCGTAATTTCTGCGTTAGTCAATTCAGCACCTAACTTATCCTTGACGAACATTCATTTTACTTCGCTTGAATATACGTTTTTACCCACACAAAAACACCTCCGATATAAGTACTTTTTATAAGTGTACCACTTTGAAGTTGTATTCTATTTAACATGGCATTTTAGAAGCTGACCAATTTTATCTAATAAGAATGGACTGAAAACGGAAAAAAATTCAATTCAAGCAATACCTATCTTTACAGTTAGTAATGAGAGAGAAATTGTGGATGTTTTGGATTTCAAACGGTAACTGTGTTGATGTAGATGAGATGATCACTTCTTAGCTCATCTTCTCTACTTTATCGTTTACACCCATTTCCGGACATGGCATTGTCTTCAATATATACTTTCTGTCGCCATTTATAAAGCAATTGTTCAGATATACCTGGTTCACACTATTATTGTTAAACGTTACGTTGCCAGTGGGCATCATTCTAGCAATCACCATGTCTTTATACTTTTTTGTAGAGCTAGAATCATTTTTTTATTAATCCTCATTTAGTAACTATAACGGGTGGGTTCTATATGACAGCTAGACTAACAGAGGACGGGAAGACAATCTTCAGTCTTAACAGAAGTATACTCATTCGGGGTGAAGGATTCGCTATCGGGGTCAAACGAGAGTACGACCCTAATTTACGTTTGAAACTAAACCAAACGCTTCTGGCTTCATGCTAAATGTAAATCCAGTTGATTGGTTAGTTTGTCCAACTAATTTTAATGGAAATCATTAGATAAATCCAGTTTAAGTATAGAATATTCAGTAAATGTATCGACATTATAAATTTTAGATGTAAAATCTTAATATACAATGAACACAGGAAATTCATGTATATAGGCATTAATTATAGGGTTTAGCTTTTTGTATGTAAAACTAAAGATAACTAGTAGACATTATTGAGAGGATTTGGCTGTGAAACAATGAAGGGAAAAGGGAATGCTAGTCTGGAAGTTTGACGGTTTGTTGATTGGAAGGAGTATATATTGAAGCATTAAAAAATATTTCTATACGCCACAAAGCTATTGATAAACTGAAAACCTATTAAAATGATTGAAGAGTTTAAAAGGCTATCCAATGTCTAGTAGACACTTGAGGTAAAGAAGAGTCTAATAACGAAGCATTTCTAATACAATGGCTAAAATTTCTAGCTTTATAATTCAGCAAAATAGAACATTGAAAAAGATGAATACTTAACTAATTATCGTACTGAATGAGGGGGAAAGAATAATGGCGCTTTATGAATTACAAATTTGAAATTAAAAGGAATCAAAGCTAATGGTTACAAATCAGTAATAAGTACAGAAGGTTGAGATGAAAGTCTCTAGTACAGTATTTTGATTTAACTGAATAAAAGACCAATTTTAAACCGGAAAAACAAACATATTGATAAAAGAAGGGGAGGAATATTTTTGAAAGTATATATTTTACAAAGATTATTATCTTTAATACCTATACTACTAGTCGTTGCGGTAGTTGTATTCTTTTTAATACATCTTACTCCGGGAGATCCGGCGACCATAATACTTGGACCTGAGGCACTTCCACAAGACATAGAAAAGTTGCGGACAGAGTTGGGACTTGACTTACCAATATTAGAGCAGTTCTTTCTATGGTTTCTAGCATTGCTAAAGGGTGATCTTGGATGGTCATACTTTATGGAGATGTCAGTTTTGAAAGCGTTTACAAGTCATTTAGGTCCTACACTCTCTCTTGCCATTTTTGCCTAAATTATATCAATAGTTATTGCATTACCTTTTGGTATTATTGCAGCGACTAAGCGGGGCAGAAAAGCGGATCAGTTTTTTATGGTATTTGCTTTACTTGGAATTTCCGTACCTAGTTTCTTATTAGGT
This sequence comes from Sporosarcina sp. P13, assembly GCF_002743055.1. Lineage (GTDB taxonomy): Bacteria > Bacillota > Bacilli > Bacillales_A > Planococcaceae > Sporosarcina. Next base: position 26,428 of record NZ_PDYM01000039.1, on the reverse strand, counting down.
CTATTGCTAATGTTACTATTCTCGGTAAATCTAGGATGGTTACCTGTCGCTGGATATAAACCTTTAAGTGCAGGATTATTAATTCACTTAAAATTCCTCTTATTACCGGCGATAACCTTAGGAGCAATACAGGCAGCGCTAATCGCTAGAATGACTAGATCTTCTATGTTGGATATCTTAAGTATGAATTATATTAAAACAGCACATGCAAAAGGAGTGAAAGAAAGAACAGTAGTTTATAAACATGCATTGAGAAATGCATTTATACCTATTTTGACAGTTATGGGGCAAACGTTCGGAACATTGATAGCGGGTGCAATTGTAGTGGAAGTCGTATTTAACATACCGGGAATTGGCCAATTAATTATCAATTCGGTATCCCGTAGAGATTACGCAGTTATTCAAGGAACAGTCCTATTGATTGCAGTTAGCTATGTGTTTGTAAATCTGATCGTCGATTTATTATACGGGGTTATAGATCCTCGTATTAGGCTCAATAGAAAGTAGGGGGATGGGTGATGAATACTATAAATGAAGTAATTATTAAATCAGACACGCTATCACAAAATAAAAAGGAGCTCTCTATTGAAAGACGTGCTCTATTTATCAGACGCGTATTGGCTAATAAAATGATTGTAACAGGTGGTGTAATCCTATTCTTTATAAGTCTGATTGCACTTTTTGCACCAGTTATAACGCAGTTTTCACCATATGAATTAGAATCAACGAATCGTCTGAAAGCACCTAGTGCAACGCATTGGTTCGGAACTGATAATTTTGGCCGAGATATATTTAGCCGTGTCGTTTACGGTGCGCGAGTGTCGTTAGTTATTGGAATATCTGTTGCGCTTATTACGGCGGTCATTGGTTTATTTCTCGGATTATATTCGGCTTATTATCGAAAGTTGGATCATGTACTTATGCGATTCGCAGATGGTTTAATGGCATTCCCATCAATTCTTTTGGCTATCGCTATTATGGCTGTAATGGGTCCAAAGGCCATAAATGTTGTTATTGCACTAGTAATTGTTGAAAGCCCTGTCGTGGCAAGGGTTGTTCGTTCAGCAGCACTTGTGATTAAAGAACAAACGTATATAGAAGCGATGAAAGCACAAGGAGCAAGTGCATGGAGAATTATTTGGGGGCATATTGCGCCGAATATTCTACCATCATTAATTGTACAAATTACTTATGTATTTTCTGTATCTATGATTATAGAAGCAGCACTAAGCTTCTTGGGAGCTGGAATACCTGCCCCGTCTCCAAGTTGGGGAAATATATTATTTGATGGGAAAAGTGTTATTTATAGTGCTTGGTGGATGACTGTATTCCCGGGAGCTTTCCTTTTATTGGCCGTCTTAAGCTCTAATTTACTTGGTGATGGAATACGTGATTTGTTAGATCCTCATTCAAATAAAGCTAACAAATAAGGGAGTAGTACTAATATGTATAGTTAGATCTAAGGAGGGTTTACGATGTCAAGTACTCATTTACTAGAGGTAAATAATTTGAAAACTACTTTCTCTACTGAGAAAGGTCCGATCACAGCAGTAGATGATGTTACATTTATTGTCAAGGCGGGAGAGGTTTTAGGAATTGTAGGGGAATCTGGATGTGGAAAAAGTGTTACTTCCGAATCAATAATGCGATTATTAAATGAACGTTCCACTAAGTACGAGGGTGAAGTTCTTTTTGAAGGGGAAAACTTATTACATCTCGATAACAAAGAAATGCGTAACATTCGAGGGAATAAAGTATCAATGATATTTCAAGATCCTATGACCTCTCTTAATCCAAGTCAAACCATTGGCCATCAAATTGCGGAAGTAATTATACTTCACCAAAAACTTAAAAGAAAAGAGGCCTATAAAAGAGCGGAAGAAATGTTGCGCTTAACAGGCATTCCTTCGCCAGAAAAAAGAATTCACGAATACCCGCATGAAATATCTGGTGGGATGAGACAAAGGGTATTAATTGCGATCGCATTAGCATGTAAGCCTAATTTGTTAATAGCGGATGAGCCGACAACTGCTTTAGATGTAACGATTCAAGCACAAATTTTGGACCTTATCAATGACTTGAGAGATGAAATGAATATGGGTGTAATTATGATTACACACGATCTTGGTGTAGTCGCTGAGGTATGTCAGCGTGTGGTCGTTATGTACCTTGGTCAAGTAATTGAAGAGAGTGATGTCGAAGAGCTGTTTTCACGTCCGCTTCATCCTTATACGAGAGGCTTGCTTCAATCAATTCCACAGCTCGATGGTGACCGCTCACAAAAATTACACGTTATCGAAGGGATAGTTCCATCATTATACGAGGTTCCAAAGGGCTGCCGTTTCGCACCACGATGCTCGTTTGCAGATGAACTTTGTCTGAGTGAAAGTCCTACTTTGGAAAACGTAAACAAAAACCAAAAAGTTAGATGCTGGCATTATGAAAAGATTATGCAAAAGGAACTTTCCTGTTAAAAGATTATTGGAGACTAGGTCACAAAATGCCTATTGTTAAATAAAATCTGAAGGAAAATTAGCGTGTCGAAATATTTACTGACAACTTTACAACGGTTTAAACCGTTGATATATCAATACTTACAGAGGGAGGTAATCAAAGATGTTACAGCCGTATGAAAAAGAGAAACCTCTTCTACAAATAAAAGGTTTACAAAAATATTTCCCTATTAATAATAGTTTTGGGAAAACGGTTAGCCATGTTAAGGCAGTTAATAACGTAACTTTTGAATTGTATGAAAAAGAGACATTAGGGATTGTTGGAGAGTCTGGTTGTGGAAAAAGTACAATGGGTAGAACAATCTTACGTTTAACTGAACCAACAGCAGGAGAAGCGTTGTATAAGGGGCAAAACATTTTCAAGTTTGATGATAAAAAGTTCTTATCAGTTAGAAAAGATCTACAAATGGTTTTTCAGGATCCACATTCTTCATTGAATCCTAAGAAGAGAATTGGTTTCAGCATCGAGGAACCAATGAAGATTCAAAATATCGGAACGAAAAATGAGAGAACAGAAATAGCAATGGACTTACTTAATAAAGTAGGTTTACGGGCGGACCAATATTACCGGTATCCTCATGAATTTTCAGGAGGTCAAAGACAACGTATTGGATTGGCAAGAGCAATGGCGGTTAATCCGAAAATCATTATTTGCGATGAACCTGTATCCGCATTGGATGTTTCGATACAATCTCAAGTAATTAACTTATTACAAGAATTACAAGAAGAGTTCAAGCAATCGTATTTATTTATCGCTCATGATCTAAGCGTAGTTCGTCATATCGCCCATCGAATTGGCGTTATGTATTTAGGGAACATAGTAGAGTTAGCGACTACAGATGAGCTATTTAAAAACCCGCTACATCCGTATAGTCAGGCATTATTATCAGCGGTACCTATACCGAACCCAACTGTGAAAAAAACACGCATTATTATAAACGGTGATGTTCCATCGCCAACAAATCTTCCTTCTGGATGCGTTTTTCACACAAGATGTCCGCATGCAATGGACCGATGTAAGGTGGAAGTACCACAGCTGACAAAAGTCGCTCCGGGGCACACTGTAGCTTGTCATTTATACGAATAAATATAGTTTTCTCACTAATAATGAAGTATTATTATAAACAATTTGTCATTAAAGAAATTGTAGACTTGGAATATTGTGACATATATTGGATTTCAAGGCGAAAGACAAGAAAAAGAGGAGGTGTTTTTAAGTTTAGGACATGAAAAGTAATGTATCAGTTATGAAAGAACGCTTTAAAAGATGTTACGTTTATATTTGCGATTTCCTTGAAGCAAATGTGTTATTCAGTCTAAAAATTGTTTTAGAAAAGGGTAGGGGTGAATCATTATGTATAGAATATTGATAAGTTTGTTATTGGTCATTATCATAGCAGGTTGTTCAAATGATAATGGAGATGGTGGAAATGAAAATGGTGAAAGCACACTGAATATAGGTTATAATGCTCAGCCAAATTCGATTGATCCGCATATTTCAAATACGGCTACTACCACAGATGTAAGTCGTCATATATTTGAGCAGCTTCTCGCATTTAATGAAAACAATGAAGTTGCACCATTGTTAGCGGAATCCTATGACATCAGTGAAGACGGTAAAAATATCACTTTTCACTTACGTAAGGATATTAAATTTCACAATGGTAAAGTAATGACAGCAGACGATGTTGTTGCTTCAATGGAACGTTGGAGAGGATTAAATGGTAAAGCAATTGCATACTTATCAAATTCTGAATTTGTAAAAGAGGATGAAAATACGGTGATTCTACGTATGGACAAACCTTTAACAATTGTGCAATATATTTTAGCTATGAGTAGTAATTTTGGTGCAATTATGCCTAAAGAAATAATTGAGGCGGCCGATACAGCTACTGGTGTTAAAGAGTATATTGGAACAGGTCCATTTAAATTTGTTGAGTGGAAGCAGGATCAACATATTAAATTAAGTAAAAATGAAGATTATAAATCACCTTCTGGTGAAGCTAGTGGACTAGTAGGAAAAAGAGAACCTTTGGTTGATAACATATACTTCCATATTGTTAAGGATGCATCTACTCGTGCAGCTGGAATTCAAACAGGAGAGTATGATTTATCTACTCAAATTCTAACTGATAATATTGAGCAATTAAAGAATGATCCAAATTTAGAACTACATCTACAACCTGCATCATTTTTAACGAGTGTATTTAATAAGAGTAAAGGATTGTTTGCTGATCAGCGGGCTAGGGAAGCCGTGAATTTAGCAGTTAATAAAGAAGAGGTTATGATAGCTGCTTATACAAGTGATGAGTATTATGCTTTAGAACACGGTTTAATGTCTGAAAGTTATCCTGTATGGCATAATGACGGAGGAAAAGATAAGTATAACGCTTATGATCCGGAGGCTGCGAAGAAGTTATTAAAAGAAGCAGGATATAATGGTGAAACTATCCGTATAATTGCTACACGTGATTATGAGGATCACTATCAAGCTGCGGTCGTTCTTCAGCAGAAACTCGAAGAAATCGGAATGAAAGTAGATCTAGAAGTATATGATTGGCCAACGTTATTAGAAAAAAGAACCGATGAGAACGCGTACGATATTTATATGATGGTTTTCCTTACACCAACAGACCCTACGCAAATTCAATATCTCGATTCTAGATATAAATTCCCAGGATGGACGAATGATCCAGAGATTGATAAATTGATTGATGAAATGATTGTTGCTCCTACACCAGAAGAGGCGAAGGAAATATTCACGAAGATACAAGAGAAAAACTGGGAGTATCTACCTGCCGTAAAGTATGGTGATATAAAGCGACCTCAAATTACGAGTAAAGAGATTTCTGGCTTCAAGTTTTTCCAAGGACCAGTCTTATGGAACGTTACAAAAGAATAACTGGTTGGTGATGATTATTCTAAGCGTGTTTCTAAGAATATGTGCAGTCTATTAGCTTTTGAAAAGCACTGAGTTAATTGCATTTAAAAAATCAGTTATACTCTAAAAGGGGATTTTATAATATGAATACAGTTGAGCTAATTATTATAAATGCGAATATTTTGACGCTTGATAAGCAAAATAAACGTGCCAGGTCACTGGCGGTGAAGGATGGTCGTATTAGTGGCATATGGCCTGAAAATAGACCACCAACCAGTGAAGTGAATGTTACATCTAGTACGGAAGTTATTGATCTAGCAGGCGCTACATTACTTCCGGGGTTTATAGACACGCATAATCATATTCTTTCCTACGGTCTTATGAAGGATAAAGTGAACTGTAGCACACCGCCTAATCGCGCGATTGCGGATATAGTAGAGTTGATTGATTGCTATGTGAAAAAGGCCTCAAAGGGAGCATGGATAGAAGGATACGGTTATGATGATACGTTACTCGAAGATCATCGTCATCCAACAAGGGACGATTTGGATAAAGTATCTCCCAATCATCCCGTTTTCATTCGGCATATCTCCGGTCATTTAGGGGTCGCTAATTCGCAAGCGCTTCAATTGGCAAATTTAACAGATGACTCTTCCGATCCCAAGGGAGGTCATCTGGGAAGAGATTCTAATGGCCGACTAAATGGTGTGCTCTATGAACCCAATGCTATGAAGCTTGTTAGGAAACATATTCCTGAACCGACGAAAGAACAAATGGTTTCGGCATTAGGGAGCGCCTCAAAAGATTATTTGGCTCAAGGAATTACAACAAACAGTGATGCGAATGCGGGTGCGAATTTTGGTTTGAAGGAAATTGAGGCGCACATCGAGGCGGCCGTGCAAGGCGTCAATCCGATGCATACTCGGCTAATGGTCAGCTATGACAATTTAAAAGAAGGTCAGCTTTTCGGTGGATATTCTGCTGAAAGGTTAAATCAAGAATTAGAAGAACGTTCTAAAGGTCGTGTTAAATTAGATAGCGCAAAGTTTTTTCAGGATGGCTCAATACAAGGAATGACGGGAGCTTTGAGGAAACCTTATAATAATGAACCTAGCATTACCGGCAATCTAATTCATGATCAGGGTACTTTCCAAGAAGATATACTTGCTCTGCACAAACGAGGATTCAGAATAACAACGCACGGGAATGGAGATCGTGCAATTGGATCAATTTTGGATGCATATGAGTACGCGTTAACTAAACATCCAACCGTAGATCATCGTCATCGAATTGAACACCTTCAGACTGCAACGACAGAGGATTTGGACAGAATGAAGAACCTTCAAGTGGCTGGGTCATTCTTTATTAATCACGTCTACTATTGGGGGGACAGGCATGAACGTCTATATCTTGGTCCAGATAGAGCCAGACGTATCAGTCCGCTGAAAGACGCAATAGACCGTGATCTATTATTCACTTTACATTCCGATTGTCCTGTTACACCGATTTCACCATTATTTTCAGTATGGGTAGCTGTAAACCGAATCACGAGAGAAGGACGAGTATTGGGTCCCGAACAACGATGTGATGTTATCACTGCCTTGAAATCAATGACGATATATGGTGCGATATTAAACTTTGACGAACAAAATTCTGGAAGTATAGAAGTAGGAAAGCGTGCAGATTTTACAGTGCTTGAAGAAGATCCAACGAACATCGATCCAAAAGATATAAAAGACATAAAAGTCCTTTCTACATTTATAGATGGTTTACCCGTATATGGCCAGCAAAAAATAGCAACTACTTAAGGAAAACAGATATCAGGTAAATTAACTTTGGCGCTAGCCTGAAAAATAAGACAAATAAAAACACCTTGCGTTGAAAATAAGGTATAGAACCTTATGAATTCAATGTAAAGGTGTTTTTCTATGATAACGAGAGTAAGTTATTCAGTGGAATTTCATAAAAAACAATAGACTCACTTGCGTATATAAGCATATAATTATAAACTGTTAGTGGAGAGGAGGGATGAAAGATGAATACAACCGTAACGATTGATCTGCAGCGAGCATCACAACTATTAAAATTGCTAGGAGATCCAACACGTTTAACGATGTTGAAGTTACTCAAGTCACATGAATGTTGTGTATGTGAATTTGTTGAGATTTTTAAAATGAGTCAGCCGGCGATTAGCCAGCACTTGCGTAAACTTAGAGATATTAAGTTAGTTAAAGAAGAACGGAGGGGACAATGGATTTTCTTCTCGATTAATGAAAATCATGAAAATTACCCGTTTATTCAAAGTATCCTTGAACATCTCCCAGAACAGAATGAATCAATTGCAGAACTAGAAGAACAAGGGCTTCGAGTTTGTTGTCAATAAGGAGGAAGTACGTTGGTTTCTGTTATTACCGCATCATTGATTTTCATAATCACACTCATATTTGTCATTTGGCAGCCTAGAAACTTATCGATTGGATGGTCTGCTTGTATAGGTGCAATAGTTGCTTTATTAGTAGGGGTAGTTAATTTTCAGGACGTTATAGATGTCACAGGAATTGTATGGAATGCTACGCTCGCATTCATCGCTATCATAATCATTTCATTAATCTTAGATGAAATTGGATTCTTCGAGTGGTCTGCACTACATATGGCTAGATTAGCTAAAGGCAGCGGTATTCGCATGTTTATTTATGTCAGTCTTCTAGGTGCAGTCGTTGCTGCTTTGTTCGCAAACGATGGGGCTGCTTTAATACTTACGCCAATTGTTCTTGCAATGGTACGGAATTTGAATTTCAATGAAAAGATGATTTTTCCATTTATTATTGCCAGCGGATTTATAGCTGACACCACTTCATTACCATTGGTCGTAAGTAACTTAGTGAATATTGTTTCGGCAGACTTTTTTGGTATTGGCTTTGTTGAATATGCATCTCGAATGATTGTGCCGAACTTATTTGCATTAGTAGCGAGTATTTTAGTGTTGTTGTTATTCTTCCGTAAAAGTATTCCTAAAGACTATGACGTATCAGATTTAAAAGAACCGAAGGATGCTATCAAAGATATTAAGTTGTTCCGACTAGCCTGGGTAATCTTAAGCGTATTACTTGTAGGGTATTTCTCTAGTGGACTTACGGGATTGCCTGTATCTATTATTGCTGGGCTTACAGCAATATTCTTTATGGCCATGGCACAAAGAAGTCCAGCTGTTCACACGAAGCAAGTACTTAAAGGGGCGCCTTGGGCCATCGTATTTTTCTCTGTTGGGATGTACGTTGTTGTCTACGGATTGCGTAATGTCGGTTTAACAAGTGTATTGGGCGATGTCATTCAATTGGCAGCCAATCAAGGACTCTTTGTTGCAACGATTTCAATGGGCTTTATTGCTGCGATATTGTCATCACTCATGAATAATATGCCTACGGTGATGATTAACGCGTTAGCAATTTCCGAAACGACTACGACAGGTTCTATTCGTGAGGCTTTGATTTATGCAAATATTATTGGATCGGATTTAGGTCCCAAAATAACACCAATCGGTTCTTTAGCCACTTTATTATGGCTACATGTTTTATCTCAAAAAGGTGTGAAGATATCTTGGGGTAGTTATTTTAAAATCGGAATTATCCTAACGGTTCCTACACTTTTGATTACACTAATTGGACTGTATGTATGGCTGTCATTCTTACAATAATTCATGAAAAAGGGGATTTTCATTATGTCGAAAAAAATACTATACTTCTTATGTACGGGTAACTCATGCCGTAGCCAAATGGCTGAAGGCTGGGGGAAAAAGTATCTTGGTGAAGAATGGCAAGTTCTCAGTGCTGGAATTGAAGCGCACGGGGTCAATCCAAATGCTGTTAAGGTGATGAAGGAGGCAGGCGTCGATATTTCTAATCAAACTTCGGATTTGATTGATCCACAAATCTTACATAATGCAGACTTTATTGTTACGCTTTGCGGGGATGCTGCTGATAAGTGTCCGGTAACACCAGTTCATATTAAACGTGAGCATTGGGGATTTGATGACCCTGCAAAAGCAGAAGGAACAGATGAAGAAAAATGGAAATTCTTCCAACGTGTGCGCGATGAAATTGGGGCAAGGATCAAACATTTTGCTAAAACAGGGGAATAAGAAAAACAAGCCGTGAGTTCCTACCACGGTAATCCTTTAAGAAAACAAAGAAGGATAGTGTTCCAGTTATCAATGGAATGCCCCTCGCTATATCATCGTATACATCTGTTTCTAAACCGCAAATTATATAAGTATACAAAAAATTCTCCTCAACAGATGTGTTGAGGAGAATAAGCATTTTAGAATTAATTATGGAATCCACTTATTGTTTTAAGAAATCTATTTCTATTTCATTTTTTCGTGGTTCACGGCTAAAAAGATATTTCCCATTCCTCATGGAAACAAGTACCTCTGCACGCTCACGAATTGCTTCATAAGGATCTTGTGCATCTAAAACGATAAAGTTAGCTGGTTTGCCGACTTCAATACCATACTCGTCGTTAACTCTCATAATATTTGCCCCATGGTAAGTGATTAGGTTGAATGCTTTATTGATTTCATCAATATGTGTGTAATGTGCTAGATGGATACCATTGTCCAAAATATTCATCATATTTCCATTGCCTAGTGGATACCAGTAATCCGCAATTGAATCTTGGGCAAACGCGACGTTATTTCCATTATTCAACAACTCTTTTACTCGTGTTAAGCCTCGTCGTTTAGGATAACTGTCGCCACGACCTTGTAAGTGTGCATTTTCAGTTGGGCAAGAAATAAAGTTAATTTTTGACTCTTTAAATAAACCTAACATTTTATTTGCATAACTGTTATCTACTGAACCGAAGCTACATGTATGACTTGCCGTTGTGTATTCACCATAGTTTTTTTCCATAACAAGCGCATTTAATACTTCCAAAAATCGACTATTAGGATCATCGTTTTCATCACAGTGAATATCAATCATCACATTATATGTTATTGCCATGTTGACAATCCTTTTCAATGATTCAACACCGTGTTCATATGAAATTTCAAAGTGAGGGATTCCTCCTGCTACGTCAGCGCCCATTTTAAGTGCGTCTTCCATTAAATGTTCGGCACCTTTGTATCTAAAGAATCCTTCTTGAGGAAATGCTACAATTTGTAATGTAACGATATCTTTCAATTCTTCGCGCAGTTTAATTAAAGCTTTCATCCCAGTTAAATTCGGATCAGTAATATCTACATGCGTACGAATAAATTGAACCCCTTTACTCAATTCTTTTTGAATTCCTTTAATTGCACGTTCACGTACCATTTCTTCAGTCAATGACTTTTTATTATCACTCCAACGCTGTATACCTTCAAATAATGTACCCGAAACATTGGCATTTCCTTCACCTAAACCTGAAAAGATATAGTCTAAGTGTAAATGAGGGTCAACATAAGGTGGCAACACCAAACATCCCTTTAAATCAATCACTTCATCTGCATTGTTCAAATCATTACCAATTGCTATAAACTGACCGTTATCCACTAAAAATTCATAGGATTCTGGGTCTCCATATATATTTGCATTAATAAACTTTTTCATAAAATACATGACTCCTTTACTCATACTAATATAATTCATTAGCCATATTAATTACTATAACAGTTATAAAAGACAAATAATAATTATTACTATAAAATCAAAAAGAGACGACAATTAAAAAATCAGCCATAATAATTACTGAATAAAGTTAGGGAAACTTGACAGTGAGTAAAGTACATAAGGTACATAAGGTACTTTCTTGGTAGACGATTGATTTCCATTTGATTAAATATTGTCTCAGCCAGTTTTCTGTTATACCGGAAAAAAGAAACACGCTACCTATCAAATGGATAGGTAGCGTGTAGCAGAAGAGAAACAAGAAAGGATATTGCTCGTAAGGTACATTGCCATAGCCATGGATGGTTAGTGGTCATTGGTCAAGGTGTGAGAGGTAACGAGTAATTGGGTTGTTCTAATTGTAAGTTCGTGTTTCTCATCCTACCTCAGAAAGGAGTCTCACCTTCCTGAGGTTTAAAAGTATGCAGATCCATCGAAATCTAGTACGACTGTATAGTTTTTTGTGTTAATACGATTGGATAGTTGATGGGCTGACTTTTCGGCTTGTTGCGCTTTTTGGCGATAGACCTCCGGATCAAATAAAGCTATACGATAAAGGGGATTCGCTTCAGAATAACCGAATTGCACTTCTTCCTTAGGAGATGAAGATAGTTGCTTATAAAATTCTACTTTCGCCCGTAATTGAATCGCAAGTTCGATTGCCTCAACTAGCGCAAGCGGCTGTCCATCGAAATCCACAGTGTGCGTACTATTTGCTACATAAATTAGTAAATCAAGTCTACGCTGATCAACTCTAACACGTTCCATTTCAACTTCTACGTCCTGTAAAGTTCTAGCAAGTTGTGGAAGTACCATACCTTTTTCAATAGTGGCAAAAGCAACGCGATGTGCTTCTGCTTCTAATTCCCGAATTTGTTTGGAAAGTATACTTTTTAGTTTGATACCTTCAGCTAATGTGATCTTCACTGTTCCACCTCTTTTTCTATAGTGCATGAAGTTTTATGTGCATGAAGGACAGATGATCGAAAATCACCACCATTGATGCTGGTGAACATTTTACCACATGACTTAGTTAGTTGAAAAGCAGAGCTCATGTCTAATGAAGGATGAATAAATAGAACTTGCAGAACATTTTCACTTTCTTCTGTGACGGCTGTGCGCATAGAATCGATATGAGGGCTTCCAAAAGGGCTATAATCATCGCTGAGCAATAAAAGGTTGGTGAAGGTGTTGTATTTATTGTTCAAGCCCATATAACCATCCTCAGTAGTTCCAACGGTAAGTTCGATGTTTCCTACAATCTTATCTAGGTCATAGGCGACTGATGGAAGTTCATATTGCAGTGAGAAGAATGTGTTTAAATCTTCGGCACTATGAAAAGAAGGTGTATAGTTATGTTCCTTGATTTCTTGCATCCGTGTCTCTAGAGTGGATGGAGAAGTAAGAGGGTCTGCACCGAGAGATTGAACGACAGTTTGCCATTCTGTTAGTCCAGGGAAATCTGTAAGGTCTTTGTCTAGAAGCTCGAAATACAGTTGCTCCTGAAATAATTGAAGACGACCTTTTAGCATCTGAGGTGATGCAGAGACTGTTGTTTTGTTATAATAGAGTAAACCTAATTTAAAGTCTGGAATTTTTGCAAATATAGAAGGATGGATAGTAAGTTGCATTAGAATCACCTATTTGTAATTTTACTCCATCTTATCATAAGGGAGGCGGGGGATGGTGAATGTCGCTCAGCTGCAAGATGAAGTACGAGCGTTTGCTACGTCCATTGGAATAGACAAAATAGGTTTTACGACAGCAGCCCCGTTTACAAAACTGAAAGATCGTTTGAAACAACAACAGCAACTGAATTATCAATCTGGTTTTGAAGAATCGGACGTGGAAAAACGAACGGAACCACTTTTATTGCTGGATCAAGCGGAAAGTATCATCTCGATTGCGGTGGCATATCCATCGAAAATGGCGAATAGTCCAAGGGGGAAAAAAGGACAACGCCGGGGCATGTTTTGTAGAGCTTCATGGGGTGAAGATTATCATACGGTGCTGCGAGATAAACTTGCCCAGTTGGAGTTCTTCATTCTGACTAAAGTACCTGACGCTAGGCTTCGTTCGATGGTGGATACAGGGGAACTTGTGGACCGGGCAGTTGCTGAACGTGCAGGAATTGGCTGGTCAGCTAAAAATTGCTCGATTATTACGCCAGAGTTCGGATCGTACGTCTACCTTGGGGAGATGATTACGAATTTGCCATTTGCTCCAGATGAACCGATGGAAGATCAGTGTTTAGATTGTACGCTATGTCTTGATGTGTGCCCTACAGGTGCGCTAGTGCAACCGGGACAACTAAATGCCCAGCGTTGTATTGCATTTTTGACACAGACGAAACACCCGATACCGGAAGAGTTCAGGCATAGGATTGGTAATCGAGTATACGGCTGTGACACCTGTCAAACGGTATGTCCGAAAAATAAAGGTGTGAATCATACGCACCAACTAGCCTTTACACCGGAACCTGAACGAGTGAAGCCCCTTTTGCTGTCGTTGCTGTCGTTATCCAATCGACAGTTTAAAGAGCAGTTCGGGCATATGTCGGGTTCATGGCGTGGGAAAAATCCTATTCAACGTAATGCTGTAATTGCGTTGGCGCATTTTAAAGAGGAGTCAGCTATACCAGAATTGACGAGAATTCTTAAAGAAGATCCACGACCTATGATGAGAGGTACAGCTGCTTGGGCGCTTGGGCAGATTGGAACTACTGAAGCTGCAGAAGGTCTAGTAGAAGGTTCTGCAGTTGATCAAGAGGTAACTGTATCAATCGAAATAGAACGTGCGATAGTGCACCTTAATAACTGAGAGAAGGTAGTAAAGAAATGACTATTCATGTAGCTTTATTTGAACCACAAATTCCAGCCAATACCGGTAATATTGCGCGTACTTGCGCAGGCACTGATACGGCGCTTCATTTAATACGTCCGTTAGGTTTCTCGACTGAGGATAAGATGTTGAAGCGGGCTGGATTGGATTATTGGGAGCATGTACAGATTACGTATCATGATGGGATTCAAGAGTTTTTGGATAGTTATCCAGAAGGTGTGTTTTATTTCATCACAAAATTTGGAGAGACGAGCTATGAGTCATTTGATTATTCGGATACAGATAAAGATATTTTCTTTGTCTTCGGTAAAGAAACGACCGGCTTGCCTAAGGAAATTATAGCTAAGTACAAAGAGACATGTCTACGGATTCCGATGAATGATGAACATATTCGTTCGCTTAACCTATCTAATACCGCAGCGATCCTAATTTATGAAGCATTGAGACAGCAAAAGTTTGCTCATTTAACATAATAAAAAGGGACCGGCATAGAGCCTGTCCCTTTTATGTGCTTATTTTCTTGATTGACCTGGTTTGTCTTCGTATCCACCAGTGAAAATTGCAGTGAAGAACGCTACACAAACAGCCATGATTAGAATTAATCTCATTGTTTGTACCTCCTGTAAAATCAGTAGTCCTTCACACAGTATACCGTATAAGCAGTAAAAATGAAATGTTCTTAGACATACTTTGTGACAGGTTCTTAACAAATCTTACCGCGGTAAAAATAGTAGTTGATAGGTAAATAAAATTGCGAAAATATAAAGGAGGATAGGGACTTACTTACGTTGTCCCTTTGTTATCTTAAGTAATGGGTACATAATAAAGCCTGGCGCAATACCTGTCGCGCCACTAGAAGTGAACAGCATCGTCAGAATGACAAGAAATGCAGGAAATCAAGAAATGTGATGAATAATATGATACCCCGCTGTAATTCCATAATTTAAGTTTTCGGGAATTTGCTCGATTATCAGATAGAAATCAACCTGTTATACTTAAAAAGTATTCGATTTGCTAGGAAAATAATGTACAATTAGCCATAAGAGTATTTGGAGGAGGAATTTCATGTCGACAGTTTTTGAACATATGATTCCGTTGAGCAACGGTGTACAGATGCCGCAGTTCGGTTTAGGAACATATAAAATGACAGAACCAGAGGAAACGATTCAAGTGGTGGAGAAAGCGGTTTCACTAGGTTATCGTGCTATTGATACAGCTTCTATTTACGGAAATGAAAAAGAAGTGGGAGAGGCGATACGAAATTCGGGTGTTGTGCGTGAAGATTTATTTGTTACTTCGAAGGTCTGGAATGATGAGCAAGGATATGACGAAACACTTCGTGCATTTGAGCGTTCATTGACGGCGCTAGATATGAATTATTTGGATTTATATTTGACGCATTGGCCGGTAAGTGGTAGTTATATCGATACGTATCGTGCCATTGAGCGGTTGTATGATGAGAAGTTAATACGTGCGACGGGGGTTTCCAATCATCATGAATCTCATTTGATGGAGCTATTTGCGGTGGCGAATATTCGTCCAATGGTCAATCAAGTAGAAATACATCCTTTGTTAACACAAGAGCCTTTGAGACAATTTTGTAGTGAACACCAAATTGCTGTGACGTCTTGGAGTCCGTTAGCTAGAGGGAAATTGTTAGAGGATCCTACGTTGTTGGCGATTGCCAATGCACATAATAAAACAATCATGCAAGTCATCGTGCGCTGGCATATTCAACATCATCTAATCGTGATACCAAAATCTTCTACAATAACACGAGTGAAAGAAAATAGTGAAGTAGCAGATTTTCAATTATCTGCGAGTGAAATGGCTATGATTGATGCGATGAATCGCAATGAACGCACGGGAACAAATCCTGATACATACTAAGTAGTAAAAAACCGCTGTACAGTCCATTGGCCTGTGCAGCGGTTTTGCGTATTATTCTGTTTCCAACACGATAGACTCGCCTGTAATTGGATGTTCAAATGCTATTTTAGAAGCAACTAATTTATAAGGACCTCTAGCGATGGTTTCACTGCCATATAGCTGATCTCCGACAACTGGATGTCCTAAGTGAGAGAAGTGTACACGAAGTTGGTGGGTACGACCAGTCTCAAGTTGTGCTTCAACTAATGTAGAATTTGCTAAGCGATCTAGCACTTTGAAATGAGTAACTGCTGATTGGCCTGAAGGGGAGACTCTACGTCTAGTCGCATGGTAGCGATCTTTTCCAATTGGCATATTAATCGTGCCACGTGGTTTCAGTAATCTACCTTCTAGTTCTGCCGTATAGAAACGATCGATACGATTTTGTTCAAACATTCGATCGAACATCGTTTTAGCGATTGGGTGTTTAGCGATTACTAACAACCCAGCTGTATGTTGATCCAGACGATGAACGTGCTCAGCGTAAGTTCCGCCATTTTTCGTTATATAGCCCATTACCTCATTCATTAATGTGCCCGTGCCAGGTGCATGTTCTGGATGAACGGATACGCCTGCTGGTTTATAAACCGCAAGTACATGCTCATCTTCCCAAATGACACGTAATTTTGTTAAGGTTTCAGGTCTATAAGAAGACTGCGCATCAGAAAAACTGAATGTTAGTAACGTGCCTTCTGGTAAAGGTTCTTTCCATTCAATCGGTTGACCGTCTGCGTCCGTAACACTTTTATCCATACGCATTTGGTGAACGGTTTTTTTACCGCCTTGCCATTGTTCTCTTAGAAGCAGTTCAACTGTTTCGCCAGGTTTACTCGTTGTGTAATGAAAACTTGTCATCTAGTTACTCTCCTCATTCGCTTTCGAATTCATCGAAAAACGCTTCGATCTGATCATTCGGATGTGCGCCGACGATTCGACCTTGTTCTTTACCGTCTTTGTAGTGAACCAATGCAGGCCAGCCTGTCACATCATATTCTCTCTTCAACTTACTTTCGAATTCGAGCATATTATATTGATAAATATGTACATCATGTTGTTCTGCAATCGGCATAAGACGCGGTGTCATTTCCATACAATATGGACATTCAGGACTGAAGTAATACACGGTCGTTGGATCGCCACTTTCGATTTTCTTGAAAATTTCATCTGGTGTAGCGATATTCTTATAGTTCTCGTTCCCTAGTAGATCAATAGTAGATTGCTTCAAGTTTTCTGTTCCATACGGATTGTCAGCCAATTTTGTTTCATTGGATTTATTATTGAGTACAACGATCAAAATAAAGATCACGACAATAACTCCAGCGATAGTTAATAGTTTTTTCAATATGTGTCACTCCTTTGTATCTTTTAACAGTACAAGACTTGCAATGAAAATGAAAGCGAACGCTACGAAAGCGAGTAAAGGAATCGTAACAAAGCTAAAATAATTCACATATTGGCCTGTACATGAAACACCACCACATGTAGGCGCATTTTCCTGTAAAGCAGGCAGTTTTTGAATGCCATAATGATAAAGTGCAATACAGCCACCGATGAAGGAAAAAGTAGCGGTTGTTAAAGCGACCTTAGCATTTTTTTGAATCAATGCAATGATACCAATCAAGACAATCGGATACATGAAGATTCTTTGATACCAACACATCGTACACGGTATGTATCCTTTAATTTCTGAATAGTAAAGTGAGCCGAGTGTGGCGGTTAGAGCAACTGTCCAGATGAAAAGTAGCAAATTTTCTTGTTTTTTATTCATAGATCATCTCTCCACTCTTAGCTTAGCATGATAAAAGCTCTCCCTACTTAAATGGGAAAGCTCTAATGAGACAGATTAGCATCTACTTCAGATTGCAATAGAGGAGGTTGCTTTTTTGTTTCTAAGTAGAGGATATGATGTCCATCTACTTCGCTGACAGTAAACTCATAGCCTTGTTCGATAATTTTTTCTCCTGGAACTGCTTCAAAGCGTTGATCCATAAACCAACCGCCGATCGTATCGATATCTTCTTCTAAGATTTCGATATCGAGCGCTTCATTGACATTTTCAATGAGCATTTTTGCATCTAAAATATAATGGTCGGTACCAATCTTTTGCAGTTCAGGTAATTCATCTAAATCAAATTCATCGCGAATCTCTCCAACAATTTCTTCTAAAATATCTTCAATCGTCACAAGACCAGATGTTCCACCGTATTCATCCAGCAGAACGGCCATATGGATACGTTCTCTTTGGATTTTCAATAGTAAGTCCCCAATCGGAATTGTTTCAATTACACGGATAATGGGTTGCATATAGTCGAGTACCGATTTGCTACCATTCGTGGGATCTTTGATGTATGCAGTCAATAAATGCTTCATGTTTACAAGGCCAATAACATGGTCCTTATCACCGTCAGTAATCGGATAACGTGTATATTGCTCCACATCCATCATATCGAACACTTCTGATAATGTCATTTCTTTGTCCACAGTCATCATTTCCGTACGGGGCAACATTATTTCTTTTGCCACCCGGTCATCAAACTCAAAGATCCGGTTGACGTATTTGTATTCTGCCTGATTAATTTCTCCACTTCGTAAACTATCAGACAAAATAATTCGTAGTTCTTCTTCGGTGTGTGCTACTTCTAATTCGGAAATTGATTTGAAGCCTAGCAATCGCGTGACAAGACGTGCCGATACGTTCATACCTTTAATAATCGGATACATTAAACGGTAGAATAGGTTCAAAGGTATCGATAGAGATAACGATAGTTCTTCTGCTTTGTGTAAAGCAATAGTCTTTGGCGCAAGTTCTCCAACGACCACATGGAGATAGGTTACAATCGCCAAAGCAACAGTGAAGGAAAGAATCGTTTCCACGTTTGCATCCAAGGCAAGATAATTAAAGACGGGAGCCATCATGAGTTTTACAGTGGGTTCTCCGAGCATACCTAGGCCAAGTGCGGTAATGGTAATCCCGAGCTGGCAGGCGGATAAGTATTCATCTAAATTATCGGCAATTTTTTTTGAAAGAACGGCGCGTTTGTTTCCTTCTGAAATCAGCTGGTCTAGACGCGATGACCGGACTTTCACGATTGCAAATTCACACGCGACAAAAAAAGCGGTGAGTGCGATCAAGGCAGCAAATGCTGCCAATCGTATGGCAATGTCCAAATAATGGCTTTGTGCTTAACCCGAATGAGGGAAAAGAACAAAGCATACACCTCCTGTAATGTAAAGTTAGTTATCTTTTATAATAATTTATTTATGAAGAAAATACAATTCTGATTGCTTATTGATTATGGAAAAATGAAGAAAGGTTTGTCTGGAATATTCGATTTAGAGAAAAAGAACCTCCAAGTGTAGGAGGTTCTTTCGGATTTTTTACAATTCAAAATAACAAACTAAAACCAAAGCCCAAATACCCCTTACTAACTAAAGATGAAAACACCAGTGAAGAGAAGTGCGAGGCGACGACTCACCCGCTGGCCTTCCCGAACGAACCCTACCGGAACGGTTTCCTTCTTCACTCACCATATCGAGGTTGTGTTTCTTTGAAGGCGTTTTGTTCATTAGGGACACGGCTTTTGTCCTCGAAGACGTTTTCGGTCTTTTGGTTCTGTACTTGCATGCGTTGTTTTTCTAGTTGCTGTTTGCCTTTTGATTGTTCTTTACCCATAACAGCACCTCCTCTATTACAAGGATGGTCTATTAGGGGAATAATCATTCATAGACATGGAAAGTCATGAGGTCGTGTACCATTTGTTGTACATTTGATTCGTCTGTTGGTATGGTGCTTGTCCATTGAATGGAGCCGTCTTTGTGGTAATCGGCTGTATAGTGTTTGTTTCGATAATAAAAAGAAACGGTCCAACCAGGTAGGTCTGTATTTGCAAACATTTTTTTGTAACTGAAATGTTGTAACATCTTGTTCACTCCTTTTTTGTATGTATAGTGATATAAGTTGTACCGATTTCATAAACTGACCAAAAGACAGTGAAAGGATGAGTGCGTGTTTGTTGCTCAACTAAAAAATGCGATTGAAGACGAGTACAAATCTTATTTTTATTATAAGTCGATGTACCAGCTGACGAATGATCCGTTATGGCAGGAATTTATACGTCATGCGTATGAAGATGAAAAAAGTCATTATGAAATGTTTCAACAGCTTCATTATATGATTACGGGTAGTTATGTACCAAATCCTAAAAAAATGGCACCGTGCACTAATTTGAAAGAATGTGCGAAAAACGCCTTGGTCGCTGAATTGGAAGCAGTAGAGCAGTATAAGGAAATGCTGTTAACGGTTCCATTCGATCAAGGATATGATCCTATATTCATTGCGTTACATGATGAGATGGAGCATGCAATACGGATGTCAACGATTTTTAATGGAACTTGAATTAGACGCCGAAATCAAAAGTCTTTAAATAGCGTGCTCCTTTTAGCATGCGCGCGCCGTACCAAAACATTTCTCCGTCTATCAATTGTATAGTTGAATTGGGCAACATTTCTTGGAATTGTTGTTGCTGCTTTTCTTTAAATGGATACGGCTCGGATGCAAGCAAGACGATATCTAACTTCGCTTCTTTAAATTGTTCTTCCGTTAAGACAGGGTAGCGATCAGTTACGTCCGCAAATGGTGTGACGAATCCAATGGTTTGTAGTAGCGTATTGATATAAGTGTCTTTTCCTGCAACCATATAAGGCTTTTTCCAAATAACATACGCTACTCGGGCAGCAGGTAGCGCTGGTAAGTGTGCAAATGCTTCTTTAATCTCTGCAGTTAGTGCATCTGCTTCTTTCTGACGATCAGTTAAGTAACCCATATCTGTAATCATCCGGTACGCATCGTCAATGGTCTGGACTTCTGCTACAAAGACTGGATAGTGAGCAGCAAGCGTTTCGACCATTTCTTCTGTATTTTCTTCTTTTTCCATAATGATTAAATCAGGTTTGACTGCGTGAATTTTTTCTAGATGCAGATCTTTCGTTCCAGCAACGGCCGGAACTTTTTTTGCGGCTTCCGGATAAATGCAATAACGTGTTCTGCCGACGATCTCGTCTTCAAGTCCAATGGCGAATAAAGTTTCTGTAATGCCTGGGCATAAACAAATGATTCGTTTCGGTGGGAAATCATAGACGACGGTGCGTCCTAAATGGTCTGTAAGTTCTTTTTTCAATGACAGGATGACCTCCTAAGAATTTTCACTAACTGAATAAGTGTAAGCTATAAGCTCTACTCGAAACGTACCTGAATGCGGATCAATTGTAAAGTCAAAAATCCTCGCCTCGAATTCCTTTTCATTCAGCTGGTTTTTGTTATAATTGGAACGAAGACCAAGTGAAATAAGGTGAAGCGATTGAATATAGTGTTAACCATTTTGTTCATGGCGATTATAGGCGCGTTAATCGGTGGAGTGACGAATCACTTGGCGATTAAAATGCTTTTTAGACCACATGAAGCAAAGTATATTGGAAATACCCGCCTACCGTTTACGCCTGGATTGATACCGAAACGGCGGAATGAACTAGCGAGACAACTCGGCAAGACCGTGACAAATTATTTGCTGACACCTGACTTGTTTCGTAAAAAGATGCTGACACCTGCAATGGAAAAGCGTGTGGAGACATTTATTCAGGAGAAAATGGACGAATACGTTCTGCAATCGGACAAGACATTATATGACTGGCTCGGGATCGCAGGTGCGACACAACTTCCTGAACAACTGGAAGAGCGATTGGTCACATTGATTGAGCAACAAATGTACGAAATGAAATCAAAAGTGACAACGGGGACAGTGGCTGATGTAATGCCATTGCGTTGGCAACAGCAAGTGGAAGAAAGGATCCCTTTTGCTACAAGTTTTGTCTTAGGTCGCGCGGAGCAATTCATCGATTCCGAAGAAGGTAGACAGACGTTTCAGAAGTTGATTGATGATTTCCTTCATTCGAAAGGGACCTTTGGCGGTATGATCAATATGTTTTTCGGTGAGTCAGACTCGCTTGTTGGGAAAATTCAACGAGAAGCGATACGCTTTGTCAATGCGCCTGGAACAAAGGATTTGCTGGATAAGCTAATCTGGAAAGAATGGCGAAATATTCAGCAACAACCGATGGAACAACTAACTGCTGGATTTGATTGGGAAACGGTGTTTAGTTCTGTGAGAAAGTATGCACTAGAGCAATTGGCCCTTAGAGAGAGGCTAGATCATAGCCTTGCCCATTACTGGCCACAAGGATCCGATTGGACGGCGGCACATGTGACACCGAAAGTGGTTGGATTTTTATTTGAACAAGCAGAGTCGAAACTCGATGAGTCATTAAGGAAACTAAAACTCGATGAACTGGTGAAAGAACAGGTAGATACGTTCCCGGTAGCTGTGTTGGAAGACTTAGTACTAGGGATTTCACGCAGAGAGTTTAAGATGATTACGGTTCTTGGCGCACTACTTGGCGGCGTGATCGGAATCGTGCAAGGAATAATAGCACTTACTTTAACTTAACTTTAGGGGGAAATAACACATGACAGTAAATATTTATGATGATATGAATAAATTAGAATCAACATTACGTAAGACAGATCAATACCAGGCAGTAAAAACAGCGATGGCAGAAGTGAAAGAGGATGAAGAAGCGCGCGTACTATTCGAAAGCTTCCGTGAAATCCAAATGAACTTGCAGCAAAAGCAAATGGCTGGAGAGGAAATTGCAGGAGAAGAGCTGGAACATGCACAGAAAACAGCACAACTTGCTCAGGAAAATCCAACAATCATGGCCATGCTAACTGCTGAGATGAAACTTAGCGAATTGATCGAAGAAGTAAACCGTGTAGTATTGAAGCCTGTACAAGACTTGTATGAAAGCTTTAACTAAAACTAGTAATTGAAACCGGCCTCGGCCGGTTTTTTTCAACTGATGGAGAGTAGGAGAGAACAATGCAGCAACTATATGTAAATCAACCGTTTCCGCAAGATTGGATTCGGCTGTTCACGCACTTAGCTAATTTATTTTTCGAGCAATCTAAAATTGTTTCGGAACTAACGGACGATGAAACGCTAGATGTTCGTTTTACGGAAGATACGGAATTACCGAGTGTGTCAGTGGAATTACGTTGGCATGGTAAACAGTATGATGCGCAATTTACGGAAGAAATATTAGCTACTGAAGAACGAGAAATTATTCGCCAACGCAAGAGGATGTATTCTCATGTGTTGCTTGAAGTACTCGAACAAGCGACAGGTATGGAGCAAGAATGGGGAATCTTAACAGGAATTCGCCCGACGAAGCTGTATCATATGTACCGGCAAGACGGTTTTTCAGTGGATGAAGCAAAGCAATTACTTCAGCAACGTCACCGTGTATCGGTGCGTAAGAGCGAATTAATAGCACAAATTGCTAATATTCAGCTGAAAGCGTTGCCGGATTTGTATACGTTAAAACAAGAAGTGAGCATTTATATTGGTATTCCGTTTTGTCCGACAAAATGTGCGTACTGCACGTTTCCAGCGTATGCAATTCACCGAAAAAATGGTCGAGTAGAAAGTTTCCTTGATGGTTTGCATGAAGAAATGCGAGCGATTGGTCGTTGGTTAAAAGAACATGATATCCGCATTACGACAATTTATTTTGGAGGCGGTACACCGACATCGATTGAGGCAGAGGAAATGGATGCGTTGTATCAAACGATGGTCGATTCATTCCCTTATATGGAGCATGTGCGGGAAGTGACAGTTGAAGCGGGGCGTCCCGATACGATTACAGTTCCGAAGTTGAAAGTGTTGAAAAAGTGGGGAATTGACCGAATTAGTGTTAATCCGCAATCGTATACAGACGAAACGTTGAAAGCGATTGGCCGCCATCATAGTGTGCAGGAGACGATTGATAAGTATTGGTTGTCTCGGGAGCAAGGAATGCGCAATATTAATATGGATTTAATCATCGGACTTCCAAATGAAGGACTTGCTGAATTTGAGCATTCATTGGCGGAGACGGAGAAGATGCAACCGGAATCGTTGACGATCCATACATTGTCATTCAAAAGAGCATCTGAGATGACACGCAATAAAGATAAATATCAAGTGGCGGATCGAAAGACGGTCGGTCAGATGATGACGCGTGGTGAAGAATGGTCGAAAGCTAACGGCTATATTCCATATTATTTATACCGTCAAAAAAACATTTTAGGAAATCTTGAGAATGTTGGTTATGCAAAGCCTGGTGAAGAGAGTCTCTATAATATTTTGATCATGGAAGAAGCGCAGACGATTATTGGATTGGGTTGTGGAGCATCCAGTAAGTTCATGGATCCAGCGACAGGTAAACTGACGCAATTCCATAACCCGAAAGAACCTGCAGCGTATATTCTAGGTTTTGAAGAATCTATCGATCGTAAAATTGCTTATTTGGATGAGGTGTTTTATTCGACTGATCCGATAAAATAACAACTATCCCCGCCATTTTAACTGGTTGGGGATTTCATAGTCTAGTTGAAAGATAGTAAAGAAAGCTGACCAAAGAGCGCAGCGAAAGATGGCTCACCGCGGGCCCTACAGAACGCATCCGCCAGAAATGCAGAGTAACGGCGTCGACTATCCACTTCAGTTTATTTATCTATTTTGTAGAAAGTTATGCAAACGCTCTCATAGTTGTGTATAATATGATGAATGAATAACCATTCATCTTGGGGGAGGAATTGATTTTGACTAAACAAATTGAAGTAGTAATTGATGGAAGACTAGCAACGGTAACATTTAATAGGCCTGATGTGATGAATGCGATGGATGGTGTGATGATGAAAGAGTTGGCGGATATTGTCGATGACTTGAAAAAAAACACATCTGTTCACGTCGTGCTATTTCATGGGGCAGGTCGTGCATTTTCTGCCGGAGGGAATGTTAAAGCGATGTTGGACCCGAATGGACCGATGAAGATGGAAGATATTATGGTCGATTTATCGAGGCTCGCTTTAGCTATGTACAGCATGCCGCAAATTACGATTGCTTCTGTACATGGTGCAGCGGCAGGTCTTGGTTGTAGTATAGCGATTGCTTGTGATGTTGTCATTGCGGAAGAGTCGAGTAAGATTGCGATGAACTTTATAGGAATCGGTTTAGTTCCTGACGGTGGAGGTCATTTCTTCTTGAAGCAGAGAGTGGGTGCATCAAGAGCGAAGCAACTGATTTGGTCAGGTGAAGTACTAGACGGCAAACACGCGATGCAGATTGGACTAATTGATCAAGTGGTAGCGGATGGAGAGGCTTGGAATACAGCGCAACAACGTTCACAACTGATCTTGAATTCTCCTACAGCTTCTATGGCGGCATCTAAAAAGATTTTACATGCTGCTGGTGTGGAAGAATTAAAAAAAATAGTAGAGCTTGAGAGTGAGGCGCAAGCGGCGATGCGCAATACCTCTGATCATAGAGAAGGGGTTCAAGCATTTGTCGAAAAGAGAAAACCTATCTTTACGGGACGATAAAAAATAGACGCGCGAATGCGCGTCTATTCTATGTGTATTGCCTTTGTTGACAGTCAATTATTGATATTTAGCGGCTGTTTCTCTCCATGAGAAATAGCCTTTTTCAATTGCGCGAAGTAATAGCTCAGCTGAAGCTAAGTTGGTTGCGAGTGGAATGCCGTAGACATCACATAAGCGAAGTAAAGCACTAACATCGGGTTCATGCGGTTGAGCTGTCAATGGATCACGAAAGAATAAAACTAAATCCAACTTTTCGGTAGCGACCATTGCACCAATTTGTTGGTCGCCGCCAAGTGGTCCAGACATGAGTCGCGTAATGGAAAGTTCAGTCTCTTCCATGATTCGCTGACCAGTTGTACCCGTAGCGTAAAGAGTGTGCTTGGCAAATATTTGTTCGTAAGCAATTGTGAAATTCACTAATTCTGCCTTTTTTTCATCATGCGCAATTAAAGCAATGTTCACACGAGTCACTTCCTTCTACGAATTCTTGACGAAGATAGCGTATCACAAAATGCGCGAAAAATCTCGCTTTTCTGTCTGCTAAATAAAAGAACTCCACTAGAAAAGGGGTTAATCTTCTTACTTTTTGTTTTTTGGCTTGTAGGAAAGCTATGACCTTACTGCCTAAAAAGTGGGGGGAGTAAGGCTTGTTGTTCTTTGAAGTTAGTAAGCGATTCAATAAGTTCTAAATACATCAATACACTTCTATATATGGTGTAGTAATCATCACTGTACCCACTTCGGCGCTGGCGGATGGCTCCCGCAATAAGCCAGACAGGAAGACCGCCTATCTGTCTCATTGCTCCGCCTACCGCTTGTAAGGCGCCTTCGTTTGGTGAAGGGAAGTGTGTGGCATAGTTTTTTGAAGTTAGTAAGAAATTTGGTAAGTTCAAGGCACTTCAATCCGCTTCTGTATGTAGCTAGTAATTCATCATTGTACTCACTACGGCGCTGGCGGATGGCTCCCGCAGAAGACCGCCTATCTGTCTCATTGCTCCGCCTACCGCTTGTAAGGCGCCTTCGTTTGGTGAGGGGAAGTGTGTGGCATAGTTTTTTGAAGTTAGTAAGGAATTTGGTAAGTTCAAGCCACTTCAATCCGCTTCTGTATGTAGCTAGTAATTCATCATTGTACCCACTACGG
>NZ_PDYM01000038.1 GCF_002743055.1 Sporosarcina sp. P13 | reverse complement strand
TCCTGTATCCAGCGAAAGCTGTCAAGTGCGGTCTTTCACTTGACTGGTTTCGCTGGATACAGGACGCTCCATGAATGGATGCCGTTCTGAAACGGACTTAACTTTTTTGTGTCCAGGATATTGACGTAGATCCACTAGTTCTTTTATACATAAAAAAACACTCCTTTAGATTATAGTAATCCACAAAGGAGTAAAACGGTATATCCTTATTTAAAATATATTCCAATGCCTTACTATCTATTTAAATTCCATATTTACTATGATTATTATATTAAAACCTATTTAATTCAATCCCATTCAAATTAAGTCAAGGGTACCAGGTCCTTAAACATTTCTGAATCGTTCGGGGACCTGGTACCTTACTCGTGCCGAATGTCTATCAACTTGCGCAGTCGCCTATAAACGTTAATCCCGCAGTACAATTTTATTTCGTTCAAGCAGACAAAAAAATCCGCAGGAAGACATTCTTCCTGCGGCCGGTATTATAAAACTAAAAGATAAGGAGACTCGATGTACTTTGCTAAAGCAGATAAGAACTCTGCCGCCTTAGTGCCGTCCACGATTTGATGATCGAATGTAATGCTAAATGGTATCTTCCTGCACGTTGTAACGGTTCCGTCTTTCGTCAGTGCCAACTCTTCTTGGAGTGATCCGATACCTAAAATGCCTGTTTCCGTTGGATTTAAGATTGGCGTGAAATATTCGATTCCACTTGCACCTAAGTTTGTGATGGTGAATGTGGAACCTGAAAGTAAAGCTGAATCTGCTTCACCGCTTCGTGCTTTTTCTGTAATCTCCTTCATTTCATCGGCAAGCGCCCCAATGGTTTTTTGCTGTGCATTTTTAATGACAGGGACGAGCAAGCCGTCGTCTAGAGAGGTTGCGATTCCCAAGTGAACTTCGTCATACACAGTTAATTTCCCATCATGATATGTGGAGTTCATCGATTGCACTTCTTGCAGTGCCAATACGGTTGCCCGCGCCAATAAAACAGTTAAGCTTAGTTTTATGTCTGGATGGCTGGCACTTATTTTATTTCGCAAAGTCTGTTGGAATTCGATCAGCTGATCCGCGTTAACTTTGCGATGTAACGTAAGTTGTGCAGATTGTGCTAAACTTTCCCGCATATTGCGCGCGATGGCTTTTCTCATAGGCGAGAGTCCTGCGCCGATAGATGTGCTAGAAACAGTTTGTTGTGGAATTGATTCTTTTGGCTGCTCTGTATTCTTGAACGAACCATTGGCCAGCACCCGCTCGATATCGCGTTTAGTAATTCTGCCGTTTCCGCCAGAACCTTCCACTGTTTCAATATCAATCGCCTGATCTTTTGCCATTCGTCTGGCAAGCGGTGTAATAAAAATACGATCACGTGGCACTTGTTCTTTTTTTGCGTTCATCGGTGGTTTCTCTGCTGAAGAGTCAGCCTTTTCATATTCGGTCAATTCTACGCTGACCGCATTCGTATCCTGTTTGTTTGCTGCAGAAGCTTTTTCACCCTCTTCTCCAATGACTGCAAGTGCTTCCCCAACCTTCAGTTCATCCTCCACTTCACCGAGTCGTTCCAGTAAAACACCTGAAAACGGGGCTTCCACGTCTTGATTTAGTTTTTCTGAACTAATCATCAACACCGGTTCGCCTTTCGTAACTGAATCACCCACGTCTTTATACCATTCCGTGATCGTGCCTTCCGTCATCGTCATACCTAACTTTGGCATTACAATTGTTTCGCTCATTAGTATTCACCTCCTAGATTGTTCCAATCTTTAAATCTGAGATAAGTTCTTCAGCTACACGTAATACTTTGTCGGCGTCTGGAATATATGCTTTTTCTAGGTTGGCCGCAAAAGGTACCGGTGTGTTAGGTGCGCATACGGTTTTAATAGGTCCATCTAAATAATCAAATGCTTTATCAGCCACAACAGATGCCACATCAGTCGCTGTGTTATTATGAGGATTCGATTCATCAATTACGATGAGACGTCCTGTCTTTTTCACTGATTCTATGACCGTTTCCTGATCCCATGGAGAGATGGTGCGTAAATCAATTACCTCCACTTTTACCCCGTCTCCGCCTAAGCGATCTGCTACTTCTTCCGCGACTTGAACCATTTTTCCAATGGCGACAATGGTAAGATCACTGCCTTCACGTACTACGTTCGCTTTACCAATTTCAATCGTGTAATATTCTTCAGGAACATCACCCTTCATCCCATACAGCATCTTGTCTTCTGAAAAGACCACTACATTATCATCTTCAATCGCCGCCAGCATAAGACCTTTTGCATCGTATGGATTGGATGGCACTACGACTTTCACACCCGGAATGGCCCCGAATAGACCATACAATGTTTGGGAGTGTTGTGCCGCCGCTCCGGCTCCAGCTCCGTGAACTGTCCGTACAGTAAGCGGTATTTTTGCTTTCCCGCCAAACATATAGCGCATTTTGGCTCCCTGGTTCAAAATAGGATCCAGTGCGAAACCTACAAAGTCGTTGAACATTAATTCTGCAATTGGACGCAAACCAGTTGCCGCAGCTCCGACAGCTGCACTGAAGTACCCGTGTTCTGCAATCGGTGTATCAATTACGCGTTCCCGTCCAAATTCTGTTACTAGACCTTTGGATAATCCAAACACGCCACCGAATGCATCATCATATCTTCCGTCATCTTGGACTAAATGATCCACTTCCGCTCCACCTGCTACATCTGTACCAATCAAAATCACTGTCTCATCTTTGCGCATAGACTGCGCCATCGCCTCGTTAATTGCTGTCATAAATGTGACTTTTCTTTCCGTCATCGTAAGTTCCCCCTTTTCTTATGCAAAAATATCCGTATATAGAGTTGAGATATCCGGAAGCGGACTTTCCTCTGCGAACGCAACTGCTTCATCAATTGTCTTCTTCGCATTCTCTTCAATTTCAACGGCTTGTTTTTCTGTCATCCACTGATTTTTAATCGCTTTCTCACGGAATTCTGTGATCGGATCACGATCTTTATTTGGGTCATTGTCTGTTTTGTATTTTTGTTCATCTCCTTCAAAATGTCCGTAATGTCTATACGTATCACATTCGATTAATGTAGGACCTTTACCGGCTTTTGCACGTTCAATTGCCGTTTTAGTAGCTTCATAAACTGCTTCCACATCCATCCCGTCAACACGAATACCCGGCATATTATACGCTGGCGCTCTTTCGGCAACCGTTTCTGAAGCAGAAGCATAACGGAAAGGTGTGCCTTCACCGAATTGATTATTTTCACAAACGAAAATAACTGGCAAGTCTAAAATAGATGCTAAATTGAGTCCTTCATGGAATGTACCTTCATTGGATGCGCCGTCACCGAAGAAACAAACAGCTACGTGGTCTAGTCCAAGTGTTTTACTAGTCAATGCTGCGCCGGCTGCAATACCAAAACCTCCACCTACAATTCCATTTGCACCAAGCATGCCTTTGTCTATATCCGCAACGTGCATCGATCCACCTTTACCACCGCCAAGTCCATCCCGTTTACCCATAATTTCAGCCATCATACCTTTAATGTCACAACCTTTTGCAATCGCATGGCCGTGGCCGCGATGGGTACTCGTAATATAATCTTCGTCGTTAAGAAGTGCCATGACACCCGTAGCGACAGCTTCTTCTCCTGCGTACAAGTGGACAAACCCGGGAATGAGCCCTTTTCCAAATGTTCGATGTACTTCCTCTTCAAAAAATCGAATTTCGTTCATCTTCTGGTAAATCCATAACGTTTTTTCCTTAATCATAATAAATCCTCCCTCTATACATGTTATTGATGAATCGCTCGACCGAAAAATGCGTTCGCGCTTTCACCGATTGCTTCCGATACCGTAGGATGAGCCTGTACAAAATTTGCCAGTTCGTGCATCGTCCCTTCTGCATGCTTCATCACTGCTACTTCCTGAATCAATTCTGTTGCATTAGACGCAACGATCACTGCTCCGAGAATTTCTCCATATGTTTCTTCCGCAATGATCTTAATAAAGCCTTCCGTCTCACCCATTGCAAGTGCTTTGCCGTTTGCGGAAAGAGGGGAAAATGAAGTTTTAACTTGATAGCCATTTGCTACTGCTTCTTTATCGTTTAACCCAAACGAAGCGATTTCGGGTTGCGTGTATACACAGCGCTGGATAGTAGATGGATCCAATGGTTGAAAGTCTTCATCTAGAATGGCCTGAATAGCTGTCAGACCTTCTGCGCTGGCAGCGTGAGCAAGTTGATAGCCGCCAATTACATCGCCGATTGCATACATGTTTTTGACGCTAGTTTCATAACGTTCATTGACAGAAACATAACCTTCTTTTAATTCCAGTTTCAGTTCTGTAAATGCTTCAAGGTTAGGCGTTCTGCCGGTTGCCACAAGTAATTGATCAAATGGATAGCGCATGTCTCTCACGGTGACATGTTCTTTTGTGATGTGGTCGATCTTTGCGTCGGTCAAGACATTCACTTGCAATTCTTGTAAGCGCTGTCTTATGATCTTTCGAGCATCCTCATCTTCAGTCAATAAAATGTCGTCAGCCACTTCGATTACAGTAACCTTTGTGCCAAGCGGTGCCATAGCAAAAGCAAGTTCAATCGCAATAACACCGCCGCCTATAATCACCAATGAAGCAGGCAACTTCTGTAGATCAAAAAACGTGTCCGTTGTCAGATAATCCACTTGTTCCAATCCGGGGATAGGCGGGACAAAAGGTCTGCTTCCCGTAGAGAGAATCAAGTGTTCCGTTTGCAGCCGGTCTTCATTTACCGTGATGATTTGTTCTTGATTAACCGAAGCAGTTCCATGAAACAAAGTAATTTTATTTTTCTTCACTAAATACTGTATACCTTGTACTAACGTCTTCACTACCTGATCTTTCCGGCTCATTAATTTCGGGAAATCTATGGATACTTCGCCTGTGTGAATTCCCCACTCATTCGCTTTGTTAATCGTTTGAATCATTTCACTATGTTGTAAAAGCGCTTTGGATGGTATACACCCGACATTCAGACAAGTACCGCCCAGTTTATTTCTCTCAATTAATGCTACCTTTTTTCCTGACTGCGCTGCGCGGATTGCAGCTACATAACCACCAGGCCCCGCACCAATTACCGTTACATCAAACGTTTGCATAACTTCATATCACCTGCTTTCGCTAAAATTACCCAAGTTGTCTATTCACTGTGAAATCTTCTTGAGGTTCATCTATAATAAATGCAAGAAGCGTGCCAAAAAAATTATGTATAGTGAAAAGCCTTGAATGTATTAGAATAATTGCATAATTAGCAATATTCCACTCCCTTTCTAACTAGAATAAAGTGTCTCATTTAGACAGAGAAGTGTCTCAGTGTATCAAAAAAAGCCCTGAACTAAACATAGTTTAGTTCAGGACTGACTTAACGAGCTTCTAGATTATACTGTTTCATTTTGCGGTACATGGTAGCGCGCGATATTCCCATACGTTTCGCCGCATGAGCGACCACTCCTTTTTCGGCTTGTAAAGCTTCTTGAAGTTGTTGTTTTTCCGTTAATTGAGTGTTTCTAGTCAACTCGGCTGGCAGATGGGATGGCGTTAAGATAGTTCCATCTGCATTAAATAGCGCTTGTTGGATAACATTCTTTAATTCACGGATATTACCAGGCCATTGATAATCAAGGAGGCATGTTTTGAATGCGGAAGAGATGTTCATTTGCTGTTTTCCAAATTCACCACATAATTCATCAATAAAATGAGAAGCCAACGCTGAAATATCTTCAGCTCTCTCACGTAGCGGTGGAATGGTTAATTGAATAACTTTTAAACGATACAGCAAGTCTTCACGAAACAGTCCATTTGACACAGCTTCAGTTAGGTCACGATGTGTAGCTGCAATAATTCTCACATCAATCGGAATAGCTTTTGAGCTTCCAATTCTGGTTACTTCGCGCTCTTCAAGAATCCGCAATAAATGGACTTGGAGATCTAACGGCATATCTCCAATTTCGTCCAAGAAAATGGTTCCACCTTGCGCCATTTCAAACTTCCCTGGGCTTCCTTTAGCACGGGCACCGGTGAATGCGCCGGCTTCGTATCCAGAGAGTTCACTTTCTAACAAATTTCGTGGCACTGCACCACAGTTAATAGCAATGAATGGTTTATCTTTTCTGTCGCTTGCCTGGTGAATGGCTTGGGCAAATACTTCTTTCCCAGTACCTGTTTCTCCTGCAAGAAAAATAGTCGCATCAATTGCGGCTGCTTTTTTCGCCTGCTTCTGAACATACAAAAAGGAATCAGACGATCCGATCATCTTTTGAAACGGATCCGTTTGCTTCTCTTCTTTAGTCTTTATCCCATGCTGTTTTTTTGTAGATGTTGTTGAATGACTCTTCTTCAAAAAAATGATGGCACCTAAATATATATTTTGAAAAGAGACAGGTTGTATAGAGCATGTATACAATTGTTTTAGGCGCAGATTCTGTATTTCTTCTTTCATAACGACCTTTCCACTGATCATCGCATAATGTACAAGTTCATCTAATCCTTCTAGGGAGCTAGTATGCAAGATATCGGAAATATAAGGGTCGTTATTTGCGACAGCATTTCTTTGGACTATATTTTTCTTGCTGTCGATTATTAAAACTGCATCTTGCGAATCTTCCATTGAATTTGTTAGGGAAAGATGGTCATGCAGTATACTGTGATATACTTGGTTGATGATCGTATTAGACAAATTTTGCGCTTCCGATATAATTAATTTCAGTGTATGTGGATGAATATGAGGATTGGAACCTGCAATATTGACAACACCTAACACTTCCTTTGTGAAAGGCGCAATCATAGGTGCGGCTGCACAATACCATTCATGATTTTTCTTACAAAAGTGTTCAGAGAACAGCACTTGGGCAGGACTTTTGGTTTTTAATGCGACACCTACAGCATTCGTACCAGCAGATTGTTCAGTCCACGTACCGCCTGTAAAAATATTGAGTATTTCCGCACGTTTCAATGTTTTTCGATCACCAAATGATTGTAATATCGTACCGTTGGAATCTGTAAAGGATAGCATCGTTTCCGATTCATGTAGTATATCCACAAGACTTTCTACGCGTGGAGTGGCAAACGATAGTAACTGTTCATTTTGCTGCAAACAATTTTCCAGTTCATGATGTGTCAAAATATCTTCAATTGAAGTTTGAAATGGGTTAACACCAATGGATTTCGAACTCTCCCAAGACTCTGAAATCTCCCGTCTCACTAATCCGTCTGTAAGTGTTCCTATCTCATGATATTGTTTCCAGGCAGTTTTAGTGGAACGATTGAATTCATTCGGCTCAAGAATAGCTTTTCTAAGTAACTGATTCATATCATTACCCCCACATAGTTTGATAGCTACCACTGATTATGTATACTATACCATAATATGAATAATGAAATGAAAGCGTATTCAAAGTTATACATTATAAAGCATAGTTTTATTGAGGTATTTTCATGTATTTCTAATCACTCAAAAAGCCGTCCTCCCTTAACTTGTCTATCCTTCATCACAGTCAGTTATAGGTTCATCTGTTAGAATTTAATATCCGTCACTTAATTGTTGATTTCCTGCATCTGACTATTGATATCCATCTGCGTTGACTCATCCTTTTCCAGCCGGGACAAGAACCATGGTGAATCAGCTCGTCATGTCTACAAAGCATAGTAAGCCCCTCCTCTGTTTGAGTCATTTCTCACCTCACAACCTTTTCTCTAGTTTATTTCAAAATAAAAAGAACGCCCTATTGAACGTTCTAAAAAATTTTTAAACACCAAACATTAAAGTGCCATTTCTCATTGCTTCACTAACTTCCTTTTTAGTATACTTTCCGTTATAAGGTAAAGGTATCAACTCTTGTAGTTTTTCTTCAAAAGTTATTCTTTGAACTTCTGATAAAGCGAAGTAAGGCGTTTCATTAATTACTAAATTTACACCTTCATAATAACCTTTAAAAGCACTTTGTCCAATGTAGCCAGATATTGATAGCGTGTACGGCCTACCATTAACTGTTTTTATTTCCGTGATTTGAATTTGTGTCATAAACATCCTCCTCTCTACCTTCCAGTATTCGACATTGAAGGAGGAGAATCCTTTAAATGTTATTGTTGCACATTATGTTCCGAAGCCGACATAAAGAAAAAATGCACTATCTTGTTCATTAGTTCTAATTCCTATTCGAAGTAAATAATTGAGAATTCTTTATTCGGAAAAGTTATTGCGCCTCTAAACATCTTGACATCTTTCCCGCATTCAAGATGCTTTTCATGTTTTTTGTTTGGTTCTTAATTAAAGATACCAGCTCCCAAGACAATTCTGAATCGTTTTGGGGCCTGGTACCTTTTAATAATATTTCCAATCGCATCGTTTTATCCATGTGTAAATAAAAGAGCACCCGATTGGATGCTACAAATGTACGTATAATCAGTAATCATATTCACTCCCAAAGCCATTATTTCAACAACTGGCAACTCTAAATATAAGGTACCTGTGTGCCAAACTTTTATAGAAACAAAAAAGCACCCTATTGGATGCTTCACATGTCGCTACTCACTATATTGATTACTAAAATATAAGATACCTGTGTGTCGGGATTTCGTGTTTGGTTACACATTCATGATTTTTTTCACACAGGTACCTCTTTAATTTGACTTAAGAATTTGACCCTGAAATTAGTATCCAAATGGTCCATCAAAGCCTTTCTTTCCATTTGCATAGTTTACAAGCTTGTCATAACCTTCTTTTAAAATATAGCCTTCATCTAAAAGTTTTTGTGCATGTGCAATGAATGGCTTCTTGTAATATCGATCGTAATTTGGATACAATTTCGCTATTTTATTAGGAGTAAAGTAAACCATACTACCATCCGTCTCTAGAAGGCCACTTCTGCCTGCATAGTACGTTGCGATTGGATACTCGATCATTGGTGAGCGAATCCCACCTAACGCATTTCCATGTTCGTCCTTTTTGGGCGTATAAAATGTTCTACCGTTAGTGTTAGTCGAATGATATTCCAACCACTTTTCTTGACCGGACGGTGGAGCGATTCCTTCTGTTACCCATTTATGCATGTTTTCCTGAGCAGCATTGACGAAAATTGGAATATTTAAGTCACTTTCAACATGTCCCGGTTCATACTCTTTGTCAGGTCTACCCTTACCATTACCAAGAGCAACTTCAGCACTGTTGGGAATAGTAGCTACCGTTGGTTTTGAATGTGGAGCACCGGCAACTTCATAAAATCTAAACTTGTTTGTTGACGTATTAGCATCCGCTATTCTTTCATATTCTGGGAAACCTGGTACTTCTCCAAAACGATGTTCAAATTCAGACATAACAACCATATAAGGAACACTAGTCTCTGAATACGTCACATGAGGCTTGGGCCCGTTCGAATGTACATTGGTTGTTCCAGGTCCTACTAAATTCAGATACCCATCATACATTGGTTTTCCGTTATTGGCTGTTTTCAGGAACTGATCAAATAATGTGATATACGTATTCAGATAGAATCCTGATCGACTTTGACCATTTAAATAGACATGTTCTGGATTCAAGCCCCCTACTAGATCACTGGCCTGTTCGGTACGTAGCATCGTACCCAATTGAGAAAGCATGTCCCAAAATAGACCATCCTCACCGACACCATTTACTTGCCAATTTAAATCTTCATATCTATTACTATCGAATCTTTTTAATGCATTAATGGTATCCGTTTTTGAGGTTATGCCAATATAGGCATGTCCCTCATTCATATACCAATCATAACTTCTTCCCCAAGAACCTTCCAAGTCAACACCACTAGTTGAATTCAGTATGTCAATATATACTCTGCCAGAGAATTTAGAAGCATCTTCCGGGAATCTAACTAGTAATCTTGTTGTATACTCATTATCCGAGGATTTAATATATGGAATATCTTTTTCGTTGATGCCATATACATTCGCTTTTCCCGATTGGAAAAATTCTTTCTCTTCGTAGCCATAATCATTCCAAATGTCTATGCCACCCCTGGAGCTATACATGGAATTAAACGGATGACTAATATCAGTAGGTTCACTGTGGAAAGTCATGCCTTTTCCATAAGGAATCTCTTTAATTGACGGAAGTGTTGTTATGGATGCCTTTATTTTATCGAAGTCCCTTTCCTCATCCGCATAGGTAATGATACGATCCAATAAAACCACAGCCTGTGCTCTAGTTAGTGGAGCATTCGCATCGAATAAGTTGCCAGGTTTTCCAACTAGATATCCGACATCACTAACACCACCAATAAATCCTTTTGCCCACGGTGGCATCTTATCTTTATCTGCATATCGATTGGCGGAATCAGGTGCTTCAGTTATCCCGGAAATCACAGTTGCAATTTTGGCTGCGTGCGCACGAGTTACCTGGTTATTTGGTTTAAATGTTCCATCTGGATAACCCGAAATATACCCTTTCGCAACTGCCTTTTTTAAATCTTCATAATACCAGCTATCCTTTTTCACATCGGAAAAGTCAAAATCCTTTTGCTCTTTTAAATCAAATGAACGGTTAACTAATGCAATAAATTGCGCACGTGTAACAGGGTCATTTGGACGAATTCCTTCTCCATCCCCCTTTAAATAGCCCGCTTTTACCCACTTATCTAATATAGGCTGAGCCCAATGCTCTTCATTGCTGGCAGCATCGGCTGGGGAATTTACCCCGGTAAAACTAAATAGTAATAGTACTGCGAGAATTGCTGTAAAAAACTTCTTTGCACTGATTTTCATTACCGTTCCCCCTTACATTTTTAGTTAAAGCGCTTACAGACTACAATTAATTTGATTGGCAGACAAACTAATACTGTGTGAATATTCTAACAGCCCCCACCTGATATCTCAACTAAACTTTTTAAGCTTAAAAAACTAGTAAAGCGTACCTGTGTGCCAAACTTTCATGAATGTATAAACATTCGCGATTGTTTCTCACACAGGTACCTTACATTTAGATACTCGCTACATAAAAAGTGGTTGGTTTAAATAGTCCTTAACTGGATGGTTCTCGTAAATGTTTTATCCTATAGAATTATAATGTATAGAACGAAGAAATTAATTTCTAAAAAGGAGGAAGGCATGAAGGTATACCTTATTGTATCAATGATTCTCGTGGTCATTATTTTAGCGATCGGACTAATTTTGACCATATCCGCTACTAATTCTGAGAATAAAAATTACACGAGCGGTAAAAGTTTTCATAATCTGCAGTGGGCTTATGTTTTATCAATCCCATTTATTGTTATAGTGACTCTTATAGGCATATTTATATCTCAGTAACAACGGAGGACGGTTCGGGACCAGCGATAAAGTACATGTTTTTTGTGTCTCAGGAACCGTCTAAGACCACTGAAAAAGTTCGTATTTCCATAATACATTCGTTAGATTCCCCTGGAGACCCTTTGACCGAAGGGTGGATTATTCACAATCTTTCCCTGAATTATGTTGTTGACGTTACAGTACACGACGACACAATTTTAGGGAATAAATGAGGTAACCAAAAAAATATCGGCATTCTTTAAAATTCAAACATTTTTCAAACATTATCCCCTATAACTTCTTAGCGCGTAGACAAACCTTGAAATGCCTTCTTGTATCGAAGCTCCGTTACCTTTACCATAAGTAAATCGAACGTATCCATTTTTTGACCCCATTAGTCTCCCAGGTACAAATGAAACGCCTTTTTTCATGGATTCTTCAAATAACTTATATTCATCAATTTCGTGATTTATTTTACACCATAAATGAATTCCGCCTTGTGGCACTAAATATGTAACCTCATTTTTAGATAAGCTGTCCAATGCCAAAATTAACGCATTCCTACGCTCCCTCAGTTGAATCCTTAAATCTGAAACGTGTTTGTCAAATTGAGGAGAGTCTAGAAATTGATTCGCTATCCATTGAGGAAAAACACTATGACCAAAGTCAAATTGCTGTTTGCCATCTGACAAACGTTTAATCACTTTTTCTGGTCCAATAATCCAACCAATGCGTAGTCCTGATGCAACAACTTTTGATAACGAACTAATGTATACAACATTTTCATTACCGTCCATTGACTTTAACGTAGGTCCAATGCACCCGTCGAATGACGTCAAATTATAAGGATCATCCTCTATTATGGGAATACCGTACTTTGATGATAATTCCAATATTCTCTTTCGGCGTTCCAGAGACATTTTTGTGCCAGTAGGATTTTGATAATCAGGATTTAAAAAGAGCATACGAATTCGATATTTTCTTTGTAAGGCTACAATATCATCAGGATTTACGCCATATTGATCAACTGGGAGTAATAGCGTTCTAATGCCAAATGATTGAAAGATCGGTAAAGAGAATGCGTAGGATGGGTCTTCAATCGCTACTGTATCCCCTGGTTTTAACAAGCATTGAACGATTAGGTGGATTGCTTGCTGAGCACCCGATGTAATCAGTATGGAGTCTGGCTCAACAACCATATTTTTATATGTTTTTACATGTTTACTAATGGTCTCCCGTAATCCCGCATCGCCTAAAGGATGATCGTAACCTAAATGCTCATCAAACGCATGCTCCTTAAGAATCCTAGCGAATTGGGCATTAGGTAGTAAATCTGCTGCAAGTTCCCCGCTTGATAGGTTAATCATTCCTTTTTGCTCAGTTTCATTACGAAGTTTCTGTACCAACGGAAGATTCGGAAGAAATGAGCCATCCTCTACATATCTACCCCAATTGGGGACTCTTTTATGAGTTAGTCCCCATATATCCGTATTTATATAAGTGCCGCTTCCTTTTTTTCTGACAATTAATCCAATCGCCTCTAACTCATCATAAGCAGTCACAACTGTACTCCGATTTATCTGTAACTTATTTGCTAACTCCCGTTCTGATGGCAATGGCTGGTCTTGAGATAAATCTCCCGATATAATCCCATTCTCTATTTGTTCTGCAAGTTGCCTATACAGAGGTTTTTTTATTGAACGGTCTAGCATAAATTGCATTAAACTCCACCCTTTATTTATAAGTTTTCAATATAACAAATTTCGTATTATGCTCATAGTGAAATATTAAATGTTATTATATCATCTCCTGACATCAGTATCCCTATAGAAGTGTTAAAGATGACCTCGGCCATTACGTTTTACTTTTAGATTGATTCTCACACAGGTACCTTACACTAAGACGCAAATGGTTCGACAGTTGGTTGCATCGTACGATTACGATCCATGGGCAAATTATTCTAATGCTATATTTAACTCTTTTCCTACCTTTAAAAAGTATGCTTCAGAAGATATAGTAAGTAATTCTTCACAAGTACACTCGTTTGTGAAGGAATTTGGATTATTCAAAACACTTTGATATATTTCTTTACCCTGGATAACAATTCCACAACGTGCAAATAGAAATATGTCTCGAGAAAAATACCGTATGGCTTCCTCAATTCTACTTGATTTTATAAACTTTATATGTACCTAAAACTCATCTTCTTCCATTAATATTATTTTATTCTCTTTCTCCCTACTTTCACCGTTTTCTATATCTTCCGGTTTATACTCAAGGGTAGATTGGGATGTATACTCCCATTCATAATACGCTTCAAATCCTAGTTCTTCATGGATTTCTGTACATGATAAACAATGTAATTTCTTTTCTCTTTTATTTAATGGTACTATCCCCACAAACTCAAGTGATGTTGGGAAATTCCCTTCATACCACATCAAAGCAGTGTCCCCATTGTAAAAATAACGATACTGTTTTAAAATTTCAACTAACCTACTATCATCTATTAAAGGCTTTCTTTTTTCTAAAAAT
The DNA here is from genome assembly GCF_002743055.1 of Sporosarcina sp. P13. Taxonomy (GTDB): domain Bacteria; phylum Bacillota; class Bacilli; order Bacillales_A; family Planococcaceae; genus Sporosarcina. The sequence continues at coordinate 17,473 of NZ_PDYM01000038.1, read as the reverse complement.
GGTGTTGTAGCAATCAGATACATCTTATTTTCCATGCTTAATATTCTAATTGCTCCAAAGTAATTATTAGGTAATTTTACTGCATATATCTCCCCGACTTTAGGGTTTATATTCCAATCCATTTTATCCTCCTCTATTACGGTCTTTTATGATAATGGCGATTTAATTTTTCACCCTGTTTATTTTCAATATATGAGAGTTTTTAGCCTTTTTGGTTTCAGCTAATATCTTTTTAGCTTTCTTCACATGACCCAATCCAACAAAACTGGAAGCGACTGCCCAGGCGATTATTTGCTACGGGCAGTGAATTTGTAGTCGACGGTGCAAACATTAAAGATAACCCCGGTTAGTGTCCATTAATCGGGGTTAAAATCAATCCTTTACTTTGTAATCTTCTTATTCTTCCTCATCAATTTCCCAATTTTGTTGTTGTGAAAAACCATATTCACACCAATTTTTCCAGTGTATATTACTTTTCCCTAGTTCAATTAAATTGACGTCACGATGTACTATTGCTCTTTCTAAAGATTTAAAAAATATATTTTTACTTGGTGGTAAATCTTCTACCTCTGTATGCTGCCAAGTTTCGGCCTTATAAAATGGTATCCATTTTGAATCCAAGTTAAACGTTTCTAGCAATTCATGCGCATTCAAGAAAAAAGTTGGTCGTAGATCTTCTTTAATTAAACGTAATAGTGATGTTGCATATTCTAGTGGATCATCAATAGCTAAATCATATGTTTGATACTGTTCAGGAACGAAATGGTATTCGTAGGTTTTTTCTAAAATAGTGATTTTGCCGTTAAATAGTTGTTCTTTCGATAATGCTTCTTCCGTTTCAAATTGAATAGTATCCAACGCTACAATACCAAAAGAAATGTCTGATTGGGTTGAATAATAATAAACATCAGTTTGTGGACCGTCTTGATCGATACCTATTACTTGGAAAATTAGTAACCACTCATCTTTTTGTAGAAAAACATCAATACTTGCTGTAACGTAATCAAAGTTAGCATTTTCTAAAATAAGAAACTCATATTCTTTATAATGCATATCTAATATCGTAGTTAGATTCATATGCTATCTCCTTTTCTTTAGTGAAAGGTACCCGCGTGCCAAACTTTCATGAATGTTTAAACATTCGGGATTGTTTCTCACACAGATACCCTTTTTCGAAGAAAACAGAGCCAATTCGTTCAAATTTGAACGAATTGGCTCTGTTAGATCACATTCATACTACAAACCCAGACACAGTACTTTCTTTACTTTTTAGGCAGTCGGCACTATTTCTTTTTGACGTTGTTTCATTTGTTCTACAATTTCTTCAATCTTTTCAAGTGCTTCCGTACGACCTTTTTGTTGTTGCTTCACAGCTTCTTTAGTAATTTGCTCAAATTGTTCTTGTGATTTTGAGAATAAATCCGTCATTGTATGGACTGGATTCCAAATCGACGTTTGTGCATTTTTTGTAGCTTCCTCAATCATATTCACCCAGTTCATAATTGGTGCTGATTGTTCTGTAGCAGCAAAATTCCCTTTAAATTCATTGCTAAGCTTTTTCGACTTTTCTTCTAGGTCATTTAATGCGTTGCGTGTGGAATTAAGCAACTCTTTCTGTTGTTCAAATACTTGTAAAGATTTCTCTTCAATTTCATTTTGAAGCCCTTGAAGATTTTGAAAACTACTTAACCAGCTATCCCAAATTAGCTCCGACCCGTTAACTACTGATTGACATACATCATTTTTCTTCGTCATAATTAATTCCCCCTTGGTATTATATCCGTTAATATTATTACTATATTAAATACGATTTCCCGCATTTAATCCGAACTTCAGTCTTTCTCATTTTTTTCTTTCGTTTCATTTGATGGCATTGTAAAAGGATTATAGAACGGATTATATAAGTTAAAAAACTGATTCAGCATTTTTTGATAGTGACCAAGCGAATCTGCCCATACCTCTAAATACTGTTCCCCGCCTTCTGTAATCGAATAAATCCTTTTTGCCGGCCCACCTGATGAAGTATCCCAAATGGATGTGACTAGTCCATCTTTTTCAAGTTGTCTTAGAACCCTATAAAAGTTTCCCTGATCCATCGTTTGGATACCAAATTGAGTAAGCTTTTCCATCAACTCATAACCATGGGCATTTAAATTCTGTAAATGTAAAAGGGTCAAAGGAATTAAAAAGTTCTTTGGCGTACCCAAATTGTAACTTTTTTCTTTTTTAGTATCTTCCTTTTTGATGTTCATGATTTACCACCTATCCTAAATATAAATAGTCCATATATGTAATTTACACCTATATGTTAAGTTTATCAAGTGGCAACTTTTTTTGTTTTTTACACGTAGGCCTTACGGTCCGTTATATTGTCGAATGTTGTATATCGCACGCGGAAAATAGCAATAAAATCAGCCCGTCTCCCTATTTGGAAAATACTGAATGTTCGTTAAGATTATAGGCGCAACAATTGAACTGACATGAAAGGGATGAAGTCATATGACACAAACAAAGTTTATGGATCCATTTACGATATGGAAAGATATGTACGAAAAGACTGAGGAAACTTGGAGCGATATTATTCAAGAATCTATGAAAAAAGAAACTTTTTCACAAGGACTTGGGCAGACACTAAATAACCATCTACAAAATACTGAAATGATTTCAGGTATAACTGAATCATATTTGAAACAACTTAATATACCAACGCGTGATGAAATTGCAAGCCTTGCGACACTCGTTATTAATCTAGAAGAAAAGGTTGATGATTTACAAGATAATATATCAGAGGAATTAGTAAATAATCAAACAAGTAAAGATATTAAGGCTCTAAAAGATAGTGTTTCACATTTGGATTTAAAGTTAGATCAAATAATTGAGGCAATGACCGATAAAAAGAAAGTTCCAGCGAATAAGGGAAAGTAACAGTCAAACGAATTCAATTTAGATCTACGTCAATTGCTCATTAACTATCACAAAAATATTATGATGACTGGAAGTGTCTCTACACATGGCTATCAATATAATTGAAAAACAAACTACAGAAGAAACTTTTGGACCACTCAAAGGTAAAGTAGCAGTTGTTACGGGGGGGTCACGTGGAATTGGCTCAGCGATTGCAAAGTTGTTAGCTAAAAATGGCGCACAAGTTGCATTCACTTATCAATTCGATGACACTAGTGCTGGAAATGTTGTGACTGAAATTGAAAACGACGGCGGCTTAACTTATGCGTCTCAAGTAAACGTCTCCGAAATAAAAGAGGTTAATAGCTGTTTGGAGGAAGTCATAAAGCGTTATGGAAAAATTGATATTCTTGTCAATAATGCCGGGATTACAAGGGATCGTTCATTCAGAAACATGTCCCAAGAGGAATGGAATGAAGTCATCAATGTCAATTTAAATAGTGTTTTCAATACAACCTCTGCTGTTATTAATCAAATGATAACGCAAAAGTTTGGTCGTATTATTAACATCGGTTCAATTATTGGACAATCTGGTGGATTTGGACAAACGAATTATGCTGCTTCCAAGGCCGGACTTGTTGGTTTCACAAAATCACTTGCTTTAGAAACAGCTAAAAATGGAATTACAGTCAATGCGATTTGCCCTGGTTTTATTGAAACAGAAATGGTCGCGGAAATGCCTGATGCTATAAGGGATTCTATAATTTCAAAGGTTCCAATGAAACGTTTAGGTCATGTGGATGAAATTGCCGAAGCCGTGTTATTCCTTGCCCAATCCAATTATATAACTGGCCAGGAGATTAATGTAAACGGTGGACTTTACATGTAACCTATCTATATTCGAACATTTACAAAGGAACTTCCAAATCGGGGGTTCCCTTTCAATGACTAGGAGGAGTAATATGATGGATTCAAATGTAGCTGAACTTGATAAATGGATGGATTCAATGCCCGAGGATATAAAGAATAGCTATCAACGGATGAAAAGAATGGCTGGCGTACTTACTACTGAACCCGAGCCCGAAGTCGGTCAAACGCTGAAAGAAGTAATTTGGAAAAAAAATAAATCAAAACTATACCGTTACCAATCTTCTTTAAAGAAAACAAATAAAATTCCTATTTTAATGATTTATGCATTGATCAATAAACCGTATATTCTTGATTTAACACCAGGTAACAGCTTAATAGAGTATCTTACAAATCAGGGCCACGATGTCTATCTGCTCGACTGGGGAACGCCCGGTTATGAAGATAGGCATATGAAGTTGGATGACTTTATCTTGGATTATATTCCGAAAGCTGTAAAAAAGGTATTACACACATCAAATGCCGACGAGATTAGCTTATTTGGCTATTGTATGGGTGGTACAATGACCTCCATTTTTGCGGCTCTTCATCCTGAATTACCTATTCGTAATTTAGTATTTATGACAAGCCCGTTTGATTTTTCAACTACTGGTTTATACGAGAACATATTGGATAAACGCCACTTTAATTTGGATAAATTAGTGGATACGCTTGGTAATATTCCACACAATATGATTGATACTGGCAACAAAATGTTGAATCCAATCGCAAATGTCTATGGACCATTTGTTTCTCTTGCAGATCGTGCGGACAATGAGGAATTCGTTGAAAACTGGATGCTTATGCAAAAATGGTTAAATGACGGAATCCCTTTCCCGGGCGAGGCCTTCAGACAATGGATTCGTGAATTTTATCATGAAAATAAATTAATTAACGATGAGCTATATATAAGAGGTCAAAAAGTTGAGCTGAGTAATATTAAAGGAAATGTTCTAAATATATCTGGATCACGCGATATCATTGCAAGACCTGAACAAGTGAAACCGCTTCTCGATAAAATTTCTAGTAAAAACAAGACATTCCACCTCCTGGAAACGGGTCATGTTTCAGTTGTCGTTGGTCGTAAGGCGATAAACGAAACTTATCCACTCATTGATGGTTGGTTAAAGGAAAACTCAAAGTAATTGAGTTTCTAAACAGTAAAGGGTACCTGTGTGCCAAACTTTCATGAATGTTTATACATTCGTGATTGTTTCTCACACTGGTACCCTTTTTAACCTCCATGTTATGATAGTGAGGTAAACCAAAACTTGTCAGCGGATGGAGGAAAAACTAGTCTCCAAGCCGCAAATCAGTTAGATGAAAAGAGGAGGAATCGTAAGGTGATTATTCATCCAATCAAAGCCTTTACTGATAATTACATATGGTGCATTCAAGAAGAAACAGAGGCAGTTGTGGTTGATCCGGGAACAGCGAATGGTGTTCTTGATTACCTCGAAGAAAAGCAGCTTCGCTTGGCGGCCATTCTTTTAACGCATAAGCATGAAGACCATACCGGCGGGGTACTGGAGATTATGGCGAGACATCCAGAAATTCAGATTGTTGGACCAAAAGAAACGGTAGGCTTGGTGAATCGTGTGGTAGATGAAGGAGACACCTTTACCTTGTTGGGCCAAACGTTCCAAGTCTTTGCAACAGGTGGGCATACACATGGCCATATCAGTTTTTTAATGGGAAATAATCTCTTTTGCGGGGATGCCTTGTTTTCAGCAGGATGCGGACGAGTTTTTACTGGTGATTACGAAGCTCAATATGAAGCCTTGCAGAAATTTAAGCGCTTGGATGATGATGTAAATATTTATCCTGGTCACGAGTATACCGAAACTAATTTACGTTTTGCATATGACATGCAGCCGGATAATGAAAAATTTTCCAAAGCATTGAAAGAAGTCCGTGAATTGCGTGCAAAAGAAGAGCCGACACTCCCGACAACGATCGGCAGGGAGAAGGAAATCAACCTCTTTCTGCAAGTGGAAACATTGGAGGACTTTATCAAATTGCGCAACGCCCGTGATGACTTCTAAGGGGATTCGAGTCTGAGTGTAGAAATGGAGTTCAAAACATACTGTTTTAAATCAGTTACAACCATTTTAAATAACGATCAACATTATTCAATCGAATCAAATGTACTTACATCGTATCTATGATAAGATTAAATCAGTAAAATTACGGAGGATGATAATATGAACCAAGTGCTCGTTGAAATTTGTTTACGTGTTAGAGACATTGATGCTACATTAGATTTTTATACTGAGCTTTTTGATTTTGAAGTAGCCAGTCGTAGAGAATTCCCTGAAGATAAATTTGATTTAATCTATCTAAATTCACCAGGTTCTTCAGTACAAATAGAACTTACTTACAATTATGATGCAGAGCCATATGTTATAGGAAATGGTTTCAGTCATTTAGGCGTAACAGTAGATGATTTGGAAGAAATGCATAGAATTTGTAAAGCTTCTTCTTATGAAACAGGTGAATTGAAAGGACTTTCAGGCGAAACTCCTTTTTACTTCTTTGTTACTGACCCTGACGGCTATAGAATCGAAGTAAAGCGTAAGAAATAATTAAAGGTACCAGGCCCAAGACAATTCTGAATTGTTTCGGGACATGGTACCTTTTTTATTAGCATGAAAACACCAACAACAAACCTTCACTCAAGTTTGCTACAGGTATTTCAAATTGCTTTTTCAGTTCCTACACTCAATGTTTTTTATAACCCATTTTCAAAAATCAAGTTCAGTTGACGTCAAGCATCTTTGACGTCTCCACTTTATAATATAACATATGTTTATCCGGAACTTTCACTTCTACCGCGTAGCGTGCTTCTTTTCCGTCAGTAAAGCGGACTGTCGCGATGAAGCTACCTGGCTTGTTGACTCGAATGAACACATCCGGTGAATCGGCATACCCTTCAAACGGCATGTTGCCAGATAGGACTTCCCCGTCTGTCCGCACGAAACGAATGTTTTCAACCTCTTCACCCATCGCCAGTTTCAGTCGCGCGCGTGTCTTCAAAACATCGCTCGCGTATAGCAACTGCACCTTCAATTTACCATCGACCTTCTTCACATCCACATAGTATTTATGATAGTAGCGTTGGATATTTTGACTTTCCATACCATAATTACCGCCCAACTGCATCGTGCCTCTCCCTTCTTTCAACGGCGTCACTTGTACGCGATCGCCAGTATATCCTGACGGCGTCTGTCTGCCTTTAATAATGACTGCGTGATACAATTCCGAGTTGACCGCAAATTCATCCGTGTCCTTATCGGTCATTATTTCAGAGAATCGTAGCATCGAACCCCACGTCTTTAATGAATGCGTCTCGGGATGAACACGCTCCGTTAGTTGCATCAACTTCGCTGCTTGTCCTCTTGTCACCCATTCATTAATGCCAAATCTGTCGTTCGTTACGCCTGTCGTAATGCCGAGTTTGTGAAGAATCAAGACATTCGCGCCATGCGAGGTGTTGGCCTTGACGTCATGGTATGGATTTTCATTTTCATTGAAAGCAAAGCGCGGCAGATCGAACGCTTTGACTAGGATGGAAGCTAACTGCCCGCGTTTGACGGGATCATTCGGACCGAAACTCCCGTCTTCATAGCCCCCGATCACTTCAAGTTCCGCAAGTTTTGCGATGGCATTATGATAACCATTCGCTTTCGAGACGTCCTTGAATCCGGGATCCTTCACCATGTAATCCGGATTCAGTCCCATCAACTTCGCAATAATTGCTGCCGCCTGACCACGCGTGATGGGATTGCCCGGCTTGAACATACCGTCCGCATACCCCGTAATAATATGACGTTCGGCCAATTCATTGACCGCCTCCGCAAAGTGCTTTGTTTCGGGAACATCCGTGAACTTCTGATTGCTTGCGGCCATACTCGATAATGGCAGGCTGAGAGCAAGAGCCACCGTGCCAAATGTCATCCAAATCTTTTTCATCGTGATCCTTCCTTTCTATTATCTAATCATAGATCAACGTACGGACGGAGAATTTTGTAAATAGTTTCATTGTATTCACAATATATTTGTAGCCAAAAGCAGATCTGTTCGCAATCGAAAATTGGTGCCAGGTCCCAACACGATTGCCAGTCCAGCTCCAATTAGAAAAGTCCCATACTTCATAAGCTCCTCCCCTTAATCGTATTTTCCAATAAAAAGAAACCAAAGAATTGCAACTGCAATTTCTTTGGTTTCTTTAAGGTTATTTACACAATTGGTTTCTTTGATTTAATGAAAAACATACAGATAGCAATTAGAACAAATGCCACTAATGCTAAAAATGGTATCGTAATAAACCCAAACCAATTTATATACTGCGCACTACAAGGCACGCCACTCACGCATGGCTTGATTCCACCAAAACCAGGTATCTTTTGCTCTAAATAATGCATGAAAGATATGCTTCCTCCAATAATTGCTAACGGAAGTACAAATCTTTTAACGGAACTGTCATTCTGGAATGTTCCAATCCCTAATATTAAAGTAAGTGGATACATGAGGATACGTTGATACCAACACAGTTCACAGGGAATGTATCCTTTAATTTCACTGAAGTACAGGCTGCCAAGCATCGCAACTAATGAGACAATCCATGCAATATATAATAAAAACACCTGTCGCTTGGATTTGTTTTCTAAATTACCCATTAGTTTTGATCCTTCAATTCTTTTTCTATTACAGTTTTAATACCTTCATAATCAAATGGATCCTCTATTATATTTCCATTTATGATAATGGTCGGAGTCAAAGAAACACCGATTTCTTTGACTAAATCATCGTCGTGCTTCACACGATCCATCGTCGCTTGTTGTTCCATGTCTTCTTTTAATCTTGTTTGATCAATCTCAGGGAATCCGCTTGCAATTTCAAGGATGCTTTCAAGGGTAATCCACTGTGCATGATGATTTTCGGCTGGCTGAGCATCAAACAATGCTTGATGAAAATCCCAATAAACATTAGGATTCCTCTCTAAAACGGATTCGGCAGCAATTGATCCTAAAGTCGACTCTTTTCCATGGAATAATACGTTCACAAATGAAAATTTAACTGTGCCTGCTTCAATATAGTCACTAACCAATTTCGGATAAATCACTTCACCCCATGATTTACATGCAGGACATTTGAAATCACCAAATTCAACTATTGTGACCGGAGCATCTTTCTTTCCAAGTATAGGTTGTCCAGTAATATCAATTTGTTTTACTTCAGTTGACGTAGATTCTTGTTTATTGCTAAAAACGACTACTGCCACCAAAATTACTGCTACTACAAGTGTTATGGCAACTACAAATTTCATGTTTACATTCTTATTCTTACTCATCACAAACCTCTTCTCTCATCATTTTTTTCAATTATTGAATACTTGCCATTAAGCCAAAATACAGCGAAAGGATACAAAACATTCCCATGAAAAAAGGAGCAACCGCGGATACCTTCTTTCTGAAACTGTATAAGATTAACCACATAAAGAGGATAGACAATATAAAAAATAATAGGCTTATCGTATTTAGCCCAAATTGTAAACTCATGGATGGCTCAATGATCCCTGGATAAAAATAAGCAAAGATTTCTGATGGACCGCTGCTGCCAAGCGTAATCTTCATACTATGTGGAGGTTCCTGTTGTCCCAAGACACCAGTCGAAACAAAAGTGAAAAATAATAGGATGCTTTCAAACTTCAACCAAGGGATCGGGTTAATTTTTTCTTGCATCTTCAGCTTGCACCTCATCCAAAACCCATTGATAAAGGCGAAAAATAAAACAGGTATGACGCTCAGATGCTTCACTAATAGCGCTTGTCCATATGGCACTGTCCACGCATCTACATATTCATGTACATCGATTACCAATTTCATGAGAAATAATCCGGTTCCCATTATTGTAAGAAAACAAGCGATTGCCAAAGGCGTAAACCACCTTAAATAAGCAAGCCAGTTCTCTTGGTTTTTGGAATACCAGCCAACAATAAGGAGAATACCAATCCAAACTGTAACAGCTAGAAAGTGCAACGAATGAAAAGCGAAGCCACTCCATACAGTAAGAGATGCCCCGTGACTCGCCCACCCTAATGCCAACAGGAGAATTAATGTAAAGACAAGAGAAATGCCAGACATGACCTTGCTTTTCAATACTGGAAAAAATGACACAAACAGATAGAAGAAAATTGAAAGGATCACAGTGAGATTCCAGGCCTTCCCCACTTCAAAACCTGTAAGCACATTTTGCATCGTCAATTCGAAACCGATGTCTTCATAAAGAAACAGAATCACCCTAAGTACCGGTGCAACCGAAAAGAACACGACTCCTACTACAGAAAATTGAATTAAGCGTTTAGATATATGTATGTCCGGTTTCAGTCGTTCAGGAACAAATTGAATGATAAACGCTCCCATTAACAGTGAAAAACATAGATACAACAAACTTTCAGAAATATAAACCCAAATCATGTATTCTTCCTTCTTCCTATAATCCAGCCTAAAAATCCGCCGGCTATAGTAAATAAAATCACAAGGATTACTACGAGTACATCATTCGAAGCTATTTTCGAGGAATCTTCAATTACCTGCACTACAGGTTTTTCTACTAAATCTTCTATTGATGCTTCAGGTATTTCTTTCGGTTCTTCTGAAACTGCCGGATTTTCCAATTCGCCCTTTCTTACCATAAACGAATACGTTCCTTGCATCGGGTGACCATCTGCCCCAATAATTTTCCATTCCACTGTATATGTACCATGAGTCAAAGGTGACATGAAGCCCCCGACCATCACATTATCATCCACTTGGGTAGTAAGAGAGACTTCCTCTTCAGTCTCATCAAACACTTTTATTGTGCTAGTCGTTTCAATTCTCGTATTAAACTCTAAAACAATTTCATAAACTTCTCCATTTACTTCTTCCCCATCCATCGGTGAAGAAGTGGTCAAATTCGTATGGGCGTAAACGGTATTTGATAACAACACTATTATTAAAAACGTCATACTAATAATTCTTTTCATATTTTCCCCCGCTTCAATTATTTACGTGTGTTTTGCTTTACCAACTATCCGATTTCTTTTAATAAGCTCGGCATAAGTCGATCCCTTTTACTTTCTAAAGCTTTCTCAGTACATGATTAGTGAGAGGGATCATTTAGTTAACCTTCAGTTAGGTCACTCCTTTTTTGGATCAGCGGTATAAATGAAATTCAGACATTAACCCGATACACTTATTAGTAATGACTAATATGATGGTAATTGACATACATATTAGTGCTTGCTAATGTGATAGTAACAAAACATATTAGTACTGTCTAATATAAGGGAGAGATTTCTATGATTAAAATGGATGTAGATCTGAAAATAAAGTTCTTAAGAGCATTTGGAGATAAAACTAGAGTTCAAATACTGGAGTGCATTATAGACGGTGAAAAAACAGTATCACAAATTGTTGAGAGTGTGGAAGGTAATCAATCCAATATCTCCCAGCACTTAGCGTGTCTTAGGGGATGCGGAATCATTGTAGGAAGACAGGAAGGAAAATATGTTTACTATGGACTGCGAAATCAACAAATTAGAGAGTTGTTAGTGACATTCGATGAAGTACTTAGTCAAATTCAAGATGATGTTGCTTGTTGTAACAACCATATTAGTTAAAGGAAATGTGTAATATAAGGAAAACTTGCTGTTCGACTTAATTAAAGGTACCAGGTCCCAAGACAATTCTGAATTGCTTTGGGACCTGGTACCTTTTTTAAAGCCGATTGAATGGATCAATGAACTACTTGGTGCTTACTGTAAATATGGAGCTAGCGTACAATTCCAGAAGATTGTATAAACAGCCATGACGAAACAGACATATACTTATACTAACAGGTAGTTCCTGCAAATACATTTGTGGGAAGGGATTGCCTTCTTTGTATAAGTATCGGTTAATATATTTGCATCGTAGATAGATAACTATTGCTAGAAAGGAGGATATGCTTATGAAGAATATAAACGAAATCATGAGGATCATTCAGCAATTAGATCATCATATTGCGGATGATTTTGAGGCACAGGACTTAGAATTTAAACGGTGGAATTTTAGTTCTTTGGAAGAAAATATCAATAAAATGATTAAATACTCTGTTTGTATGGCAAATGGCGGCGGTGGCAGTGTTGTTTTCGGCTTGGCCGACAGAGTTCGGGGAATAGACAATGTTTTAACAGGGGTTCCATTTGATGTAGACATAAAGAAATTACAAAAAAAGGTGTATGAAAATACAGATCCACCCATTTCCCCTTCATTTGATGAATTGTTTTATAAAGATCATTCGGTTCGGCTCCTAGTCATGAGCGTTATACCTGAAAACCCGCCTTATACAACAGTGAATGGTACAGCAACTATTAGGCAAGGAAAAGAGTGTCTACCGTACAGGAACGATTCATAGTTAAAAGTACCAGGTCCCAAGACAATTCTGAATTGTTTCGGGACCTGGTACTTTTATAAAAGATAATATGAAATGTTCGCGATTTTATTGACGGCACCAAAGATATCTATTATTATTAGGAACGCGAATAAAATGTCGAATAATGTCGTATAATATTGGAGATATGGTCCAAGAGTTTCTACCAAGCCACCGTAAAAGGTTTGACTACGAGGTAAATGTTAAAAGGAATAAGGATCAAACAATACTCCCTTTTGTATTTACACATGCCTAGTCAACGCTCCGGTAGCTATCGGAGCGTTTTTTGATATTTTATGATGTTTATAAGCTATCATGCGAAGCGGTACGTTAGGCAAATTTCGATTGATCTTGGTATGGAACAACGTGCGATGTTATAAAGAATTCCAACAGGATAACAGTTGGACGAATTCCCGAGCATTTAAAAAAATTCACCATGAAGGGTCGAGAGAAAATATGAAAAAGAAAATTTACTTTAATCATGATGGCGGAGTTGATGACCTCATTTCGCTATTTTTATTACTAAAAATGGACACGGTTGAACTCACAGGTGTTTCGGTCATTCCAGCAGATTGTTATTTAGAACCAGCAGTGTTTGCGAGCCGAAAAATTATTGATCGCTTTGGTTTTGGTGGTCTTGACGTAGCAGAGTCAAATTCTCGTGGGAAAAATCCTTTTCCAAAAGACTGGCGTATGCATGCATTTTATGTTGATGCCCTACCGATTTTAAATGAATCTGGAAAAGTTGTAACACCAGTGGCGGAGAAACCAGCACATCTTCATTTAATAGATACGGTTTTAACAACTGAAGAAAAAACAACTTTATTATTTACAGGTCCACTAACTGATCTTGCGCGTGCATTAGATGAAGCTCCTGAAATTGAAGAGAAAATTGAAAGACTTGTTTGGATGGGTGGTACATTCCGCGAAGCAGGAAACGTACATGAACCTGAACATGATGGAACTGCGGAATGGAACGTTTTTTGGGATCCTGAAGCAGCTGCCCGTGTATGGGAAACCGGCATAGAAATTGATTTAGTGGCACTTGAAAGTACAAACCAAGTACCGTTAACTTTAGATGTACGTGAGCGTTGGGCAAAAGAACGCCAAAATATTGGTGTAGATTTTCTTGGTCAATGTTATGCGATGGTACCCCCTCTTGTTCACTTTTCAACGAACTCCACATACTATCTGTGGGATGTGTTAACAACCGCATTTGTTGGCAAGCGTGATCTTGTAAAAGTACAAACCATTAACTGCATTGTTCACACAGACGGTCCAAGCCAAGGCCGTACAGTTGAAACCACCGATGGACGACCCGTGAATGTCGTTTATGATGTGAATCGTGATGCGTTCTTTGATTATATGACAGAATTAGCCAAAAGGTAATAGAGAGGACTTCTATATGTTAGACAAAAAACGAGTGATTATTGATACCGATACAGCTGGTGATGATACGATTGCCATATTAACAGCACTACATTATTTTGATGTAGAAGGCATTATGATTACCGGTGGAAATGTTCAATTTGATCAGCAAGTTGAAAATGCACTTTATACCGTTCAAGTCGCAGGAAAAAGTGAACAAGTCCCCGTTTATAAAGGGTATAAACGTCCATTAATGGGACTTGGAGAAACCGAACATCGTACTGTAGAAGATGTACATGGTAAGGATGGAATGGGTGACTCGTTTTTTGAGAAGGCGGTCCAATCTCCAGCAGAAGGTCATGCAGTGGATTTTCTGATCGAAACTGTTCACAAAAACCCTGGAGAAATCCATTTAATCGCCATCGCACCATTAACAAATATTGCAATGGCAATTAAAAAGGATCCGACTATCGTTCCGAATATTCCTCATCTCTACATTATGGGAGGAACCAATAATGCGTTAGGTAATATTACTCCGAGCGCCGAATACAATTTCTTTGTTGATCCTGAAGCAGCGAAAATTGTCCTTCATTCAGGGATCCCCATGACCATGGTTGGTTGGGAAATGTGCACTCAATATTCCATTATGGACGATAACGATCATCAGACCATTGAGGCTTTATCGACAAAGGGTTCTCAATTTTTTAAGGATATCAATAAGGTTGTAATGCAATTTAATAAAAGTGTTCACAAATTAAACGGCACAACACACCCAGATACATTACTAGCTGCTGTTGCAGCAAATGAAAAGATTATGACAAAATCAAATGTATATCATGTAGACGTTGAAACAATAGGTGAACTAACAAAAGGGTACAGTCTTGTAGATGTTAATAATCGTTTGGAACGTACAAAAAATGTTCGGGTTTGTGAAGAAATTGATCGGAACGTATTCAAAGAAATGCTAATCGAGGTCTTGCGTTCGATAAAGTGAAATGCAATTTAATGTAGGATAAATCAAAAAATTGACTAAAGAGGGATTGTTTCTAATCCCTCTCACTCTTAAATTCCATGTCATTTGACGATGAATGAAAGGAAAAAATTATGCAATATATTTGGGGAATAATAGGAATTATAGGTATTTTATTAATAGCATTAGCTTTTTCTAAACATCGTAAAGCCATTAAGCCGAGAACCATCATTGGCGCATTTGCCTTTCAGTTCGTTTTTGCTTTAATGGTTTTGAAATGGGAATTTGGAAAAACGATTCTTGAGTATGTTTCAATGATCGTTCAAAAAATCATTGACTCTTCCAATGCTGGAGTTCAGTTCTTGTTTGGAGGAATTCTCGGCGCGGAAAATGCAGGTTTTACCTTTGCATTACAAGTGTTACCCATTATCATCTTCTTTTCTTCATTAATATCCGTCCTCTACTATTTTGGTATCATGCAGTGGGCAACTAGAGTCATTGGTGGATTATTAGCTAAAATACTGAAAACGAGTGAAACTGAATCTATGTCGGCATCTGCGAATATTTTTCTAGGTCCGACGGAAGCACCACTAGTTGTCAAACCTTATATTGAAAATATGACCAAATCGGAGTTATTTGCTGTTATGGTGGGAGGACTCACGTGTGTTTCAGGTGCAGTTCTCGGTGGATATGCCATGATGGGCGTTCCTATAGATTATTTGTTAGCTGCCGCTTTTATGGGTGCTCCGGCAGGATTGTTATTAGCTAAGATCATCATTCCAGAAACAGAAAAACAAAATAACGTTGAACGTATTCAGATGATCAAAGATACTGAGTCAAAGAATGTAATTGATGCAGCTGCTCGTGGAGCGACAGAGGGCTTGAAAATTGCCGCAGGTGTTGGGGCGCTATTACTTGCGTTCATTTCCCTTATATTTTTGCTTAATACAATTATTGGTTCCATTGGCGGAATTTTCGGATTTGGAACGTTAACTCTAGAACAAATCTTAGGCTATGTATTTTCACCGATTGCCTTGCTTATCGGTGTTCCGTGGGATGAAGCTTTGAAGGCAGGTTCCTTTATAGGTCAGAAGGTTGTATTAAACGAATTTGTCGCGTATACAGCTTTTACTCCCGAGATTGCGAATCTGTCTCCAAAAAGTGTTGTTATTATTAGCTTTGCACTATGTGGATTTGCCAATCTGGGTGCGATGGCTCTTGTTATCGGTGGATTAGGAGGAATTGCACCTTCAAGAAGACAAGATATTGCATCGATGGGTTTACGAGCAATCATTGCGGCGACATTAGCTAATCTATTAAGTGCAGCGATTGCCGGGATGCTTATTTAGACAGGAAATTGATACTATGTAATTAATGGTGCCAGGTCCCAAGACAATTCTGAATTGTTTCGGTACCTGGTACTTTTTTAGATATCATCCACTTCAGTATGGTCTTCACTAAATAAGTAATCATCAAAACCACTATATATTAGCTGACTATATCTAATTCTTTTGCCTATGTAGCTCATAGGCACGTCTTCCCACAAATTCGCATAAGATGAATACTTTGCAGATGAATTTGGTTGCCTAATAAGATTATTATATTCTGCAAAATTTATTGGTTTTGTTAAAGGGATCTTTTTTGCAAAATCACTATATAGTTCTGAGTTGTTTTTCATAGGGACAGCTAAGTTTACTGCATATGGAAAGCTTTCAGAATCCCTTTCTACCCGTTTTGAAATATAAAAGACACCGTCTATATCTAATTCAGTTAAACATTGCATCACCAATTGAGAAATTATATATTCACTATAAAAACCCCTGTTTTCCTCAGCTACTTTATAAGATGTTGCAATAACTAATGGAAAAAACTCTATCAAACTACTTACATCAGGCTCCATTTCTTCAAGATTTGATAGACCATTAATTAGCATTTGTGATATAGCAAGATTTAAAACGTTAATATTTGGATTTACTTCATATGAAGCTACGTTAAACTCTCTATCTAAAGGCTTGTTTAATTCCAACCAGCAGACATAAGATGTTAACCCAAAATACATACAGGGGACACCAGCGATACTAAATCTCTGTGTAGTAACGTAACCTCTTTTATTAAATGGAATATGTAAAAAATCTGACTTCCTAAAACCGCTAGTTCCAATACGCGCCCTAAAAAAAGATAATTCTCCATAAGCCATCGGAGGTTCATGAGGTGATTTTTTAATTCTAGTAATACCTCTGACCGCTGGAGATTCATCCAATTTAGATATAATAAATTTATTCGAACGATAATCAGTAAGCACTTTTAATATGGCTTCTTTAGCCGCAGATATATTAGCATCATAATAAGAATCTATGGCTTCTTTAATCTTTTCTATATTGACTTCTGTCCTCCTATAAACTTCTTCGCTTACTAACTTTCTTCCTTCTATAGCCTTTAAGTAGTTATCTAACTTTGCACATAAACTTTGCTTATAATCAAAGTCTGTCGATATATATATTGGCAAATAAAAGTCATTTAATTCAATAGATTTCTGTTTATCACATTCTGTTAAAGTAATTTCACACCTTATATCTTCTAATTTAGGATTTATTTCCATATTTAACTTTTTTACTTCTTCCATTTTATCGCTCCCTCCATTTCCGTATTGTCTTTTAAACCCCTTTTAGCAAAACCAAAGGAAATCCATCTTAATTTAAGATACCTGTGTGTGTCAAACTTTCATGTTTGTTTAAACATGTAACCGTCAAGTAATTTTGAACAGTTTTTGCTCATTAGTTTTGAACAGTTTACGCTTGAAATAATGTTTCACGATACTTAATTCTGTGACTAGCACCTTCAAAGTGAAGGACTTCAGAGCGGTGGAGA
>NZ_PDYM01000037.1 GCF_002743055.1 Sporosarcina sp. P13 | reverse complement strand
AAAGGTATATGACGTACTACAATCATTATCGTGGGCAATGGAATTTAAAAAAGTTGCCGCCTGCAAAATACAGGCAGCAACTTCAACAACTAGCATAGGCTTTTTTTAATTGTCCTTTACAAAGGGTACAGTTTAGAGTTTATCTACAGTCTTTTTGCCGCCCGCTATATAATTAAAAAAGAGGATTGTCTTCGATGAATTGATAAATGTGTTTGGTCAACTCATCAGGCGTATCCGCTTCGACAAGTTCACCGTTGACAAGCGCGTATAAGGTGTCTGCACATTTTGTGCAATAACTCAAGCAACCGTACTCGAGCACATCTACATTCGGGTCTCTTTCTAATGTCTCAAATACCGGATAGGCTCCATTCGCCAAATTACTAATACAAAACTCCACGATGGGATTCATCTTTCTCACCTCGCCTACTAGAAATGGTACTCTTTTTTAAGTAGTCCGTCAATGAGTAGACATATTGTGAAAAGAATCACAAACTGATATACTTACAAATGAGGTTTAATCGAAAAGTTGACATTACACATAGAAGGAGAACATTATGAGGAAATTACTATTACTGGGTGCTGGTTATGGCAACATGCGCATATTACTACGTTTACTGAACAAAGAACTGCCTAGCGATATTGAAATTACGCTCGTAGACAGAACGCCATTCCATAGCTTAAAAACAGAATTTTATGCATTGGCAGCGGGAACGGCTCCTGACTCGGATATTCGTGTAGCGATACCTAATCATGAGCAATTAAAAGTAGTAGAAGGCGAGATTAAAGAAATTAAGCCAGAAGAAAAAGAAGTTGTATTAGTGGATGGAAAGACACTTACGTATGATGAACTGGTCATCGGTTTAGGAAGCGTGGATAATTTTCACGGCGTGCCGGGCGCGGAAGAGCACACATTAAGCATTCAGACAATCGGTAAGTCTAGAACTACATATCAAACGCTTTTAGGACTAAGTGGTGGAGCTACAGTAGGAATCGTTGGGGCGGGTTTAAGTGGTATCGAATTAGCGAGTGAACTACGTGAAAGTCGCCCAGATTTGAAAATTAAGCTATTTGACCGCAGTCCGCGTATATTACGTGACTTCCCTGAACGCTTAAGTAATTTCGTCAAAGGTTGGTTTGATCAAAATGAAGTAGAAGTGGTCGCCAATTCGAATATTACAAAAGTAGGAGAATCTGTACTTTACAATCATGAAGAGACGATTGATGTTGACGCGGTCGTTTGGACGGCTGGTATTAAGCCGAGTCAAGTCATTGATGAAATGGCTGTTCAAAAAGACCGTTCCGGACGCGTCATTCTGAACCAATATCATCAAGTGCCAACGTATCCGAATGTCTATGTGGTCGGCGATATTGCTGCGCTTTCACACGCACCAAGTGCTCAATTAGCAGAGGTACAAGCGGAACAAATCGTCCAAGTGCTTCGTTTAATTTGGAAAGATCAGCCGCTAATGGCTGAGATGCCAGAGTTGAAACTTAAAGGCTTTATGGGATCATTAGGGAAGAAACAAGGATTTGCATACTTGGCAGATCGTACCGTTACGGGTCGAATTGCACGACTAATGAAATCAGGATTACTTTGGATGTACAAATGGCATAATGGCTAAACGTTTATCTATTCTAAAGTGAAAAAGAATTACCCACCATTTGTAGCGGTTGGTAGTTCTTTTTTTAGCGACATGCTTTACCTACTGCTATGCAATATATGTACCATTATTGGTTACTTGCTATTTTGGAGAACTTTTCAAATGACGTATTTTCAAATTCGTCGCGAGTATAAAGGATGCTCGCTAGATCTTTCATTGTTGAATTTCCTTTTTCGTGAATGATTGTTACTTTTATAAGAATGTTCACTTGTGCAACGTCTGGATATTCAAATGCTGCTTGCATAGTCTTGAAAGCCCAATTGATAGAGGAAGGGGCAATAGAAACGTCCTCTGTTGTAGAAGTAATGATAGAAACCATTGTCAACAATCCACTTTCATTTATTGTCGCTTCATCTATATATTTAATCTTTTTTACTAACTGTTCTTCTATGGGAAGTTCCCCTTCGCTCGCTCGTTTATTTTTTGAGTCCAAAACGCCTAGCGTAAAGCTAAAAGCGGAAATTACGATGAGCATGATGAACCACCATCTTTTCAATAGTGGCTTTTTTGACTCATTCAATCTCATTACCCCCTATGATTGTTCTTCTCTTTAATTATATCCTAGATTTGTCGAAATTGAAGAGAAATCCTAGAAACTAATTAAAACAAACGAAGTCTCCAATAAACTTAGGCACTTTTTCTATTGCCTTAAAATACATACACTTACCCTTAAGATTTCATAAATTAGAAGGAAAGATGTAGGAGGTGAATGGAATGGTGAAAATTGCTTTAGATGCGGGCCATGGCTTTAATACAGCTGGGAAACGTTCGCCAACAGGAGAAAGAGAATGGTTTTTTAATAATCAAGTGCTATTAGCTTGTATGGCAAGACTAAACGAGTATGAAAATGTTTCTTTACTCCGCTTAGATGATGCAAGCGGTAAAATAGATCAGCCGTTGGAGGAACGTACCAACCGGGCTAATCAATGGAAGGCAGATGTGTTAATATCTTTTCATCATAATGCGAATACGGGGCAGTGGGGAAATTGGGGTGGGGTGGAGACGCTTGTTTACCCAACCGCTAGTAAAACGTCATTCCAATTAGCAGAGCTAATTCATCCGAAAGTTGTTCAAGCGATGGGCTTACGCGATCGGGGAATTAAGAAAAGAAATTTGCATGTACTAAGAGAGTCCAATATGCCCGCCATTTTAATTGAAGGCGGCTTTTACGATTCGTTGACCGATATACAAGCGTTACGATCATCCGACCGATTGATTGCGCAAGGAGTGGCGGTCGCAGATGGATTGGCTGCTTACTATAAGTTGAAGAAAAAAACAGTAGAGGCAGGAAATGCTGGAACGGACAATCAAACTACGACCGAATACCGATTGGTCACCGGAACCTTTAAGACGAAACAAGCGGCGGAAAAAGCAGCTGAACAATTACGCAATAGGTATGGCTGGACAATTTATATAAAAGATGTCTAACAAAAAGCGACCAGCCAAAATACTGGTCGCACGTTTTCAACTAGATGGCATAATGGACAGCACATTTCTCAATTAATCGAGGAGATTATCATTTTATCCTGCATGGTAGCCATTTTCCTCCATTGCGCGATAAACAGGTTTTAGCTGGATGTGACCTTCGCCAACCATCTTATTATTGATCATAACGAGTGGATAAAAGTACTCATCTTCATGAATTTTTTTAGCAATTTCTTGTTGATAAGCCTCTGGAATTTCTTGATCAATATCAATGTACGTAATTGTATAAGGCTGGTCAGGATACTTTCTGGAAAGCGCGGCATCAAGCCACTCGTACGTATCTTTAGAAGAAGGGGCATTGACGCAGCTTGCGCAGATAACTTCGGCTCCATAGACTTCAATTTTTACTGGTGATTGTGACATGAAAATCAATCCTCCGATTCATTATTGGATTTTTTCTGCTCGGCAGTTTATAATAAGTATAAGGAAAGGAGAGGTTGATTACAATGACAACAGATACGAAATTATACGAGCCGGTAAAAGAAGTCCTAGATAAATTGCGCCCATTCCTTTTGCGTGATGGAGGGGATTGCGAACTTGTGGACATTGATGAAGGTATCGTTAAATTACGTTTACTCGGTGCATGTGGTACGTGCCCAAGCTCAACGATCACATTAAAAGCAGGTATTGAACGTGCGTTGCTTGAAGAAGTTCCAGGCGTTGTAGAGGTAGAACAGGTCTTTTAATAACTTACCATTTATTTTGAAAGCCGTGCAAAGAAGTGAAATCTTCTTCGCACGGCTTTCCTTATTCGGCTATTTTATTTACCTATTTACCGTTTCGTTATCGCGTATTTCTTGCCAACGGTCTTTTGCTAATCGGATGATATTCGGTTCATTAGATGTTTTTTGAGTCTTTAATACGAGCGAGAAATTTTTAATGGCTTCCGTTCGATCCTCAATCCGCCATGAAAGTTCAGCAATGAGATACAGTACGCGTGTTTCTGACATTTGCGTTCCGACATAGTCGCCTTGTGCGAACGCCTTTAGATAGAGATCACGCGCAATTCGTATATAATGTAATTCTTGCTCTGTCTCATTCGCTTCGCGATATAACCAAGCAATCCGCAGAATGAACCCCGCCATCGTCAAGTGCTTTTCCTTTTTGAAATACGCACTTAAATAAGCTAGCTTATACGCTTCTATTGCTTGTTCTTGTGTGCGAGATTCACCAAATGACCGACTGCGCCATTTGGATGTAATATTTTTGGCTATCATTTCTTTTGTACCAGGCGCAAAATAAGACGAGAAATCATCCGTGTAAGCAAAGCCACAATGGGGACAAACGGCAACATTATAGAATAGAGGATTTATTTCCTTATTAATATATATAGGCCTAAAATCACTTTCGTGATTGGATACTCTTGCTTGACGTGAACGAATGCGGGTAGTTGGAAAATGCTCTTTGCATAGCAAACATTGCATTTTCTTTTCATAAAATGGGCTAATTTTCACTATACTCATTCCTTTCATACCTAAGACTTAGTATACAGCAAAATAGTCCTGGTGTGGGGGTATTTGTTTGCAATTCGGTGAAGAGGATTGATATGATAGAACAAATCGTGGAAAGTGAGTGAGGTTAATGAATAATCCAGTAGAAATTACAGAAGCAGCAGCATTTCACGTAAAGAAAATGATGACTCATAATGAAGAAGAAGGCTCTTATTTACGCGTATCTGTCAATGGTGGCGGATGTAGCGGATTAACATATGGACTTGGTTTTGCAGCAGAAAAGGAAGAAGATGATGTATTTTATACGCAACATGATATTCCGGTACTTGTTAAAGGTGAAGATGCAGCAATTTTGGCTGGTACGAAAGTGGATTATAAAGAATCTTTAATGGGCGGGGGCTTTACCATCGACAATCCAAACGCGATTGCAAATTGTGGATGTGGCACGTCATTCCGTACTGCACAAAAAGCGGGAACACCGGCAGATTGCGAATAAAATAGTATTTGCAAAATTGCAGGTGTAATTGATTATTTGCACTATTAGAATCCTATTGAAAATAGTGCCCAAAAGGTCTAATATTAAGTAGGAAGTTATATCATATTAAAACTAAATGCCGATACCGCGTAAAACCATTGATTGATCGTTTTTACACGTACTCGGCATTTAATAAACTTAAAGGTGGTTTTGATTTACGTGAAAAGACCGACAATCTTAGTATTGGGTGCAGGATACGGTGGTTTGATGACTGTTGTTAATTTACAAAAGTCATTAGGTGCAGACGAAGCTGACATCGTCCTAATCAATAAAAATGACTATCATTATGAATCTACATGGTTGCATGAAGCAGCAGCTGGTACTCTGACACCAGAGCAAGTTCGTTATGATATTGCTAGTGTCATCAACAGTAACAAAGTGAAATTCATCGAAGCAGAAGTTACAGGTATTGATGTTGAAGCGAAAAATGTGAAGACAAACCTTGGTTCGCATACATATGACTACTTAGTAATCGCTCTTGGTTTCGAAGGTGAAACATTCGGTATTAAAGGGCTTGACCAATACGCACTGTCTATCGCTAACGTGAAAGCAGCTCGTCAAATTCGTGATCATATGGAATATCAATTCGCTACATGGTCAACGGAAGAAGTTAAAGACGATAGCCGTTTAACAATCATTGTTGGTGGAGCTGGTTTCACAGGAATTGAATATCTAGGTGAACTAGGTAACCGTGTGCCAGAACTATGTAAGGAATATGACGTACCTGCTAAAAAAGTACGCATCCTTTGTGTAGAAGCAGCACCTATGGTATTACCGGGATTTGACCCAGAACTTGTTGAATATGCCGTTAGACAATTAGGCGCTAAAGGAGTAGAATTCTCAATCGGTACACCGGTTGTTGAGGCTACTGCGGAAGGTGTTATGATTAAAACTGGTGAAGGCGAAGATGATATCGAATTCATCAAAGCTGGAACAGTTGTATGGGCAGCGGGTGTACGTGGTAACCGTTTAATCGAAGAGTCTGGAATCGAAAATATGCGTGCTAGAGTTAAAGTAAATAAAGATTTACGCGCACCTGGCTTTGATAATGTGTTCGTAATCGGTGACTGTTCCCTAATGATTAACGAAGCAATCAATCGTCCATACCCGCCAACAGCTCAAATTGCGATGCAACAAGGTGATGTATGTGCAAAAAACATTATCTCGTTGATCCAAGGCAAGCCGACAATGGAATTCGTACCTGATCTAAAAGGTAGTGTTTGTTCATTAGGTGATGACGATGCGATTGGTGTCGTATTCGATAAGAAATTGACTGGTAAAAAAGCTTCATTCATGAAGAAAATGATCGATAACCGCGCACTATTCATGGTAGGCGGTGTCGGATTAACAATCAAAAAAGGTAAATTTAACATTTTGTAAGAAACACCTGTCATAGCGTATGTTTGAGACTGTGGACAAACTCTTAGTCAAGGAGTGTCTACAGTCTTTTTTATGTCAACTTCAATGTAACGTCTGTTAAGTCAACTTTGACGTTCGGTTTACTTCTAAATTTGAAGTTTCATATTTTAAGATTTCATGACAACTGAAAAGAACGGCTCATGTTGTCTATCTCATTCTATTGAAAGCCGATGCACCATGCTGTAAAATGTTGAAGTGATGAACTGGAGGTTATCGGTAATGCAAACTATATCCATAGCGCAAGTATTGCTATCGATCTTAATATTTATTGTTATGTTCTTTGGTATTGGTTTCTTAATCAATATGCTGTTACGCATGACGTGGCTTATGGCAATCGTCTATCCAATTATCGTCATTTTCATTATTGACGATGTACCGATGTTTCATTACATTACCAAACCAGCCCATGCTTTTAGTGAACTAGGTGCAAATATTATGTCGCTTCATGTAGTAGATATTGTCATCTTGGCGAGTGGTCTTGTCGGTGCGATCATCGCTGGATTCGTCATGAAGGCCCTACGCAAGCAAGGCTATCAAATGTTTTGACGATTTAACGCAGAAAAACACCAGTGAGAATTTCTCATTGGTGTTTTTTTGTGTAAAAGAAATTGACGAATGCTGTTACTTCAAGATTTCATTGTAGTTATTGAGCGTCACAGTATCATCCATTTTCTTTTGATGCTCACAAAATCCAAGAATAAGTAATAATGGAGATGGCGATGCCGGTTAGGGCGCCGAAGAATACTTCGTTTGGCTTGTGACCGAGTAAGGTCTTGAGCTCTTGTATTTTTGTTTCGTTGTCTTTTTGAGGCCAGCCCTTAATATCTTCTACGAATATTTGGAAATCGGAGCGCATTTGATTGATGATGACGGCTTGTTGACCCGCTTGGTAACGTATCCCCGTCGCGTCGAACATGACAATCACCGCGAAAATAGCGGATACCGCGAACAAAGGTGAGTCTAGACCCACTTCAAAAGCAATGGCAGTTGTGAGTGCGGTAACAGCGGCTGAGTGAGAACTTGGCATGCCGCCTGTAGACGTCATAAGTCCAAAGTCGAGTTTACGTGTCAATAAAAAGTGAATCGGAATTTTAACAAACTGAGCAAATAGAATGGCAAATAACGCTGCGAGGAGCGGTACGTTTTCAAAAATAGCCAAATGATTCGACTCCCTTTCAGACAAGATAATAGGGATAGTATACCATAAACCTCCTGCAATCGTAGGTTTAAACAATAATCCTTGTTATTGGAACGGTACATCTCACTAGTCTATACTGTAGGGGAAATGTTGTATAGAAAAGGGAGGACATTATCAAATGATTACAGTTGAAACAGCGTCCACACTAGAACAGCAAGAAGTTGAAGTATTGGTTATTGGGGTGCCCGATCATCCGGAGAACATAGAAGGCTGGGATGATGTTGTCGAAGCTTTTCACCCATCGTTACCCGAATGGATAAAGTCACGGGATATAAAGCAAGATTTCAAACAACTAACAAAGATGCCTGCATTATCGAAGAAAAATTATGAACGTGTATACTTTGTTGGGGTCGGTAAGCAAAAAGAGTTAACGGAGCAACGCATGCGTGAACTATTTGCCACAGTAGGTAAACAAGTGCAAACAGACCGCGTACGATCGATTGCTGTATGGACAGCACCTTTCTGTAATGAAAAGTTAACATGTGTTGATGTCGCTTATTTAGTAGCAGAAGGAATTAGTATGGGGGCATACACATACGAAGGGTTCCAAACTTCATCCAATGAAGTCGATGTAGCATTGACTACGGTAACGTTTATTACTACCGCAGACGAGCAAGAAGTCAAAACGGCAGGGGAAGTCGGTATGATTAGTGGCTATGCCGTGAACGAAGCACGGACACTAGTTAATGTGCCACCGAATCTATTAACGCCAACTAAAATGGCAGACTACGCACGTGAATTAGCGGAAAGCTATGATTTTGAAATCGACGTGTTAGGCAGAGCGGAAATGGAAGAGTTGGGCATGGGTGCGATTCTCGCTGTCAATCAAGGGTCTGTAGAAGAACCACAGCTGATCGTTTTAAAATACCAAGCGACTGAACAATGGGAAGACGTTATCGGGTTAGTCGGTAAAGGAATCACTTACGACACGGGTGGCTACTCGCTGAAGCCACGTGAAGGTATGGTTGGTATGAAAGGTGATATGGGGGGCGCAGCGGCTGTGCTAGGCGCTATGTGCATTATTGGGGAGTCACGCCCGAAGAAAAATGTTATTGCGGTTATCGCTTCGACGGATAATATGATTTCCAGTACAGCTTTTAAACCGGATGATGTCATTACATCTTTAAGTGGAAAGACGATTGAAGTGTTAAATACAGATGCTGAAGGGCGTTTGGTACTAGCGGATGCGGTGACTTATGCAAAGCAAGCAGGCGCTGAATATTTGATCGACGTAGCGACGCTCACAGGAGGTGTGATCGTCGCCTTGGGTAACGATAAAACCGGAACATTGACGAATGATCAAGACTTCTACAAACGGTTTGAAGAGGCTGCAGAAGAGACAGGGGAATTCGTCTGGCAGTTGCCATTGACGGAAAGTGATAAGAAGAGAATTCGTAAAAGCCAAGTAGCTGATTTGAACAATTCACCTGGACGCGATGGACACATGATTTTCGGTGGCGGTTTCGTAGGAGAATTCGCGGGAGATACACCGTGGATTCATCTAGACATCGCAGGAACATCAGACGCAGCGAGTCCGCACGTTCTCGGGCCTAAAGGAGGAACGGGCGTGATGGTTCGTACGCTTGCAACATTCGTCGAGCGCTTGGCTGTAGAAGAACAGGAATAAACACATATAGGCACTTTCCCCAAACCACTATTTATCTTGGGCATAGGATAAAGGGAAAGGGGGAGTATATATGTCGAGAAACAATTATAGAGGTGGTCACGGTGGTCACCATGGCGGTGGCTTTGGAGGAGGTTTCGGTGGTAGTGGGGGCTTCGGTTTTGGCGGTCCGTTCCTCGGAGGCCTGGTCGGTGGATTTTTAGGCAATGCTATTTTCCCTAGCTACGGCTACGGCGGAGGTTACGGCGGTGGATATGGAGGGTACTACCCACCGTATTACCCACCGTATTATCCACCATACTATCCATACTATCCATACTATTAAACAAGAAAACACGCAGCAAGGATTAATCCTTCTGCGTGTTTTTTTTCATTTCTTCACGTTGCTTTTTTAGGTCTACTTTCAAAGCATCGCCAATCGTTAATTTAGTAGGCTCAACACCCGACATATACGCTGCGCGCGCCATCAAGTGACCGCCAATTGGAGACGTGATGAACAAAAATGCAATCCCGAGCAATAACTGAATACTGAAGTGTCCTTCATTCCACCAAAAGTGAAAGAACACACCGAGTAACACGCTCATGACGCCAAGCGTTGCACTTTTTGATGCTGCGTGCGAACGTGTATACGCGTCAGGTAATCGTAAAATCCCAATGACTGTGACAATCGTAAAGATGATTCCCACTATGACGAGTGACACAATAATGATATTAGCGATCAGATCCACGTTCGATGATCTCTCCTCTCTCAATAAATTTCGAGAAGGACACGGTGCCGATGAATGACATAATCGCAATCAATAAAATCACATCAATAAAGAACGGTGTGTCAAACAAGATAGAAAGCAAGGCGATAGCGGAGATGAGCATTACGCCAATCGCATCCAGTGCAATGAGCCGGTCAGGTGTAGATGGGCCTTTCCAGACACGATAGAGTAATCCGAGCATAGAAAGAAACACTAACACTAGACATACTGAGTAAAACATAGTCATCCCCGTCTCACCTCCATAATCGCTTTCTCGAATGTGTTTTTAATAGAATCGATTGCTTCATCCACATCTTCGACATCGATTGCGTGAATATATAACGTCCGCTGATCATCTGAAACATGGATAACCATTGTTCCAGGAGTCAACGTGATCAAGCTTGATAACAACGTAATTTCCCAGTCCTGTTCAAGTTCAGTCGGTAGCGCAAAAATCATCGGTTGCATCTTAGAGAGGTCAGGTTTAATGATCAACAGTAGCACCGAGATATTCGACAGGATTAACTCCTTCAAGAAAATAGAAGTCAATTTAACAGCGGACCATATACGCCAAATGTACAGGCGATGTTTGAAATAACGTCGCGTCATAATTATCATTAACAATCCGATAATATATCCAATGATAAACGTGGAAGGTGTCAATGAACTTGTCATGAACATCCAAACGACAGCAATGAAGAAATTTAATAGTATCTGAAAAGCCATGACATCTACTCCTTTAGCACCGCATCAATATAGATGGACGGATCTGTAAGCACGTTAGCCGCATCCGACATGTAAGGCATAAGCCATTCTGCACCAACACCGTACGCAATCGTAAGAACGACAAGAGCAACAGCAGGCATCATCATCGCACGGTACGTCCCTTTGTTCGTCACTGGTAATGGTTGAGTCGGTTCGCCCCAGAAAGCGTAGATAAAGATCCGAATCACAGATAACAAGACGATTAAACTGGAAGCCAAGATAACAATACTACCGACTGTATGATCTGCTTCAAAACCACCTTTGATAATAAGCAATTTACCAAGGAATCCACTCAGTGGCGGAATCCCAGCTAAGCCGAATGCTGCAATCAGATAAAACCATCCAAGCGACGCGTGTGTCTTAATAAGCCCACCCATTTCGCGTAAATTCGAAGTGCCAGTTATATAAATGATAATCCCAATCAAGACAAACAAAGCGGCCTTGATTAACATATCATGAATTAAATAATAGACAGCGCCTTCCATACCTGTAGTGTTCATCTGAGCTACACCAAACAGAATGACACCTACTGCGATAATGATGTTGTAAATAATAATTTGTTTTAAATCGAAATACGCAAGCGCTCCGATACAGCCTGCTACAATCGTCAACAACGACAGTACAAGCAAGAATTGGTGCGTAAATGCTATATCATGCACGAAGAATAACGTATATGTACGCGTAATCGCATAGACACCAACTTTCGTCAGCAGCGCACCGAACAACGCCAATACAGGAATAGGTGGAGCTGCGTACGAACCTGGCAACCAGAAATATAATGGGAAAATCGCACCCTTAATCCCGAAGACGATCAAAAATAAGATCGCAATAACGGAGATAATTCCTGGTTGGTTAATTTCTGCAATCTTCATAGCAATGTCGGCCATACTCAATGTACCAACCACGGAGTATAGATAAGCAACCGCGATGACGAAAAGTGCGGAGGAAATGACATTCACTAAAATATATTTGATCGATTCTCGAAGCTGTCTTTTCTCGCCGCCAAGGACAATCAGTAAGTAAGAAGCGATGAGAAACACTTCAAAGAATACGAACATATTAAAAATATCACCTGTTGTAAATGCACCATTGATTCCCGTAATCATGAATAGAATCGCCGGATAGTAGAAGAATTTCTCTCTTTCTACTCCAATGGATTTAAAGCTATACACCACAATAAAGAAAGTGAGTAAAATAGTAGTAGTGACTAGCAGTGCGGAAAACATGTCTGACACCATCGTAATTCCGAACGGTGCAGGCCAGCTTCCGAGAGTCACAGTTTGGATTCCTTCTACTTTCACTGTCGCGACAAGCCAACAAGAGGCAACTAGACTGAGAGCCAATCCGATCAATGTTACAACTCTCTGGACGACCACCTGCTCTTTGAAAAACAATAAAACCATCGCGAAAAAGAAAGGAATAATGATCGGAAATAAAAGAAGATTAATCATGTTCATCATTCCCTCTCAATTCATTCATATTATCTGTTTTGTGCACGGCATACATACGATACGCCATAACGAGCATCACAGCAGTTACACCAAAGCTGATGACGATTGCTGTTAAGATCAAAGCTTGTGGTAGGGGATCAGCAAAATCTGTTACTCCATCAATTAACACTGGAGGAGCCATACCACCAAGTCCGCCCATCGTTAAAATCAGTAAGTGCGCACCGTGACTTAGCAATCCTGTTCCTAAAATTACTTTCAATAAGCTCCGAGAAAGTATCAAGTAAACAGCCGCTGTAAATAACACACCGATAATGATCGAAAGTACTAGTTCCATCAGTCATCTCCTCCAATCGATTGAATAATCGTAATGGCGGAGCCGACGACTACTAAATACACACCACTATCGAACAACATGGCTGTATGTAGAGAAGTTTTCCCGAACAACGGCAACGTAAAATAGTCATAAGCGTGTGTGAAAAACGGTACATTGAAAAAGATTGAACCTGCGGCCGTAGCGAGCGCCAATACTAAACCAATCGCTGTGACGACGGTAAAGTTAAATGGCAAAATTTGCTGAATGGTCCGCAAATCAAACGCCAATAACAAGAGTACAATGGCACCGGTCGTCAAAAGACCACCAACGAATCCTCCACCGGGTGCATAATGTCCTGTGAAGAAAATGTGAATCGAGAATAAGAAGATGATGAAAAACACTACTTTAGCTGTGGTTTGTAAAATGACATCATTTGTTTTCATCAGTAGTCTCCTTTCTCGATACACGCAAGCGGATCATACCGAGTACCGCGATTCCGGCAATTGCCAGTACCCCGATCTCAAAAAATGTATCAAATCCACGATAATCTACGAGAATGACGTTGACGATATTTCCGCCTCCCGCCTCCGTTGCGACCGTATCTTTATAATACTGTGAAATTGAAGGAATCAATTTTTGAGAGTGACTCGATAGGGCGACTAATGTCACCATGACACCAACGCTCAAAGCAACAACGAAGTTAACGATTTTTGTCTTCGCAGTTTCACCGTGTGAACTTAGTGCAGGTAAGTGCTTGAACGCTAGCAAGAACAATGCGACTGAAACCGTTTCAATAACAAGTTGCGTCAAAGCTAAGTCGGGTGCTTTGAAAATAACAAAGAATAGCGCGACAGAATAGCCGACACCACCAAGTGCAATAATCGCTGCTAAACGAGATTTAGCAAACACAACGAAGCCAACAGCCAATACCAAAATGACGGCATTCAGTACGCCATAAAGTGAAAGCGCAGTGAAGCTAGTCATATCGATAACAAACGCATCTTTGATGAACAATACCGCGATCATCGTGACGGAAAGAAATGCGAACATATACAGTAAATAGGTCCGAATTACGCCATCCATATACAAACGTGACATGCGATTCATTCCCTTTTCACTTCCGCGCATCAAGGCATCATAGCCTTCATTTAGCGAAAGTTTTGCGGGTTGGATTTTATACAATGGTTGCCATTTTGGAATCGTCACGTATAGTAA
The DNA here is from genome assembly GCF_002743055.1 of Sporosarcina sp. P13. Classification (GTDB taxonomy): domain Bacteria; phylum Bacillota; class Bacilli; order Bacillales_A; family Planococcaceae; genus Sporosarcina. The sequence continues at coordinate 17,618 of NZ_PDYM01000037.1, read as the reverse complement.
CGAACCGACAATTACGATACCGACAGTCAACCAAAGAGCGGTTGAGCCAAAACCGTGCCATGCCAGTACATGAACATCGACGGCTTCAGGGCTTGCATACAATGTAGGCTGCACAGCCATCACAGCGGGTTTGATAATCCATTTACCGACAAGGTTTGGAATGAAGAAAAAGATAAGTACCAAACTAGCCAAAATCATAGGCGAAAGAAGCATACCAATCGGCGCTTCATGTGGCTGTCTTGGCAACTGTTCGAAATTCTTCTGACCTACAAACGTTTTCAAAACGAAATACAAACTATACGTAAACGTGAATACGCTTGCAACCCAAGCAATAATCGGGAATAAGATACCCCATGTATCAAAATTGAATAGTTCAAAATGTTGAAGGGCAACCATGGAATCCAAGAACATCTCTTTACTTAAGAATCCATTAAATGGAGGTAAGCCCGCCATCGAAAATGAACCAATTAATGCAACCGTAAAACTTATTGGCATAACACTCATCAATCCACCAAGTTTACGAATATCTCGGGTACCCGTTTCGTGATCGATAATTCCCGCGATCATAAATAGTCCGCCTTTAAAGGTTGCATGGTTGATCAAGTGGAAAATTGCTGCATACGTAGCAAGCGCGAACATCGCTTCCGTCGTATGATAAGAAATTGCACCTGCGCCAAGCAAAGACATGATCAATCCGAGCTGACTTACGGTAGAGAATGCTAGGATTGCTTTCAAATCAGTTTGCTTTACAGCGAAAAAAGAACCCCAGAATAACGTTAGTAGACCGATGCCTGTAACGAGCCAAATCCATGTGGACGACGTACCGAAAATCGGTGTAAAACGTGCGACCAAATAAATTCCCGCCTTAACCATCGTAGCGGAGTGTAAATACGCACTGACGGGAGTAGGCGCTTCCATTGCATCAGGCAACCAAATATAGAACGGAAACTGCGCAGATTTCGTAAATGCACCAAGCAAGATTAGTAGTAACGCTAACGTGAAGTAAGGGTGGTTTACTAATTCTGGTGCTTGTGCGATTAATTCCCGAATGGAGAACGTATTACCCATAATGCTGAGTAATGTGAAACCCCCAAGCATCATCAAACCACCGAAAACGGTAATCATCATCGATTTCAATGCGCCAAAACGTGATTTGTCACGCGTATACCAAAAGCCGATCAATAAGAATGATGAAATAGATGTTAGTTCCCAAAACAGATAAAGCGTTATCGTATTGTCTGACTGTACAACACCTAACATAGCGGTCATGAAGAGTAGTAAATAGACATAAAAGCTACCTAGGTCTTCTTTTTGCTTATCCATGTAGAAAACAGAGTACAATACAACCAATGAACCAATACCGGTAATTAATAACGTGAATAATAAACTAAGACCATCTATGTAAGAAGTAAACGTAATTCCAAGTGACGGAATCCATTTTAGTTCAGATATAGCATGACCACCATCCATCATCAGCGGCATGAAGCTAAGGTAGTAGCTGAACAATGCTAGTGGGACAAGTAACACTAGCCAACCCGTATGTATTCCCTTGATATACTTATAAACAAAAGGAACGAGTATCGCGAAAATCACAGGTAAAAAAATCAATAACACGAATTCCAAAAGAATCCTCCTTCCATACAATTTCTTTATATAATTAATAGTCCAGAGGCATATGCGTGGACGTATTTGTTAGTATAGCGCAAAACATTTTAAATTGCATAGTCAACAACTGACCAATTATTGCTTTATTCGACTTCCTTCTTATATTATTAGGTGGGTAAAAATTTATTTTTGAGGTGTCTTATGAAAAATCCGTATTTGTTTGGTTATTTACCTTTCGTCACTGTCGTGTTATTCAGTTTGACGTTTGGCGTATACAGTGTAGGGGAATCCATAATCTTATTTAAAGAAATTGGGCTATATCAAGGAATGCGTGAGTTTTTATCTGATTTCCAGCTACGTATCTTTTTATTGACAGTGTATACATTAGTGTTTTTCATGGTATTCGCCGCGCTTAAGTTAATCGCTGTGACCATTCACGAAACTGCGTTGTTGTTCTTTTTAAGAGAAGAAGCGAATGCGTCCTATAGTGCATCAAAGTCTGGAGCCGTCATTTACTTTATCGGTGCTCTTGCTTCGGTGGCAGGTATTCAGTCGTGGAATACAATGGTGCTTATTTTCATCATCACCTCATTTGTCTACTTCATTTATGTCGTATATAAAGTAAGTCCTTTTATGTCTCTGACCCATACAATTGGCTTGATATTCTTTCAAATCATTGTGTGGAGTGTCTTATTGGCAGTGCTCGTCTATATTTTAATCCGTTTGTATAATGGCGTTTTGGCTAGTGTTCCTTTTTCTAATCCAATCAAGTGAAAAACCCCCTGGTACTCCGGAATTCGGAACAGCAGGGGGTTATTCGCGCATCGTGGAGGAAAAAGCTCGAAGATGCAAATTTTGAGCGCGCAGTGTAGGGAGAGGGGCTGGTTTGTCGTACCCAATCCAAACAGCGGATGTATAGTGGTCGTTCATACCGGTGACCCATAAGTCTTTATAAGAATCGGTTGTACCAGTTTTTGCACCGGTATAACTAGTCGAGTGGGAAATTCCTTGCCCCGTACCGTTCAGCACAACGTCCTGCATTAACGAACGAATGCTATTGACTGTGGAATAAGACCAAACGTTTTTCGGTGATTCATTCCATTTGTATAGGATGTTGCCGTCTAGGTCTTTCACCGCTCGTATCGCATGTGGCGTTGAATACATACCGTCTATGAAACTGGTCGTGGCACTCGCAAGCTCTAGCGGTGTCACACCTTTTGAAAACCCACCTAATGCGGCTGGATATCCATAGTCTTCCGCTGATACATGTTGAAAGCTGAAGGGCTTCAAATGAGCAAACGCATTGTCGATGCCTACGCGCTGCAACAAACGAACAGCTGTTGTATTGTAACTATTGATAAATGCTTCCCGAATAGATGTCGTACCGAATTGATAATTGCCGAAATTGCGGGGGCAATACCCTTGAATACAAATATTACTACTGTTAATCGGGGTGTCTGCATGAAACGGTCCGCTTTCAAAAAATGGTGCATAGACGAGCAGTGGTTTAATCGCTGACCCTGGCTGACGAACGGCTTGGTAGGAACGATTGAAATCTGTTTTCTTATACCCTGTACCTGCATAGAGGCTGACGATTTCACGCGCTTCATTGTCGATGATGGCGGCTCCAGCTTGTACACCGCTATTGCCCAAGAGCGCGGAAAGCCTGTTTTGGTCATGGAGTTGCTTTGATGGGTTTAGTGCTGTATCTATGATTAGCCCTTGTCCGATAATCTCTCTTGCACGTTGGTTGATTGCGTTTTGCAAGCGTTGTCGTTCTTCCATCGTTTTTGCCTTTAAAAGGGAGGTGTCCAAACCTTCTGAACGTGCAATGAGTTGTTTGAGTTCTTCCAATACATACGAGCTGTACATCGGAAAATCTTGTTCTTTTTTCTTGATGTGCAGTTTAATCGGCAATTGATGGTATTCTTCATACTGCTCAGCCGTAATGATTTGCTGTTTGACGAGTACATTCAGCATACGTTCTTGACGCTCTTTCGTTCGATCGAAATGTTTCAATGGATCATACAGGGAAGGGTTATTCGGAATTGCTGCTAAAAAGGCGATTTCACCTTCGTTTAATTTCTCCAGAGGCTTGCTGAAATAGTAAGTAGCGGCACCGCCAATGCCGTACACACGATTGCCAAAGTACATTTCATTCAAATACATTTCAAGAATCTCGTCTTTGGATGATTGTTTCTCTAGTTCGGCTGCAAGAAATAACTCCTTAAACTTTCGCTCATACGTTTTCTCAGTCGTTAAATAACGCATACGTACAACTTGCTGCGTAATTGTGGACGCTCCTTGCCGTTTATCATCTGCCGCAGCATTGATCGTAAAAGCACGGATGATGGCGGCGATGTCATATCCGCGATGTTCATAAAATGAGCGGTCTTCACTTTGTAGGAATACTTGTCGCGTGAAGAATGTCATCTCTTTCAAGTCAATCGGGCGTCGCCACTCGACATACTCTTCCGCAAACATTTGCCCGTTGCGGTCTGTCATCTGAACGGGTGCTTCGATGACGGGCGCTTGCAGTTGCACAGCTTCGCGAATATTCTCATGAAGCGTCTCCGTCTGCACGACCTCAGCTTGTATTTGATTTTGGATGAATAATAGTAGTGGAAAACATGTGAGCGTGATCAATAAACCAAGTAACTGCCTCAAAGGGCTACCTCCTTACCTGCGAGAAAAAGTCCATAGTGTATTGCATGAAATATAACATAAACTTCCAAGGGGGGTGAGAAAACAGAATTATTATCTACATTCTTATGTAGAGATTGTCGGGCAGAGCGGTCACTCCCGCAGGAAAAGTTTTCACGAAGAATGGTTTTTGTGAGTAACAGAGTAGCGTTAGGAACACAAGCATTTAGCGTCCGCTTGGAACGGAAATCCCGATTAGCCATAGTCGGCCTTACAAACTAAAAACTGTAGACAAACTCTATATTTCGAGAGTTTGTCTACAGTTTATATGTTAAGTGTACTCTACACCTTGTGATTGCTGGCGAGTTGTTGGTCTTCCAAATAGTGTTCGAAGTCTTGGGTAGGTCGTTTAATCGCGTAGGTTAGGAACGCATAACCGATGACGAACAATACACCCGTGACGATGAAGACGGCTGGAATTCCGATATAGCCGCTGACGATCCCGCCGAACATAGGACCGATGATGTTGCCGAGGAAACGGAAGCTGGTGTTATAACCCATTACTTCACCTTGCACTTCAAGCGGTGCTTCGCGTCTGACGAGTGCGGTTGTAATTGGAATCATCCCACCAGTTGAAATACCGAATAAGAAACGCAGTAAAATCAGTTGCCAAAGTGAGGAAACGAAGGCTTGCGGAATGATGAAGAGGAAAGACAGGATGAGCAAAATCCCTAGTACTTTTTCATAACCAAAGTCATCTCCAAATTTCCCCCACAGACGAGCGAATAATAAATTTCCTAGTCCAGTTGCACTAAATGTCAATCCGGCAAGGAAGGCAACGTTAGTGGCAGCGTGCGTCAAATCCGCGACATACAGCGAAAGGAGAGGCTGAATGCTGAAGTTCCCGACTTGAATCAACGTGGTAACGATCATCACATTGAACATTAAACGGTGCTTAAACAATCCGACTAAAATCACTTTCCGAGAATAGGCTACGACTTTCCGAGTTTTGACTCGATGTTCTTCCTTAATACCAACCAATACAAGCAACGCGGCAATAACAACAGAAACCGATGTGATGATGAACGTATAACTAAAGCCGAAACTATCTGCCATCAGCCCACCTAATACAGGACCGAACAACATCCCCGCAACGCCGCCCATCTGTAACGTACCAAGCATTTTACCTGCTTGTTCACGTGGCGTCTGTGACGAAATGAATGCTAAAGAAGTTGGCAAGAAACCGGTCACTAAGCCATTCACTAACCGTAATACAAGAAAGGCTCCAACTGAATCAACAAATCCCATCAAAAATACGGAAATCGCAATTCCAAAACCATTAATTAGCAATATTGGCTTAAACCCATAACGGTCAGCGAACCGTCCCCAAATAGGTGACATGATCAAAGCCGTAATGAACGTAGCTCCAAAAATCAATCCAGCCCACTTTTGAACATATTCTTCTGAGAAATCTCCGAAAGTCTCTATATATAGCGAAAGAAAAGGCATGATCATCGTCATCGTACCAGCAACAAGAAAGTTGGTCACCCAGATGATAATAAAATTCTTCTTATGTCTACTCAAATTTGGACCACCCTCATGAATTTGTATATGCACTAGTATAAAACAATTCGGTAAGCGAAGGAAACCGTTTAGACTTGCGTATTGTCAACTAACTGTCACAAGTACAAATATCGAAATTTCCAACTATCTATGGTAGACTGTTTTTATGCACAAAACAGAGTAGAAATTAACAACGTACGTAAATCAAAGGAGGAATTCCATGTACCCGCAATTATCAAATGAAGTAGCAGAAAACGAAGCGCTAGTTATCATGAATACAACAATGGGGCCTATCAAAATAAAGCTCTTTAAAGAAAAAGCACCGAAAACAGTTGAGAACTTCTTAACTCACGCTGAAAACGGCTATTACAACGGCATCATCTTCCACCGTGTAATTCCTGATTTCATGATTCAAGGTGGAGACCCGACTGGAACTGGTATGGGTGGAGAAAGCATCTTCGGTAACACATTCGAAGATGAATTCACAATGGATCTATTCAACATTCGCGGCGCGCTATCAATGGCGAATGCTGGACCGAATACGAACGGAAGTCAATTTTTCATCGTTCAAAACGCAGGACTAGCTGGCGCATCACCTGACCAATTGAAAAAAGGTGGTTGGCCAGACGAAATTGCTGAAGCGTATGCAGCAAACGGCGGTACTCCACACCTAGATCAGCGCCACACAGTATTTGGTCAAGTGATCGAAGGGATGGACGTTGTCGATAACATCGCTGGCGTAAAATGTAACCGAGACAATAAGCCAAAAGAAGAAATTTCAATCGAATCTATTGAAATTCTTCAAAAATAAGCTTGACGCACCAATAGGGGGGATCTAGCATGGATTTCGTATTATTAATGCCATTCCTATACTTTCCTGAAGACAAATCAGAATACATCCCAGCAGCCATTTCATTCGTCATTTTCATGACATTGATGCTGCTAGTATTTCGTTGGATCATCAAGAAGTCCAAACGGCAAGAAGAAGATACGAAAGAGCTTGAGCAACGTATTTTGAGAGAACGTCAACAAAATCAAAAAACACAACATCCCGTCGACTGACGCGAGAAGCTATACTGCAGACAACCTCTATCTCTAGAGAACTTGTCTGCAGTTTTTTGTATCCGAACGTATGAAAGAAATACTGGAAAGGTACATTTCATAGTTATCAAGTGACTTGGTGACGTAATCAACTTTGTTAAGTTCAAGTTGGCAAGCTACGTAGTAGACTAATATTCCACTCGCTAACTTTAGAAGCAAACAACAGTGAAATGCAACGAAACGGCATACATCATCTTTCCGGGTCTCTATTAAACGCGTCCAAACGTAAAAGTATTTTAAATTTGTCGAAAGTGTGGCGTCCCTCTTTGCTCTTGCAGTGCGCTATGCTATGATAAAAAGAAAATACAAATCAGGTGACGAATTATGCAAACCATGGAAATGAACAAAAGAGCTGTTGTGTTGTTAAAGGAATGGGACCCTTTCCAAGTGGGCGAAGATGGATATGACGTAGAAATCGCTGACGTCGTGTCAGAACTCGAGCGCATCGACCATCCGACAGACTTAGCGAAATGTATTCGCAAGGTATATGAACATTCCTATGAAATTTGGATACCTTTAGAAAAATGTATGGATATATCTTACAAACTATTGGCAGTAAAATACGAAGCAAAATGTATCGTCTAAAACCATATTGAACAAAACCACTATTGTTGCAAATGGTGGTTTTTTGTTCAATTCTTCAAAATATGGTATACTATGAAGCGGCCATATTGGCAGACTAGATACTACTATAGATTGGGAGCTGTTTTGCATGTCTCACAAATTTGCAGTAGGAGATGAGCTGACCGGAAAAGTTACCGGAATCCAGCCGTACGGTGTGTTTGTAGCACTTGATGCTTCAACGCAAGGGTTAGTGCATATCTCTGAAATTACGTACGGATTCGTCAAAGACATTCATGAATTTTTAGAAGTGGGGCAAGAAGTTCGAGTAAAAGTGTTGGACGTAGATGACAGTGCAAGTAAAATCAGCTTATCTATACGTGCATTACAAGAACCACCAAGTTCCTATTTGAATCATCACCGTCCTCGCCAATCCCTACAAGAACGAGTAGATCAGCAAGATGCAGATGGCTTCAACTCACTAAAAGATAAGTTAAAAGATTGGATCCAACAATCCGGTCACTAAAAAATCACAGAAGCAGCTAGCTGCTTCTGTGATTTTTTAGTTCTTTAACTTTTTTAATCGATATTGCAAATTTTGTCTGCTCATTCCAAGGGCAGTTGCGGTTTTTGTAATATTACCGTCATGCAATTTCATCGCTTTTTCTAAATAATATGTTTCAGCTTCACGTAAATAATGATCCAATGGCACTAATTTAGATTCGTTTTGAATGATAAAGTCACTAGGTTGTACGTCTGTATTTGAAGAATTTACCGTCTTCGCTCGAAATTGTGATGGCAACATTTCTACAGTTAACTTCTCCTCCATCGCCCACATCGACGAAACTTCATCCAATAAAATCTCCAGTTCACGTAAATTACCTGGCCAACTATAGCTATGGAAAAGTTCCATAACTTCATCATCAATTGTAGCTAGCGCTGTTCCGAGCATCTCTTTTCTACTCGTTATATAAGCCTCGACAAATGGTTGTATATCTTCGGGGCGTTTACGAAGAGGGGGGATCCGAATTGCAAATGAAGCGAAAAAGTAATACAACTCTTTTACTAACGCCCCTGAAGCGATCAATTCAACGGGATCATCACCAATACTTGCGATGAACTGATGACTTTTGTCTACTCGTTGCAAAACATGTACTAGCGTTTTTTGTAAAGGAACAGACAAACGATCAATACGTTCACAAAACAGTGTCATGTCGGGTTGTTCTTGCAATAATAGTTCGAGTCGTTGAATGGCATCGATGTCGGTATTTAAACAATAGAATGTATGGAATACACGCTCAGTCGTGGAAGAAGCATGATGTATGCCTTCTGCAATATGGTCTTTGCCTATTCCGGTTTCTCCAATGAGTAGAACAGGCAGACTTGCGTTGGCCGCTTTTTCTGCTGTTGATAGGATAGATTTCATTGCGTCGGATTGAGCGGTAATTCGATCGAATGTCATTGGCCCGCTCGTTCTTCGTAACGGTTGTATGACATACTTTTCTAGTGCGGTGATATCTTGTGCGAATTCAATGGCTCCAAGTAACTCTTCCTCATGATAAATAGGATACGTATCGTTCATCGTCGTAATTTCCATATCTTTTGAATTCCAATACGTTTGCTTAACGTGTAATTCTGGCTGACCGCTTTGTAAAACGCTTAGCAACGTGCTCTCGTTTTTGTCGAAGTTGAATAATTCTAGAATGGAGCGATCTTTGACTTCTTCTAGATCTAGTCCTTCAATTTCTTTCATTTTACGGTTGTAGATAATCGTTCTTCCGCTATGATCAACCGCGTGAATCCCAATATTGGCATAATCTACTGCGAATTGGTTGCATAGAGTGACTAACATAGTATTTGTGCGCATATAGTACACCTTCCTTAAAAAAATCCTCACTAGACTGCATGTTTTCAACTAAAAAGAAAACTTTTTTATTGAAACACTTGCAAAACGCAACACACTCTTGCATTATTATATATGTAAACGCTACCAAATGCAAATATATTTTGCGTCTAAAATAAAAGGGGGATTTGATTACTAATGATTCCATACAAACACGAACCATTTACAGATTTCACAAATGAGGGCAACCGCAAAGCCTATGAAGAAGGTTTGAAACTTGTAGAAAGCTATTTAGGTCAAGACTACCCACTGATTATCGGTGGCGAACGGATCATGACGGACAAGAAGTTAGCATCTATTAACCCTGCAAATAAAGAAGAGTTAATCGGTAATGTGTCACAAGCGAGTCGTGAACTAGCTGAAAAGGCTATGGAAACCGCAATAGAAACATTTGAGACATGGAGAAAAGTGAAGCCAGAATTCCGTGCGGACGTTTTATTCAAAGCAGCGGCAATCGTTAGACGTCGTAAGTTCGAATTTTCTGCATTGCTGACAAAAGAAGCGGGTAAGCCGTGGAATGAAGCAGACGCGGATGTTGCGGAAGGAATTGACTTTTTAGAATACTACGGACGTCAAATGCTGAAATTAAAAGATGGTATGCCGGTAGAAAGCAGAGCGGGAGAGTATAACCGTTTCGATTACGTTCCGTTAGGAGTAGGCGTTGTTATTTCTCCATGGAACTTCGCATTCGCAATCATGGCAGGAACGACTGTCGGAGCGCTAGTTACAGGAAACACTGTACTATTAAAGCCGGCATCAACAACTACAGTAGTTGCGTATAAATTTATCGAAGTATTAGAAGAAGCGGGTATGCCAAATGGTGCGGTCAACTTTATACCGGGCTCTGGCTCGGAAATCGGTGACTATTTAGTGGACCATCCATCTACACGCTTCGTTTCATTCACTGGATCTCGTGAAGTGGGAACGCGTATTTTCGAACGTGCAGCTAAAGTGCATGACGGTCAAATTTGGCTAAAACGCGTAATTGCGGAAATGGGTGGTAAAGATACAATTGTAGTGGACAATGAAGCGGATCTAGAACTTGCGGCACAATCCATTGTAAAATCCGCATTCGGTTTTAGTGGACAGAAATGCTCCGCTTGTTCCCGTGCGATCGTTCATGAAGATGTCTACGATGAAGTAGTAAAGCGTGTAGAAGAAATTACTAAGTCGTTCAAATGGGGTAACCCAGAAGATGGTGATAACCTGGCGGGGCCGGTTATTGACCAAGCGGCATACGATAAAGTGATGGAGTATATCGAGATTGGTAGAAAAGAAGGTCGTCTAGTTGCAGGGGGTACAGGTGACGATTCTAAAGGGTTTTTCGTTGCGCCTACAGTATTTGCAGACGTAGATCCGACTGCGCGCATTTCGCAAGAAGAAATCTTTGGTCCGGTTGTAGCGATTTCTAAAGCTTCTTCTTTCACGGAAGCAATTGAATTCGCAAATGATACAGATTATGGATTGACGGGTGCAGTGATTACGAAAAATCGTCATCATATCGAACAAGCGCGCGAAGATTTCCATGTAGGTAACTTGTACTTCAATAGAGGATGTACAGGCGCAATTGTTGGATATCAGCCATTTGGTGGATTTAATATGTCAGGTACAGATTCTAAAGCGGGCGGTCCAGATTATCTTCAATTGCATATGCAAGGTAAAACAACATCTGAAATGCTGTAAGAAAACAAGTTGTATACCGAGGAGTGTAAAGATATGACGAAATCAAAGATGATTATCGATCAAACGAAAAAATACGGTGCGAACAACTACCACCCACTTCCGATTGTTATTGCGGAAGCGGAAGGTGTTTGGGTAAAGGATCCGGAAGGCAATAAATATATGGATATGCTTGCGGCTTACTCAGCGGTAAACCAAGGGCATCGTCATCCGAAAATCATTCAAGCGTTGAAAGATCAAGCAGACCGCGTGACATTAACTTCACGTGCATTCCACAACGATCAATTAGGTCCATGGTATGAAAAGCTTGCTAAGCTCTCAGGCAAGAACATGGTCCTGCCGATGAATACTGGAGCTGAAGCTGTAGAAACAGCTCTAAAAGCAGCAAGACGTTGGGCATATGATGTGAAGGGTGTAGAAGGCGATCATGCAGAAATTATTGCATGTATTGGAAATTTCCACGGCCGTACACTTGGGGCGATTTCTTTATCATCTGATGAAGAGTATAAAAGAGGATTCGGTCCTTTATTGCCGGGTATTAAATTAGTAGAGTACGGTGATATCGAAGGGTTAAAAGCGGCGATTACGCCAAACACAGCTGCATTCTTAATTGAACCAATCCAAGGGGAAGCTGGAATCATCATTCCTCCAGACGGCTTCTTGAAGGAAGCTTCTGAACTTTGTAAAAAAGAAAACATACTATTCATTGCGGATGAAATCCAAGCGGGGCTTTGCCGTACAGGAAAAATGTTCGCATGTGAGTATGATGGCGTAACGCCAGATATGTATATTTTAGGAAAGGCACTAGGTGGCGGTGTATTCCCGATTTCTTGCGTATTGGCAAATGAAGACGTGCTAGGTGTATTTAATCCTGGTTCTCACGGATCAACATTTGGGGGTAATCCAATGGCGTGTGCCGTTTCGATTGCGGCACTTCAAGTGTTAGAAGATGAAGAACTAGCTAAGCGATCAGAAGAGCTTGGTAACTACTTTATGGGTGAATTGAAGAAGATTTCTCATCCATCGATTAAAGAAGTGCGTGGCCGTGGGTTGTTCATTGGTGTGGAATTGACAGAAGCAGCTCGTCCATACTGTGAAGAACTGAAGGGACTAGGTTTACTATGTAAAGAAACGCATGATACAGTTATTCGTTTCGCGCCACCTTTGATCATAACAAAAGAAGAATTAGATTGGGCGCTTGAAAAAATTCGTTCTGTATTTTCCGACTAAAAAACATCCACACTGACATCCGAATGCACCGAATAATAAATTCGGAAAAGGTTTGGAATTGATGGGTGGAAGTTTCAATGTGCACATGTTATAATGTGTGCGAGAAAGACAATACCAAACAAAGAGGCGAACCATACAATGACAGAAAACCTGAATCTATTTACGTCTACGCAAGTTGTCATCAAAGAAGCACTTGAAAAGTTAGGCTATGATGAAGGAATGTATGAACTACTTAAAGAACCACTACGTATGGTGGAAGTAAGAATTCCTATCCGTATGGACGATGGAAAAGTAAAAGTATTTACTGGTTACCGTTGTCAGCATAACGATGCAGTTGGACCTACAAAAGGTGGCGTTCGTTTCCACCCGGGCGTAAATGCCGATGAAGTGAAGGCGCTTTCTATGTGGATGACACTTAAAGCGGGTATCGTGGACTTGCCATATGGTGGCGGTAAAGGTGGAATCATCTGTGATCCGCGTGAAATGTCAATGGGTGAGTTAGAACGTTTAAGCCGTGGTTACGTTCGCGCGCTTAGTCAAGTAATGGGACCTGCAAAGGATATCCCTGCACCAGATGTTTTCACAAATTCACAAATCATGGCATGGATGATGGATGAATACAGTAAAATTGACGAGTTTAACTCTCCTGGATTCATTACAGGAAAGCCAGTTGTACTTGGCGGCTCTCATGGGCGTGACCGTGCAACTGCAGAAGGTGTAACGATTATTATTAATGAAGCGGCAAAACGTCGTAATATCGATATGAAAGGTGCACGGGTCATCGTTCAAGGATTTGGTAATGCGGGTAGCTTCTTATCTAAGTTCCTGCATGATTCAGGCGCGAAAGTCATCGGGATTTCTGATGCTTATGGTGCGTTACATGATCCGAATGGCTTGGATATCGACTATTTACTCGATCGACGTGACAGTTTCGGAACAGTCACTACATTATTTGATAACACGCTTACAAACGAGGAATTGCTAGAAATGGATTGTGATATCTTAGTTCCGGCAGCAATTGAAAATCAGATTACTGAAAAAAATGCTCATAAAATTAAGGCGAATATCGTCGTAGAAGCAGCGAATGGTCCTACGACATCTGAAGCAACGAAAATCTTGACGGACCGTGGTGTTTTATTAGTTCCGGACGTTTTAGCGAGTGCTGGCGGTGTAACCGTGTCTTACTTCGAGTGGGTTCAGAACAATATGGGTTACTACTGGACAGAGGAAGAAGTGCGTGAGCGAATGACGGAGAAAATGGTTACGGCATTCGAGAACGTTTATAATGTAGCGACTACTCGTAATATTGATATGCGTCTAGCTGCGTATATGATTGGTGTACGTAGAACTGCTGAAGCAAGCCGCTTCCGTGGTTGGGTTTAAGTAAAAAAGACATCCCTTCTTATTTAGAGGGGGTGTCTTTTTTGTTAATCAACCGTAGGGGTAGGTACTGGTTCATCATCAGTCCGCTGCCAATAATTAAACAACACACTTAGTGTCATCAAACCTGATAGTCCAATGATGACATACAAAAATCGTGCTAACGGTTGATAAGCGCCTTCTGTCAATTGCGCAATCACATCGAATTTAAAAATTCCAACGACTCCCCAATTTAAAGCTCCAATAATCGTGACGGCTAGCGCTAGTTTTTGAAGTGTTTCCATAAGATCCCCTCCTACATTAAAGTATATCCCTATTTTGAAACAGTATACTTGCATCGTAATTACATCTTTTTCATAATAGAGGGAAGAAAAAGGAGGAGTACAGATGAATCCATTCGTTTTTCATAATCCTACTAAATTAATTTTTGGTAAAGAGCAGCTACAAAAATTACCTAAAGAACTTGCGAATTACGGGAAAAAGGTGCTGCTAGTGTACGGAGGTGGAAGCATTAAGCGTAATGGTTTGTATGATGAATTGATGAACCTATTGAACGCGCATGATTTTGAAGTAGTTGAAATGGCGGGAGTAGAGCCGAACCCGCGATTATCTACTGCGAAAAGAGGCGCAGACCTTTGTAAGCAACAAGATATTGATGTTATCTTAGCGGCTGGGGGCGGTTCAGTTATTGATTGTACGAAATTGATTGCATCCGCAGCGAAGTATGATGGAGATCCGTGGGATTTTGTGACGGGAAAAGCTAGACCACAGGAAGCGTTGCCATTCGGTACCATCTTGACTCTAACGGCAACTAGCTCAGAGATGAACGCAGGCTCCGTTATTACAAATGAAGAGACGCAAGAGAAATATGGTTGGGGTGGTCCATTCAACTATCCGAAATTTTCCATTCTAGACCCTACGTATACATTGACGGTACCATTGGATCAAACAGTATATGGGATAGTCGATACGATGTCGCATATTTTCGAACAATACTTCCATACGTCAGACAATACACCGTTCCAAGACCAAATGTGTGAAGCTGCATTACGTTCCGTGATGGTTACTGGTGAACAGCTAGTAAAAGATCCAGACAATATGGAATTACGGGAAACGATGATGCTTTCAGGCGTTTGGGGGTTGAACGGCTTCTTATCTATGGGAACAAGAGGGGATTGGGGGACGCATGATATTGAACATGCTGTATCAGCAGTCTACGATATCCCACACGCAGGTGGCTTAGCGATACTATTCCCACATTGGATGAAGCAAACTTATTCACGTAATCCGAAGCGTTATGTGCAGTTGGCGGTTAACGTATTCGGAGTCGATCCAAGCGGCAAAACGGATGAAGAGATTGCAATGGAAGGTATTGGTCGATTGAGCGCCTACTGGAAGACAATCGGTGCGCCCGTTTCGCTTGCAGATTACGACATAGATGATAGCAAGTTGGAGTTGATTGCCAAAAAGGCAGCTATCAACGGACCACTCGGCGGTTACGCACAGTTGTCTCAAGAAGAAGTTTTAACGCTACTAAAAGCTAGTTTGTAAGGGCTGGTATGTCGGTGGCCGGAGAAAATGTCATTACGCCACCGTGCACTTCGATTTACTAGTGTGTTCACTTTAAGTATTTATCCTTTTGGTTTATCATATACGAGTAAAACGCGCCAAGTTTTTAACACTTGGCGCGTTTTATGGGTAAATAACTAATTCGACAGACTCTACATAAGAAAGAGTAGTGAGTTCTACATAAAGCGAAGAAGTAGATTTTTTAGGTAAAACGGTAAGCATAAAATGTAGTTCGTGACGATAGTGGTGATCGTCTGTTTGAAATTGTTTGATGCGCATATGATCTACATCCATACTTTCCTTACGCAAATATTGAATAAGTGCTTCGATTTTGGATTTATCTGTAATGATGATCGTGCAATTAGCTTCTTTCATTCGTAGTCGTCTTGGGCCGAATCTGCTTAAGAATGGTGCGATGAGTTCAATAACTATCATGACGCTAATAACTGTGAAAAGTGATTCCAAATAGAAACCTGCACCTACAGCAATTCCTATACCAGCCGCCCCCCAAATCATAGCAGCTGTTGTGAGTCCGGTAATATTGTCATTATCTCTACGCAGAATAGCCCCGGCTCCTAGAAAACCGATTCCGCTGACAATTTGTGCGGAAAGACGTAGGGGGTCCATTGTGATGTTGATATCAGGACGGGCGGGGACGAGATAAGCCGCTTCAATAGAGATGATTGTTAGCAAACAACTAAAAGTGGCGATGACTGCGCTCGTTTTTAATCCAATCGGCTTCTTTTTAATCTCTCTTTCAACACCGATTATAATACTTAGCGAAAGTGCAATAGCGATTTTGATGATTGATTCCAAATTAAATGACTCTGTTAGTATGGTCTGCATAGTTCCTCCTCCTTTGCTGACAAAATAGGGAGATTGTCTATATACTACTATAATACGATACTCGCCCTAAACGTGCCTTAATTTTTCAATGTAGAAGTTCTAGGAAGTGAAAGAGAAGTGATTCGTGATGAATAAACGCGCTGTCAATCCATATCTTATGATTGCGATTGGTGTTATAACGGTTGGGCTATCAGCTATCTTCGTAAAACTAGCAACAGCTGATGTAGGAGTCATTGCATTCTATCGTATGTTTTTCTCGGTAATTATTATGCTTCCTTTGTTTTTGTATTCCAATCGACACGAGTTAAAAGAGTTAACTAGAAAGGATTGGTTGTTTTCTGCAATTGCAGGAGTATTTCTAGCCATACATTTCATCCTTTGGTTTGAATCTCTCAACTATACGTCAGTTGCAAGTTCGACAGTGCTAGTCACATTACAACCTATATTTGCGTTGGCTGGTACAGCTCTCTTCTATAATGAGATCATTAGCAGTAAAATGCTTATGTCTGTATTGATTGCGTTAACAGGAAGCATCATTATCAGTTGGGGAGATTTTCAGATTAGCGGATCTGCATTATTTGGCGATGCACTTGCTTTAGTAGCCTGCGCTTTCATCACAGCTTACTTATTAGTTGGGCAAGGTGTACGCAAGAGAGTGTCTCTTGTAACGTATACATTCCTTGTTTACTCGGCAAGTTCAATTGCTTTGTTCTTTTATGTACTAAGCTCTCAACAATCGTTCATACAATATCCAGCATCCGATTGGGGCTGGTTTCTAGCATTAGCCATCTTACCTAACTTACTAGGACACACATTATTTAACTGGGCGATTAAGTGGGTGAGTACAAATGTAATCTCCATTGCTATTTTATTCGAACCAGTTATTGCTTCTATAGCAGCCTATTTTATATTCCGCGAAAGTATTTCAATTTCACAATTTATAGGTGCGATCGTTGTTCTGGCGGGGATTATATTGTATTTGATCGACTTTAAAGCGATAAAGAATAAACTTTTTTTATAAAACACTTGCATTCTATATCCGTTATGTTGTATATTAGTTCTTGTCGCTTGAGGCGCTCACAAAACACTGAAAAAACTTTTTAAAAAAGTTCTTGACGGATTGTGACGTACGGTGTAGAATAATGAAGTCGCGTTAGAAAGAAGCGAAAAAATGAACCTTGAAAACTGAACAGCAAAACGTTAACGAAATATACGTTTGTGCATTGACTCTGTTGGTGACATAAACAAAATGAGTATCTTAATTGATGCCAGCAAATGAAACTCGAGCTAATCGAATTTCTGTTTTACTGACTGGCGAGATGTTGTGAAGTGCTAGGAGATGAAGAAGAGAAGGAAGGAGCGTACTCAGGTACGTGACTGACTGAACGACTGAAATCAACGATGCAATTCGCGGCATATCGACTGTCAGTCTTATGGAGAGTTTGATCCTGGCTCAGGACGAACGCTGGCGGCATGCCTAATACATGCAAGTCGAGCGAACAGTTAGAAGCTTGCTTCTAACTGTTAGCGGCGGACG
>NZ_PDYM01000036.1 GCF_002743055.1 Sporosarcina sp. P13 | reverse complement strand
CATAGTTTTTTGAAGTTAGTAAGGAATTTGGTAAGTTCAAGCCACTTCAATCCGCTTCTGTATGTAGCTAGTAATTCATCATTGTACCCACTACGGCGCTGGCGGATGGCTCCCGCAATGAGCCAGACAGGAAGAACGCCTATCTGTCTCATTGCTCCGCCTACCGCTTGTAAGGCGCCTTCGTTTTTTTTAGTAGTATTAGTTAGCGAAGTACATTGAAGTCAAAAAGTGAAATTCAGTAAGTTCCAAAGACTACCAACACTACACTGTACGCACTAGCGTAGGCACAACTGCGGGGTCAGCCGAAGCTATGAGACAACTAGCGCGACCTTCGCTTGTTGGCTCATGGCGGGAGGCAATCCCCCACGTGCCGCAGCGTTGATAGAAAGTTGACCTTTACTAATTTCAGTTTCGAAAGAAGTCGCGCAACGATCCAACACAAATGGGTATTTGACAAAAAGCCAATCAATATAGCATTCAGGAACCTGCACGTATTAAACAGCACAAAAAAAGACTGCCTCACCAATGGTGGGGAACAGTCTCTCGTTTACGAATGGAATAACAATAGCTTTCCTAGTGGAGAAGCGAGTCGATGTGTACGCTCCAATAAATCTTTCTCGGTAAGCAGTTGAAGCCCTTGCTCCTTCGCTGCGTCATCAGTCTCCGCCGTGAATGTCTCTTCCGTAATTAGCGAACCATTTTTCTCATAAGCAGTCAATTTGTAAGTTTTCATCCAATCGCCTCCATTAACTTTTGACAAGTATACTATGAATTCAGATAAATTAATAGTGATTCATTAAGATTTGTAAGCGATATCTTTAATAGATTAATAAAAAGTGAAACGAAACTCTTTCTAATTCGTAGACCTAGAATAGACAGAATATAAAGGAGATGATATGAATGGCTTTACAGCTAGAACAAGTCACTAAAAAATTCGGAGGTTTTACTGCAGTAGATCGTCTATCATTGACTGTGGAAGAAGGAACGATGTACGGCTTTCTCGGAGCGAACGGTGCAGGCAAGACGACGACATTTCGAATGATTCTTGGTTTACTTACGGCAACGGAAGGATCCATCGCGTGGAATGGCCAGAAGATTTCTTACGCAACAAGTCCTCAAATCGGTTATCTGCCAGAAGAACGAGGGCTGTATCCGAAGATGAAAGTACATGAACAATTAGTCTTTCTCGGTCAATTACGTGGGATGAATAAATCAGATGCAAAAGTTGCCGCGCTGAAATGGCTAGAACGATTCGAAGTGCCCCATTACACGAATAAAAAAGTTGAGGAATTATCAAAAGGAAATCAACAGAAAATCCAAGTGATTGCGGCATTGATGCATGATCCAAAATTGCTCATTCTCGATGAACCGTTTTCAGGGCTCGATCCGGTGAATGTTGAAATGTTGAAAAAAGCAATTATTGATTTCCGTAATAGTGGCGCGACGATTCTTTTCTCTAGTCATCGGATGGATCACGTCGAAGAATTATGTGAACAGCTCAGTATCATTCATCACGGACAACAACTTGTCAGCGGGAAGTTACGAGATGTCAAACGATCCTTTGGTAAACAAAATGTTAGGCTACATGCTGACTTTTCCCTAAGTGACTTAGACTCCATTAAAGGTGTCGAAACTGCTCATCACTCATTAGATGGGGCGGTGTTCCAAGTAGACGATGACGAAGTAGCCAATCAATTATTGCAGGCAGCACTACAAAAAGGACCGATCCGCCATTTTGAAATTGAAGAACCCTCGTTACAAGATATCTTTATCGCGAAAGTAGGTGAAGAGAATGCGTGAGTTTTGGATAATATTTAAGCAAAGCTTCGTTACGAAGGCGAAGACGAAATCATTCTTCATCACCACATTAATCATGGTTGCGGGGATTTTTCTCTTTGCAAACTTACCTACGCTTATTAAGACCGTAAGTAATGTAATGGGCGATAGCAAAGAAGATGTCGTAGCGGTGCTAGACGAGAGCAACGTGTTAGTAGACCGTCTGGAAGCTCAGCTCAAGCAAAGTAATGAAGCGATTACGATTGAGCGCTCGGATGAAACAACAGCACAGTTGAAGCAACAAGTAGAAGATGAAAAAATTAATGCATTTATAGAATTGGATTTTGATGCTTCAAATACAATTCAAGCGACTTATACGACAGGTAGCTTGGTCGACCAATACCTCTCTTCTACATTGGCAGACGCACTGCAATCCATTCAAACCGAAGTGAATGCAGAGAAATTATCGCTCTCTGGTGAACAAGTGGCGACATTGTTTACGCCTATTCAATTTGACAAGCAAAACGTCTCGGCTTCTGCTAAATCAGAAGATGAATTGAACTCGGCACGGGTTCTCGTGTATGTGCTCATGTTCGTCATTTATTTTGCGGTTATTATTTATTCTTCAATGATTGCGACAGAGGTGGCGACAGAAAAGTCCTCACGTGTAATGGAGATTTTGATATCCAGTGTATCTCCGGTAAAGCATATGTTTGCCAAAGTTCTAGGGATTGGATCACTTGGAATTGTCCAGATCTTGATTTACGGAGCAGCGGGTTTGCTTGCTTATAAACTAACTTCTGTCGGGGAAGAAAATGGTTTTTCAGCGTTCTTTAGTTTGGAAAATCTGGAAGTGAGTACACTCATATATGCGGTGGTGTTCTTCTTACTAGGCTACTTCTTGTATGCGACACTTGCCGCATTGCTCGGATCACTTGTAAGTCGGACGGAAGATGTCCAGCAAATGATTATGCCTATGTCATTACTCGTGGTGGCCGCATTCATCATCGCGGCAACAGGTCTTGGAAATCCCGAGATGGGCTATTTGAAGATCGCTTCATTCATACCGTTCTTTACACCATTAGTCATGTTCTTGCGTGTCGGCATGCTCGATCTTCCATTATGGGAGCCTTTACTTTCGATTGCGATTATGGTTGTGACGATTAGTATCCTCGGATGGTTTGGAGCAAAAGTCTATCGTGGCGGTGTACTAATGTATGGCCCTTCACGTTCATTAAAAGATTTAAAAAAGGCAATTCAATTAGGAAAAGAATAGTATGGCCGGAGCCTGTCATCTAAAGAAGATGGCAGGCTTTTGTCTGTGCTTTCCAGCGATGGAATGAGTATGGTAAAATAGAGAACGAGTATTCGTGGGAGGGGTGTATTTATGGAGACAATCCGTTTTTTACATACAGCTGATTTACATTTGGACAGCCCATTTAAGGGAATGGCTGCTGCAGGTCCGGATGAACTAGCAAGATTACAGCAATCAACTTTTGCGGCGTTTGATCGATTCATTGCGTATGCGGTGGAACAACGTCCGGATTTCATCGTCATCGTTGGCGATATATATGATGGGGAAGACCGAAGTTTACGCGCGCAGATTCGTTTTCAGCAGGCGATGCAGCGACTAGAAAATGCACAAATTCCTGTCTTTC
Organism: Sporosarcina sp. P13; assembly: GCF_002743055.1. Taxonomy (GTDB): domain Bacteria; phylum Bacillota; class Bacilli; order Bacillales_A; family Planococcaceae; genus Sporosarcina. The sequence goes on along the minus strand of NZ_PDYM01000036.1, from coordinate 28,283 downwards.
TATCGTATGGTAATCACGATCATCTAGCGGGAAATTGGACACGTGTTTCTTTACCAGAAAATGTTCACGTGTTTGGGGATGAAGTTGAGCAAAAGCAATGGACGATCAGGGGCGAGACGATTACTATATATGGCTTTAGTTATCCGCAACGCCATGTTAAGGAACCGATGATTGAAGACTACGCAACAGCGGGGCCAGATGGACTTTATATCGGCCTGTTGCATGGCAGTGTGGCAGGGGATTCTGCACACGCGGTGTATGCGCCATTTACAGTGAGCGAACTTCAGCAAAAGAACTATCACTATTGGGCGCTCGGTCATATACATAAGCGTCAGTTATTGGCGCAAGAGCCACCTATTGTCTATCCAGGAAATATACAAGGGCGGCATCGCAATGAACAAGGCGTCAAGGGATTTTATGATGTTTCTTTATCACGTGAACAAGCGAACACAACGTTCATCCCGACTTCAGCTATTGTTTTCACAGCGCTGACTGTTTCTTGTCGAGGAATTGAATATGCGGATGATTGGGTAGCGGCATGTCAGGAAGCGATTGACGGTGTTGTAGCTGAGCTAGGCAGTATTATCATCGAATTAGTTATGACAGATACGGAAGAACTAGCTGACAATTTACAGCGCTCAGCTTCCGAATCAGAATGGCTTGATATTTTGCGTGAACAATATGTTTTGAATGAGCCATTTGTTTGGATTGCCACGATTGATTGGCCGTCTTCGTCTACTAGTGAATTCTCAAATACGCTATTAGAGCCGGTAGTGGACACGTTGACAAGTTGGAAGCTAGAGGATTGGGATGAATTAATGAGCGAGCTATATGGTCATCGGGCAGGACGCTATATAGAACGACTGACGTTGAGCGATAGAGAGCAATTGGAACAACAGGCGACAGCGTTGTTGGCAGCTGAATTATTGAAGGAGGGATGATATGAAGATCCGAAAAATTGTTCTTTATGGATTCGGTCAACACGAGGATGTAGAAATCAATGTGCAGGCTGGCATGAATATTCTATACGGTCCGAACGAAGCAGGCAAGACGACGATTCAGCAAGCGATCCTTCATATTTTATTTGGCTTTCCACAAAAGAATCAGCAGGAGCTTCGCTATGAACCGAAAACAGGTGGGAAATACGGTGGCTGTCTCTACATAGACGACAAAGAATTTGGACCTTGGATGATTGAGCGGGTTCGCGGAAAATCGTCGGGGGATGTGACGGTACATTTTGGAGACGGACGTAAAACGGGTGAGGATGAACTTAAACGTCTTTTGAGGGGATATGATCGAGCCGCGTTTGAAGCTATTTTCTCCTTCTCACTATTTCAGTTACAAGGACTTGAACGAATGGATGAAACGGATATTAGTCGTACATTGCTTGCATCAGGCACGACGGGTCTTGATACATTGTGGAAAGTAGAAAAGAAGATGGATAAAGAGATGGCTGCGTTATTCAAAAAAGCTGGACGAAATCCTCCGATGAATCAAAAGCTAAAAGAACTGAAAGAACTCGAACTAGCTATGCAAAAAGAACAGCAGAAACTGGCGACATTCGAACCGTTATCGATACGAAAACAGCAAGTGGATGAACGTGTTAAAGCGTTGCGACGCGAAGAACAACAGTTACATGAACAGGCGGAAGAACACCGAGTCGCTATGCAAGTCATGCCTTTGCAGCAACAACAAAAACAAGTGACCGAGCAGCTGGCAGCATTGCCGAGTGAAAGTTTTCCCGCAGATGGAATCCGGCGTTATGAAGAATTAGCGAGTAAACAATCAGAACTCCAGTCAAAGAGAATGCGTATCGTTAAAGAGCAGCAACTGACCGCAGAAACCATTGTGATGCGGCCAGACAATGAACAACGTCAAATCGAACGTTGGGTGGCACAAGAAGCGGAGTGGCATCGTCTGCGTGGGGATGTCCTGTCAGCAGAACAGGAAATACGAGCACTAGAAAAGAAGCAACAGCAATCTAAACAACGCCTAGGCCTAACTGACGCTCAACAGCAGGCGATAGAAGAGATGGACTTATCTATTCAGCGGGAACGGCAATTGGAGCCTTTATTGCAAGAACAGACAACTGCTGAGCAACAATTACAAGCACTGAACCGGATGCTGGCGGAAGCGGAAAGCGAACGTCAGGAAGCGGAGGAACGAAAGATTTTACTTGCACATCAACAGCCGACAGATGCCGAACGTCAGCAACTAGCAAAACTCCCCGAGCTTAAACGCCAATTGGATGAAGCAAAAGCTAGAGTGTCCGTCGCAAAGCAATCCACTAACCGTGCGATTCCTGTATTCTTTATGGTCATGGGTCTTCTGATCGGCGCATATGGTGTGTGGCAACAAGATTGGTTCATTGTGACAGTCAGCTTAATCACGATAGTTGCTGGAATTTTGTTGTGGAAAAAGCAACCTGATTCAATGGAAGATTTACATGATTTCATTGATAAACATGAAGTACATGTAGAAGAGATGAAGCGTTTAAAAGAACAGGTAGCGGAGCATCAGCGTCAATGTCAGCAACTCGAAGCAGAGATTGACAGGCTGGATCGAAAACTACAGAAGCTAGCGGCAGAAATGGAGCAAGTACATCATCAGATGCAACAAGCAGGGATTGCACTTCAACAAGCGGTACAAGGGGATCCAATTGATAGTACAAGTAATCTACAAGAAAATTTCCGTTTGCTACGGGAATACCAAGATATACTCGCCGAGCAACGGACGTGGAAACTTCGACTAGCAAATGGGAAACAACAAATACGCACATGGGTCGATCAAGTGGAAATGTTGCTAGGGCCAATTTCCGAAGATACACTCTATGAACAACTGCGACAAGAGCTTATGAAACAGAAAGCTTCTAAGGAAAAGGATCATAATCGGAAGCAATTGCTTAAAGATCTTGATAGTCAATTGAATGAAGTGGATACATTACTGGCAACTGTTCAGCGTGAGATAGAAGAATTATTTCGTCTACCGGATGTTTCAGATAAAGAACAATTCTATGCGGCCTATCAAACCGATCAGGAAGCTCAGTTATTGAAAAGGCAGCTAACGGAAGTTAATTCACAGCTCGCATTGTATTCGAAAAAGCCGTTGACATTTGATTGGACATTACCAGAGCTTGAACGGCAGCGAACGGAAACGACTGAGCGTTTGCAAATTATTCGAAAAGAAGTGACAGCGCTTGTAGATGAGCAAGTGAAAATGGATCATAAACTTACAGAGATGGGAGCAAGTCAGACGTATAGTGAACTGCAGCAGCTATTTGAAGTGAAAAAAGCGGAACTAGAAGAGCTAGCGAAACAGTGGGTCGTTAGAAAAGCCGTTATGGAATCGATTCGACAGACGATGAGTGGGTGGAAAGAGCATCAATTACCAGCTGTTTTAACGCTTGCGAATACATGGTTCAGTTGTTTAACAGGAAATCGCTATCGTACATTGACTTTAACTGCTGAAGGATATTTTCAGGCAGTGACAGCTAGCGGACAATCCTTTATGATTAATGAGCTTAGCCAAGCGACGAAGGAACAAGCGTATCTATCCTTACGGCTCGCACTCGCTTCTGAACTTTCGAACCGGGCACCGTTTCCTGTAATTATGGATGATCCATTTGTTCACTTTGATAATGAAAGACTTTCGCGTATGATAGAAATAATTAAAGAATTACAGCCATCTCATCAGTTTTTATATTTCACTTGCCATGCAGATATGCAGTTGAAATGGTCAGGTGAAACTTCTGTGATAGAGATTGGTAAACAGTAGAAGGAGAGATCCATGAATGAAAAAACTAATGGAATACCAAGTCGGCGAATCTGTTGACATGTATTTATTGATCAAACAAGCTACTAAAGGTGTAACCCAACAAGGCAGTCCTTTCATGACATTGATTCTCCAAGATAAAAGCGGGGATCTCGAAGCGAAGTTGTGGGACACTGGTGAAGAACAAGCGCAAATGTACCAAGCCGCGAGCATCGTCAAAGTGGGTGGAGAAGTCCATGAATACCGCGGGAAAAACCAATTGCGTATTAAAGCGATTCGCCCTGCAAAAGAAGAAGAAGGCATCACAATCGCGGATTTGGTGCCTTCTGCTGAAAAAAGCAAAGAAGTATTATTTGAAGAGCTTATGCAGTATTTCTTTGAAATGAAAAATCCACAAATTCAGCGATTGACTCGCCATTTATTGAAAAAGCACCAAGCGGATTTCATGTTGTATCCAGCCGCTACAAGAAATCATCACGACTACGTGTCTGGTCTTCTCGACCACGTTGTCTCGATGTTGAAACTCGGCAAAGCGATTGCGGAACTGTACCCAACATTGAACAAAGATTTGCTGTATGCGGGAATTATTCTCCACGATATCGGTAAAGTCATTGAGCTATCCGGCCCAGTAGGCACGCAATATACAATCGAAGGAAATTTATTAGGCCACATCACAATTATGGTCAATGAAATTTCCAAAGCAGCCGAAGAACTTGAGATTGAAGGCGAAGAATTGATGTTGTTGCAGCATATGGTTCTGTCGCATCACGGCAAAGAGGAGTGGGGAAGTCCGAAGCGCCCAATGCTGAAAGAGGCTGAGATTCTACACTATATCGATAATATTGATGCGAAGATGAACATGCTAAATCGCGTCATGTCCAAAACCACACCAGGAGAATTCTCCGAGCGAGTCTTCCCACTGGATAATCGTTCATTCTATAAACCGACATTTGAATAAGAAAAAGAAAATAAGTAGATACTTTATACCAAATTTCATATTAAAAAAACTCCCTCGACATGTTTCGGTCGTGGGAGTTTTCACTATTTATTTACTTTCTTTTTCTTCTGCTTCAGCGCCATCTTTTTCAACAGCAGGCTCTTCTTCAGCAGCTGGCTTTTCGTCCATCTTGAATAGGTCAAGAGCAGATTTTAGATCTTCGTCCTTGATCTTAACGTCTGCGTCTTTCACTAACTTAGAAACTTTAGCCAATAGCTCACTCTCGTCTGCTTTTTCCATCAATAGCTCATGACGAATTTCATCTTTCTTTTCGTCAGTAATTTTTTCACCATCTTTTTGGCGCTTTTCTTTCACTTCGATAATGTGGAAGCCGTGGTCTGATTGAACAGGCTCACTAATTTTACCTGGCTCTAGGTCATATGCTGCGCTCCAGAATTCTGGAACCATCACACCATAAGCGAACCAGTCTAAATCTCCGCCTTCTTCTTTAGAACCTGGATCTGTAGAGTATTCTTTTGCAACTTTCGCAAAATCTTCACCTTTGTCCAATTTTTCTTTAACTTCTTTTGCAGTAGCTTCATCTTCAACCAAAATATGACGAGCGTTGATTTCTGTTTGAGATTCCTCAACACGTTTGTTCAACTCTTCTTCTGATACTTCGATGCCGTCAGTTAACGCTGCTTCTTGTAACTTGTTTAGACGAATCATTTTCTTGAAGCTGTCGGGTGTTTGACCTTGTTGTGCTAGGAATGCTTCGAAGTTTTCTCCAAGCTGTTCTTTGTTCTTATCAAACTCAGCGTCTACTTGTTTCTCATCCACTTTATACTTATCTTCAAGTACCTTTTCAAGGATGATCATTTGCAACGCCTGTTCACCCACTGATGTTTTCATTTCTTTGTAAAACTCTTCTTTTGTTATGTCTCCGGCTTTAGATGACATAACGACTTCGCTATCTCCACCTGAACAAGCAGATAGTGCGACAACGGATGCTGCGAGTGTAAATGCTAGAAATTTCTTTTTCATTTTAAAACTCCCCTAATCTGAATATCTATTCAATCTATTCAAGATAATACTATAGCATAAAACGCTTGAAAAACAAAAAGGTTCCCGTTATCGATGTGCCCAATCGCTTATTTATCCATTCGCATAAGATACAGTGTGAAAGGGGGTGCCTTCCATGAGCGGTTACACTCAAGGCGGAGCAGGTACATCCGGCTTTGCTCTAATTGTTGTTTTGTTCATCTTGTTGATTATTGTAGGTGCAGCATACTTGTATTAAAAAAAGCCCCACTCCTCCCAAGGAGTGGGCTTACATAATCTTTTAAGCGCTGAAGAATACTTCCACATATAAAGACAAAATGAGGATCGTAATAAGGATATTGACTGTCCGATAAATCTTTGGCTGTTTTTCTTCTGGAATCTCCTTAGATTGGCAAAGCGCAAATGTCATTTTGTTAATTTGATAAAGATAAAATAGTGAAAAAAGAATGGTAATCGTGAGAACCATGGTAGACCTCCTCTTCATCTGTCTGTACTATCATAGCAGAATATGTGAACAAAAGGAAAAAACCGAGTCGTAAATGATTGGCTTTTTAGTTTTTTACTTGTAGCTTTTGAAGGTAATCATTCTGATCTTCGTATGTTTTTTCGATGTTCTGAAAACCGCGCTCGAAAATATCCATGAAGTCGTCTCCATAAATATTACGTAAGACGGTCATCACTTCAAGGAATTCAGGGAATTTTCCATAGATCTCGCGAATAGGTAAGGAGCCTTGAAGAACACTGTAATCCGCATTGTGGTAGTTCGCATTCATTTCAATCAGAAGGTCTTTACCTTTGTCTGTTACCGTCACATATGTATTCCGGCGATCATCATTTTTCTTGGAAAAGTAAAGGAGTTCGCGTTGCTCTAGCTTTTTGGAGAAGTTAAATGCTGTAGAGACATGCATCACACCAAATTTCGCAATGTCTGAAATGGTGGCGCCTTCTAGGTGGTAGGCAATCCATAAAATATGGTGCTCATTAATATTTAACTCATAAGGTTTAATCCATTGCTGCCAATCTTTTTCAACTGCTTTCCATAATGCTTTGGACATTTGGGCGACGCGTTGATTAAAGATCATAGCATCTTTACGTGAAAAATTTTGCTCTGCCATCAGGGCACCCGCTTTCTTTCAATCTTTTTATTTATTATACCAAAAAAGCAACAAATAGAAAAGACGGAATAATAAAATAATTGAGACTGTGTGTAAGTGACTACAGAATACCGTCTATAGCTATGACAATATTCTGCAGCCTTTTCTTACACGTTGATTAGCAAGGTGATTGACTTAATGCAATGAAGTGCAGGAAATCATTAGCGAGTGCTGAATGATTTTTCGAGATCTTCAAGTGCTGTTTGGATCGCAGATATTTCTTTTTCTAGTCGTTTCTTATTGTGCTGGGCGGAACGCTTCCAGTCCTCTACAGAGTCTTTCATCCCTTGTACAGTCTCTGGAACTATCTCTTTTGCTTCTTCTGATAAATCGGTAACAGATTCTTTAAGGTCTGCTACTTTACCTTTTACGTCTTTCAATTTATCTTTCATTTCAAGTGATGCGGATTTAACGCTCGAGCGCAATTCGCTACCTGGTTGTGGAGTAGAGTACAGCACGGCAATAGCTGAAGTCACAGCACCTGCTGCAAGGCCAATAAAAAATGTAGACGCTTTCATGAAGAAAACACTCCTTTTTTAGATTATTATATTATTAAAGCATGCAACCTGCGGATGGGCAATAGAGATTGAAAAATTATTATTAGAGCTAAAGTATTATCTTGGATTAAGTACTAAAAACAAAAGAATGGGGTAGTGGAAAGTACACCGTTTTGCTACGTTCCAGGCGAACGCGTTCCGGAGGGCCCGCGGTAAGCCAACCTTAAAACCAATGCTCCTGACGCTTCGCTTTAACGAACATAAGCGCAACTCTGCTGTAAGTCTGTGACTATTTACAGAATGAACGGTTTTCCTTTAAACATTCACCCTTGTAAACTTTTTTTAATACTACCTGCTATTTCAGAGATGACTTCCATTGGGAACTGCTCTACTTTTGAATTGAAGTCTACATGCAAGCCGTCCGACTTATCGTAGCGAGGGATGAAGTGCATGTGGAAATGGAATACGGTTTGGCCCGCGAATGAGCCGTTATTTTGTAAGAGATTCAAGCCTACAGGTTGGAACTCTTCTTTTAAGGCATTGGCAATTCTCGGTGCTGCTTTAAATAAATTAGCAGCTTCCTCTTCTGTTAACTCATACAAATTTTCACGGTGCGTTTTAGGAATTAAAAGTACATGGCCCTTTGTTACAGGCATAATATCCATGAAGGCGATGACGTGCTCATCTTCATACACTTTTTCACCTGGGATCGTTCCTTCTACAATTTTGCAGAAAATACATGAGGTCATTTCTACACTTCCTTTCATGTTTGGATGTATTGTAGCATATTTTCTGATAGTTAACGAAGGCAGAGAAAGCAATTTTACAAATTCTTTGCTAAAATGAAGAGGAAGATTGGGGGAAATATAATGGCAATCCTAGAACTAGAACACGTAACAGGTGGGTATACGCGCAAGCCAGTTTTGCACGATCTTTCATTCAAGATTGAAGAAGGTGAATTGGTTGGCTTGATCGGACTAAATGGTGCAGGTAAAAGTACAACAATCAAGCATATTATTGGTGTAATGAATCCTCTGCAAGGTACGATCACGATTGATGGTGCGACGTTTAGCGATAAGGCACATTATCGGCAGTCATTCAGTTATATTCCAGAAACTCCTGTGCTATACGAAGAGTTGACATTGCAGGAACATTTGGAACTGACAGCGATGGCTTACGGATTGGACAAGCAACAGTTCGAAATTCGTACAGAGCAGTTACTAAAAGAGTTTCGTATGGAAAAACGTCTAAAATGGTTTCCAGCTCACTTCTCCAAGGGTATGCGACAAAAAGTCATGATTATGTGTGCATTTCTCGTAGAACCGAAATTATATATTATTGATGAACCATTCGTTGGGTTGGATCCACTAGCGATCCGTGCGTTACTTGATCAAATCATCGAGCGTAAAAATGCGGGTGCGTCGATTTTAATGTCCACACACGTTTTGGCGACGGCAGAGAAGTATTGTGATCGTATTATCTTGCTACATGAAGGTCGTGTGCGTGCAAATGGGACAATGGATGATTTGCGCAAAGCATTCGGACGTCCAGGCGCTACATTGGATGATTTATATATTGCAATGACTGAGGAATCTGATAATGAACAGTATGCATGATATTTGGGGCCAACGCTTCTTTCATTATGTCAATGAATTACAGAAATATATGCGCTATGTATTTACAGGGCATTTGGCTATCGTTTTCATGTTCGCAATCGGGGCTGGCGGGTATGCGTATAGTGAATGGCTGAAAGAAGTACCCCTAAACTTTCCTTCCGTATGGATCGTAGCAATCGTCCTTTCGCTTCTTCTAATGAAAGCCGCTCCGACGACGTTGTTGAAGCCTGCGGATATCGTTTACTTCTTGCCGCTAGAAGATCAATTACCGAATTATATGAGACGCTCTTTAACATGGTCGACGTTTTCACAATTGCCGTTGCCGTTGATTGCGATGATCGTAGCATTGCCTTTGTTGAAGGCGACTGAAGTTGGTACAAGCATTGAGTATCTATTGGTCATCTTGCTGATCATTGCATTAAAAGGCGTGTATGTACGAACGGAATTTAATGTGCGAATAGCTAATGATGAATTTATCTGGCCAGATCGAGTTCTTCGTTTGGCACTTGCGTTTTTAGTCATTTATTGCGGCTTTTTATGGAGTCCAGCGGTCTTTTTAGTAGGCATTATAGTAGCTATTCTCTACGCGAAATTTTGGGAGAAGAAGGCGAGGCAATTTCCATTTCCATACGAGCAGTTTATCGAATTGGAACAAAATCGCATGATGCGTTTCTACCGATTTGCTAATTACTTCACAGAAGTACCGCATTTGGTTGGCTCTGTGAGTAAGCGGAGTTGGTTAACATTCGCTATGAAACGTGCGACATTCAAGCGTCGTGATGTGCAGTCTTATTTAGTCGTACGAACGTTTATTAGAACAGACGACACGTTTTGGCTCTGGCTGAGACTTACCACACTATCCGCTTTAGGTGCGTTTCTAATTCCGTTACCCATCGTTTCTTTCATCTTCGTCGGTGCCCTGGCATTTGCGACGGCTGTGCAGCTTATCCTAGCATTAGAAGGTGGAGTCGAATTCACTATGGATCAGCTGTATCCGGAAGAACAAGAAAAATCTCAGAATAAAGCTGTTCGCTCACTAGTTAGAAAGTTGATTTGGCTACAAGCAGTCATCCTCTTACTAGCTGCCTTGCCGCTTTACGGATTAAGTCTTATACCTATGCTAATTGCGCTTATTGCATTGATTATAGGAGAAGCCACGATTCGTTTAACTCAGGAGCGAACAACTGAGTTTTGATGCTAGTCTTCGAATCTAGAATCAGTGACTGAATTATCTGAATATATATACCTAGTCAACAGCGGATCGGTTGCGTAGAAGTAATTCAAAAGTTCGAATAGTTAGATTTATAGTTGCAATTCATGTCTCGTTGCATATATAATTACTAAAAGGTATCAGGGGTGAGAGAGATGAACAATAACAACTCATATGCTGAATTTTTAAAGGCCGTAGGGAATAACAGTACTTCTCTCCAGGCTGAAAAGCTGTTGAACGAAATTTATTGGGATCTGTTTCTGCAACACATTCACAGAGAGCAAACGCAAGCCCGTATCATGAGCCTTATCGACGACGCTTTGGATCGCAATGACAAAGAAGCATTTGACAACTACACAAAACAACTAATCGAGCTTTCAGAAGAGCAAGAATATCATCTTGAAATTAAAACAAACTAGCAAAAAACACTGCACATACTTCCTGTGCAGTGTTTTTTTGTCGTAGGAGGAGGGAATGGAACAGGAAGGAACCATTCTAGGCGGACGCGTTTCTTTAAATTACGATAAGTATTATAAAACACATAACATAATTTTAAAACGTACGTTCGTTAAATCTTTAGAAAAAGCGCTTGCTGTGGTAAAATAGAATGACTAGGTGTTTAAGAATAGGAGTGGAAGCAATTGAACGAAACATTTCAATTACAGGCACCATATACACCACAAGGAGATCAGCCAAAAGCGATTGCAAGCCTTGTTGGAGGCCTAAGAGAAGGTAAGAAACATCAAACATTACTGGGCGCCACAGGAACAGGGAAAACGTTCACTGTTTCTAATGTCCTTACAGAAATTAATAAACCTACATTGGTCATTGCACATAATAAAACATTGGCCGGTCAATTATATAGCGAGTTCAAAGAGTTTTTTCCGGATAATGCAGTAGAATACTTCGTTAGTTTCTATGACTTCTATCAACCAGAAGCCTACGTACCGCAAACGGACACATATATCGAAAAGGATTCTTCTATCAATGATGAAATCGATAAACTTCGGCACTCCGCCACAAGTTCATTATTCGAACGAAATGACGTCCTCATTGTAGCATCGGTATCTTGTATTTATGGTCTTGGTTCACCGGAAGAATATAACGAAATGGTCTATTCATTGCGTACAGGTATGGAAGTCCCGCGTAACGACTTATTGCGCAAACTAGTGGACATTCAATATGAACGCAATGACATCAATTTCACGCGTGGTACATTCCGTGTAAGAGGGGATGTAGTTGAAGTCTTCCCAGTCGCCCGCGATGAGCGATGCATTCGACTAGAATTTTTCGGAGATGAAATCGAGCGGATTCGTGAAGTGGACGCGTTGACCGGAGAAGTTATTGGGGATCGTGATCATGTAGCGATCTTCCCAGGTTCCCACTTTGTTACGCGCGAAGAGAAATTACTAAAAGCGATAGACAATATAGAAATGGAATTGGAGCAACAACTAAAGTATTTGCGTGAAAACGATAAATTACTAGAAGCGCAACGGTTAGAACAGCGAACGCGCTATGATCTAGAAATGATGCGAGAAATGGGATTCTGTTCTGGTATTGAAAACTATTCTAGACACTTAACGCTACGTGAAGCGGGGGCAACACCGTATACGTTATTGGATTATTTTCCCGACGACTTTTTAATCGTAGTCGATGAAAGTCACGTCTCGTTGCCACAGATTCGCGGAATGTATAACGGGGACCAAGCGCGTAAGAAAGTGTTAGTGGAACACGGTTTCCGCTTACCATCTGCACTAGATAACCGCCCTTTAATGTTCGAAGAGTTTGAAAAGCATATTAGTCAGGCAATGTATATTTCTGCAACACCTGGGCCTTATGAAATCGAGCATACGGATAAGATGGTAGAGCAAATCATTCGTCCGACGGGTTTACTAGATCCAGAAATTGAAGTGCGTCCAATTGAAGGGCAAATTGATGACTTATTGGATGAAATTCAATTGCGTATTGAGCGTAATGAACGGGTATTAATTACGACACTCACAAAGAAAATGTCCGAAGACTTGACGGATTACCTGAAAGATATAGGTATCAAAGTGCAGTATCTTCATTCTGACGTGAAGACACTTGAACGGACGGAAATTATTCGAGAATTACGCCTAGGTACGTATGATGTGCTCATTGGTATTAACTTATTGCGAGAAGGAATCGACATACCGGAAGTTTCGTTAGTTGCAATTTTAGATGCGGATAAAGAAGGATTCTTACGTTCAGAACGTGCGTTAATTCAAACGATTGGTCGATCCGCGCGGAATTCAGAAGGTCGTGTCATTATGTACGCTGATAAAATGACTGATTCGATGACCAAAGCGATTAGTGAAACTGCGCGTCGTCGTGAAATTCAGATGGCTTATAATATAGAACATCATATTACACCGAAAACGATTAACAAACCGATTCGTGAAGTAATCCGTGCGACAAAAGTTGCGGAAGAAACAGAGTCTTATTTGCAACGAATTACAGAAGGCAAGAAGCTTACGAAAGACGATAGGGAATTATTGCTTGTGAAGTTGGAAAAAGAGATGAAGGAAGCAGCGAAAGCCCTAGACTTCGAAAGGGCTGCCGAGTTACGCGACACGGTCATAGAACTGAAGGCAGAAAGGTAGAGTCCTAATGAAAAATAAAGAACTAATAATACAAGGAGCGAGAGCCCATAACTTGAAAGACATTACAGTCAAGATTCCGCGTGACCAATTGGTTGTAATTACGGGTCTATCAGGATCGGGTAAATCTTCACTTGCTTTTGATACAATTTACGCGGAAGGGCAACGACGCTATGTAGAATCATTGTCTGCCTACGCTCGTCAATTCCTTGGACAAATGGACAAACCAGATGTTGATTCAATTGAAGGATTGTCTCCTGCGATTTCAATTGATCAAAAGACAACAAGTAAAAATCCACGGTCCACAGTTGGTACCGTGACGGAGATTTACGATTATTTACGCTTATTATATGCTCGAGTAGGAAAACCTTTCTGTCCGATTCATGGGATTGAAATATCAACACAAACAGTCGAGCAAATGGTTGATCGTGTAGTAGAACTTCCGGAGCGTACAAGAATTCAAATTTTGGCACCGATTATTTCGCAACGTAAAGGGACACATGCAAAGTTAATAGAAGATATTAAGAAGCAAGGCTATGTACGCGTGAGAGTCAATGGAGAGACGATGGATTTAGATGACAATATTGATCTAAACAAAAATAAGAAACATACGATTGAAATCGTCATTGACCGGATTGTGATGAAAGAAGGAGTGGAAACGCGTCTTAGTGATTCACTGGAATCCGCGTTACGTCTAGCCGACGGAAATGTCATCGTGGATGTCATCGGAGAAGAAGAATTATTTTTCAGTGAGCATCATGCGTGTCCGATGTGCGGATTTTCTATTGGTGAGCTAGAACCGCGGATGTTTTCATTTAACAGTCCATTCGGCGCTTGTCCGGAATGTGATGGCCTTGGGATGAAACTTGAAGTAGATCCGGAATTGGTTATTCCCAATCCACAACTAACACTGAAAGAGCATGCGATTGCCCCTTGGGAACCGACTAGTTCGCAATATTATCCCGAATTGTTAGCGACGGTTGCGAGTCATTATAATATTGATATGGATGTACCGGTTAGTGATTTAGCGAATGAAGATGTGGAAAAGTTGTTGAAGGGTTCTAGCAAAGAAAAAATCCACTTCCGCTATACGAATGAATTCGGTAATACGCGCGACAGTAATATATATTTTGAAGGTGTGTTGCGTAATATAGAACGACGCTATCATGAAACATCTTCTGATTATATCCGTGAACAAATGGGTAAATATATGACCGAACGGCCGTGTCCTTCTTGTGATGGCTATCGATTGAAGACAGAATCACTTTCGGTAGTAGTCGAAGGGCAACATATCGGGAAAATTACGGAACGTTCAATTGTGGAAACTGTCAAGTTCTTTGATCAATTGAAGCTATCTGAGAAAGATGCACAAATTGCTGATATGATTTTAAAAGAAATTTCAGAACGCTTAGGATTTTTGATTAATGTTGGATTGGATTATTTAAACTTATCACGCGCAGCGGGCACATTATCCGGTGGGGAGGCACAGCGAATTCGTTTAGCTACTCAAATCGGATCGCGTCTGACAGGTGTGTTATATATTTTAGATGAGCCGTCAATCGGTTTGCATCAACGGGATAATGATCGCCTCATTGGGACGCTTCAGAGCATGCGGGATATTGGCAATACATTAATTGTTGTCGAGCATGATGAAGATACGATGATGGCGGCGGATTATTTAATCGATATTGGTCCGGGTGCAGGTGTAGCAGGCGGAGAAATTGTCGCTGCCGGAACACCAGTGAAAGTGATGAAGAATAAGAAATCATTGACTGGACAATATTTAAGTGGAAAGAAATTCATACCACTGCCTGTTGCACGCAGACTAAAAGATGAGCGCAGTATTATTGTCAAAGGTGCAGCGGAAAATAATCTGAAGCATATTGACGCGGAATTCCCTTTAGGACAATTTATCGCAGTGACGGGTGTTTCTGGTTCAGGGAAAAGTACGTTAGTGAATGAAATATTGCATAAAACTTTAGCGCAGAAACTCAATCGCTCGAAACAAAAACCAGGCAAGTTTGATTCTGTCACTGGAATCGAACATCTAGAGAAAGTCATCGATATCGACCAGTCGCCGATTGGACGGACACCAAGATCAAATCCAGCAACCTATACAGGTGTCTTTGATGATATTCGTGATGTCTTTGCGATGACCAATGAAGCGAAAGTGCGTGGCTACAAAAAAGGGCGATTCAGTTTCAACGTCAAAGGCGGTCGCTGTGAAGCGTGTCGTGGCGATGGTATTATTAAAATTGAGATGCACTTCTTACCAGACGTTTACGTACCGTGTGAAGTGTGTCACGGTAAACGATATAATCGCGAGACGTTAGAAGTCGTCTATAAAGGAAAAAATATTGCCGATGTTTTAGCGATGACAGTGGAAGATGCGGTCGTGTTTTTCGAGAACATCCCGAAAATCCATCGCAAGTTGCAAACAATTGTAGATGTAGGTCTCGGCTATGTGCAACTAGGACAACCAGCAACGACGCTGTCTGGTGGAGAAGCACAGCGAGTCAAATTAGCGTCAGAACTGCATAAACGTTCGACCGGTAAATCATTCTATATTTTAGATGAACCGACAACAGGGCTTCACGTTCATGATATTGCGAAATTGCTAGAAGTGTTACAGCGACTAGTAGAGGGTGGTAATACGGTACTCGTGATCGAACATAATTTAGATGTAATCAAGACTGTGGATCATATTATCGATATTGGACCTGAAGGTGGAGACAAAGGTGGAGAGATTGTTGCTACCGGAACACCGGAAGAGATTGCAGAAGTGAAAGAATCCTATACTGGAAAGTATTTGCATTCTATTCTTGAAAGAGATCGCAATCGTATGAAAGAGCAGATTAAGAAAACAGTAAAAAAATAAGCAAATGAAACTTTTCTCGTGCACAACCGTATAAATAAATATGAAAAGAACGGATTGTTCAAAATGAGGAGGAATCGCGACATGCAAAACGAACGCATACGAATACTTACTTTGCTTGAAGAAGGAAAAATTACAGCGGATGAAGCGTTGAAACTATTAGAAGCTATCGGTAAAGATTCTAAGTCCACAGTGGAAGACGAGAAAACGTCAGCGGATGACTTTTTCGAAGATATCCGTAAAGAATTCATGACAGCGGGCAATCGTTTCATGCACTTTATGGATACAGCAGTTCATCGTGTGAAGGAATTTGATTTTGAAGCACCTTTCAGCAAATCTGTAGCTTTTACGCATATAGAGAAAAAGCCGGCAGAAGACATTGAGGATCTTATTATCCATATCGATCACGGAGCGGTAGAAGTGCATCCATCAGAAGATGATGAGATTACAGCAAAGTTTTCTGTTAAGCATTTCAACAATGATTCTGAAGCAGGGGCGTTAAGTCAGTTCCTAGATAAATTATTGTTCGTAAAAGATGGCAAGAAATTGCGAATCAGCAGTGACTTGAAAATGTTGCAAGTAAATCTTCAACTATATGTACCGACTAAACTGTATGGTAAGTTATCTGTTCGTTTATTGAACGGTGGCTGTTCGATTGAAGGGATCCAGTGTAATGAGTTACGCATCAAAACAGCGAATGGGAAAATTGAATGTGCAGATATCAAATTTGACGAGGCAGAAATTCAAACAGCAAATGGTATGGTGCGTTTACTAAAAGTACAAGGCAATAAACTAGAGACGGAAACATTGAATGGCCGTGTCTATGTGGATGGTGAGTTGGTCGATATTGAAGCAAAATCATTAAATGGTAACGTTGCATTGACTACTACTTCAGCTAAGGCTAGAAGTTTGGATGCGAAATCCATCAGCGGTGCAGTTGAGCTTTATTTCCCTTCTTCTTTAGCGGTTAAAGGGGAAATTACATCCAATATGGGTAAGCTTGACTTACAGCTAAAGGATGTTTCGCGTGTAGAAGAACAAGAGCAATTTTTACACCGTACGATTCGTTTCAGTAAAACGGGTGAAACTGAAGAACGGGCACCTATCACGATTATCGGTGAGTCTAAAACAGGTTCTGTGATGGTTCGCTATAACTCCGTTGAAATATAAGAAATAACACTACACACCTTCCCTACCACTGATTTAAGTGGTAGGGAAGGTGTGTTTTTACTTCGTGTATAACCAACAAAGGATGCCAAATGTTAATGCACGTGCACATTGTAACTGATAGTCTTTGTTTTGCAGTAAATCGGCTTCTGTTTGATTGGACATGAAGCCGCACTCGGCAA
Source organism: Sporosarcina sp. P13 (assembly GCF_002743055.1). GTDB lineage: Bacteria > Bacillota > Bacilli > Bacillales_A > Planococcaceae > Sporosarcina. The sequence continues at coordinate 11,191 of NZ_PDYM01000036.1, read as the reverse complement.
GAATAGCGGGCATATGAGTATCTCTCAACACAGCGAAATCTGCTTTTTTAACTCCTCGATCGACACGTTTACAAGCGGCAATCAACGCGCTTTGTACAGAGGAGGCGAGCACGGCTGAACTTTTACTAGCTTGCGGATAAATATACGTCTCAATTCCTTGCGCTTGATGCCAGCCTTCGCCGTAAGCGTTCGCGTGAATCGATACAAAGGCGTCTGCACGCAATCGATTAGCAGCTGCGGTTCGTTCGCGTAACGGAACGTCTCGTGAAGTGTCGTGTGTATAGTGCACGTCGATTCCTTGGGCGCTTAAAAACCTCCCCACCCACTCAGCTACTACAACATTAAAATGAAATTCACGAAGTTTGCCGTCAGGTGTTCGCTTGCCAGGTGTTTCTGGACCATGGCCCGCGTCAAGAATTATTAGTGTCAATTTTGTCCACTCTCCTTTATCCTCTATATAGGCGAAGTTTCGAAAAAGAAGACGAGGAGCAATCCATTTCTTTTCTTTACCTTCATGTTAAAATAAAAAATAGACGAATAGCATATGTAACGTAGAAAGCGGGGAACTTTATGAATGAACTAACAGTGGAAGATATTATGAATCGATTCGGATTAGAATTGATTGCAGGACACGGTGGAATTCACCGACAAGTACATATGAGCGATATTTCAAGACCAGGTCTTGAGATGGCTGGTTACTTTGATTATTATCCGTATGAACGCGTACAATTAATTGGTCGCAAAGAAATGTCGTTTTTGGAAACGTTACCAGCGATTACGCGAAGAAAAAGATTGGAACGACTTTGCTCAAAAGATACACCAGCTTTTATTATCGCACACGGTGAAGAAGGGCCGAAAGAGCTTGGCCAATTAGCGGATGAGAAAAACATTCCTGTGTTGCGCACAGATTTCAAGACGACGCAATTCTCAGGTATGTTGACGAATTACTTGGTCGGTCAGTTGGCGCCGATGACGACAGTTCACGGTGTGTTAGTGGATGTCTATGGTGTAGGGGTTTTAATCACAGGTGGCAGTGGGGTTGGGAAAAGTGAGACAGCTTTAGAACTCATTAAAAAAGGGCATAGACTCGTTGCGGATGATTCAGTAGAAATTCGTCAAGTGTCTGAAAACGTCTTGATCGGAACGTCTCCCAAGTTGCTAAAACATATGCTGGAGATTCGCGGTGTAGGCATCATTGATTTGATGACATTATTTGGTGCGAGTTCAGTGAAAGCTGATAAGCGTGTATTATTAGTAGTGGATTTGGAAATTTGGGATGAAAAAAAGCATTATGATCGTCTTGGAATCGATGAGGAAAAAATAGAAATATTGAATTCCCAAATTACGAAATTATCCGTACCAGTTAGACCGGGACGAAATATTGCTGTCATTATTGAAGTAGCGGCAATGGATTACCGAATGAAGCGTCTAGGTCACAATGCGGCTGAGGAATTTACGAAGCGTTTAGATCAAGCTATCGCAGACAACGCGGAATTACTAGAAGAAGAGGGGCGCGACTAAGTGAATGTATCTTTACTAGCAATTAATCCTGTCGCCATTAGTATAGGCAGCTTAGAAGTCCGTTGGTACGGTATTTTAATCGCTTTAGGGATTGTTTTAGGATTTATGGTAGTGCAAAGGGAAATGCTGAAAAGAGACATGCATCCAGACTTTCTAACCGATTTGCTCATTTGGGCCATTCCGATTGCCATTATCAGTGCACGGATTTATTACGTTATCTTCACTTGGGATTTCTATCGGGAGCATCCTGAACAGATCATCCAGATTTGGAATGGCGGAATTGCGATACATGGTGCGCTGATCGGTGCAGTAATTACAGCGGCAATCTTTTGTAAAAAGCGCGGCGTGTCATTTTGGAAAGTGGCGGATATTACCGCGCCCGGTTTGTTGATCGGTCAAATTATCGGTCGATGGGGCAATTTTATGAACCAAGAAGCACACGGTGGGCCAGTTTCGGAAGCGTTTAAGGAAAATACGATGATACCAGATTGGATTATGAATCAAATGACGATTGACGGCATCACATACCATCCGACATTTTTATATGAGTCGCTGTGGAATGTCGTTGGGCTAATTTTGATTTTGGTCATTCGACGTGCAGTGAAGATGAAACGTGGAGAAGTGTTTTTATTTTACGTCATCTGGTATTCCATCGGTCGTTTCTTTATAGAAGGCATGCGGACGGATAGTTTGTATGTAATCGGAAGTTTGCGTGCAGCGCAGTTAGTTTCTGTAACGGGTGTTGTGATTGGAATTGCGATGATACTCTATCGTCGATATGTCATGAAAGTGAAAGAAAGTTATGATGACAAACGTAAATAAGATTTCGTTAGCGAGCACGCTACGTAGTGGTTTGCAGGTTGGATTAAAAACATCATGGTCGCTAGGGAAAATTATATTTCCTATTACATTACTCATTACGATGTTGCAGTTCACACCTATTCTTCCTTGGCTAGTAGAGTTAGTTGCTCCAATTATGCATTTGTTTGGTTTGCGTGGTGAAGCAGCGGTTCCCATCGTGCTCGGAAATACGTTGAACTTATATGCAGGGATAGCGGGGATTATTTCGTTAGAATTGACAGTCAAAGAAGTGTTTATCATAGCTGTAATGATCAGCTTTGCGCATAATTTATTTATCGAGACGGCTGTAGCGTTGAAAGTCGGCGTGAAGTTATGGCTAGTAATTGCAGTTAGACTAGGTTTGGCAATGATGGCGGGTATACTAATCAATCTGTTTTGGACAGGCGGATCTGAAATTGCGCAATATGGTTTGACTCCGCAAGCACAAGTTGTCCCAGAAGGATTTTGGCAATTATTCCTCCTTGGTGCGGAGAAAGCAGCGTTTGGTGTATTGCAGTTAGCGATAATCGTCATTCCATTGATGGTCTTTGTACAATTTATTAAAGACAGAAATTATTTAGAGCGTTTTTCAAAAGGTGTATCACCGTTTACGAAGTTAATTGGAGTGAAACCAAATGCATCCATGACACTCGTTGCAGGATTATTAATTGGTCTTGCCTATGGAGCTGGTGTGATGATTCAGGCGGTTCAGGAAGATGGTGTTTCCAAACGCGATATTACATTGGCCTTTATATTCTTAATGGCATGTCACGCGGTAATTGAGGATACACTATTATTCTTACCACTTGGCATTCCACTTTTGCCACTATTGATCATTCGACTGGTAACAGCCATTGTATTGACTGTTACAGTCAGTATCCTTTGGAAACAGCCGAGAGAGAAGGAGGAGACCGTTTTTGACTAAACAGCCTATTACTACATTATTATTTGATTTTGATGGAACGTTAGCAGATACCAATGAATTAATCATCTCTTCTTTCCGCCACGTTCTGGACGAACATTTTCCAGGGCGATACGAACGATCAGATATTTTGCCGTTTATCGGACCGACATTGCATGAAACTTTTTCATCAATAGCATTCGACAAGACAGAGCAATTGATTCATGAGTATCGTGAATGGAATATAGCGAATCATGATGCAATCGTTACGGAATTTGAGGGCGTGACAGAAACTCTTCGTCAATTGCACGCGCAAGGTGTGAAAATGGCTGTCGTCTCCACTAAGAAGCGTGATATGGTCGAGAGAGGATTAAACTTATTAGGGATTACAAAGTACTTTGAGACGGTCATTGGACTGGATGATATAACGAATCCAAAACCCAATCCGGAGCCTTTAGTGCTTGCTTTAAAACGTCTAGACAGCACACCGGAAGAAGCTTTAATGATAGGGGACAACTTCCATGACATTTTAGGTGGACAAAATGCAGGCGTGCGAACAGCTGCGGTTGCTTGGGCGTTAAAAGGGGAAGAATATTTGCAAACGTTTAAGCCGACTTTCATGCTGCAACATATGTCTGATCTCCTTTCATTGGTTGGGGGAGAGAGACTATGAGACGCACGGAGCGGTATCCATCTAAAGGGGAAGCGAATTCCCTTTGGCATATTTACCGTACGGTGTCGATTTTCAAAGTAGCCAAAAATTTTATCTTCATCCAAATCGCGCGTTACACACCGTTCGTTTCTTGGAAAAACGTCTTATACCGACTGTTTCTTCGAATGAATGTAGGAAAACATACGGCTTTTGCGTTAATGGTCGTACCGGACGTCATGTTTCCCGAGCGGATATCTGTTGGTGATAACTCGATTATCGGTTTCAATTCCACCATTTTGGCGCACGAATACTTAATCGATGAATACCGTATTGGAGACGTAGAAATCGGTAGCAACGTACTGATTGGGGCCAATACAACGATTTTGCCAGGTGTGAAAATTGGGGATGGTGCGATAGTTTCTGCTGCATCACTTGTCAATCGTGATATTCCTGCAGGTTGCTTTGCGGGTGGTAATCCGGTACGCATCATTTATTCGGCAGAGGAAATGCAATTGCGTGCTGCAAAAGAAGACAAATGAATGACGTGTGTAGTAGTTGTGTTATAATAGAATGAAGATTGCAGAGAGGAACGTCTAGAACGTTCCTCTTACTTTTTCGGAGGAGTTCGATTGGAAAAATATCAAAGGTTTAATAAAAATAAAATTATATCGTTTTTGCCGGATGGGGATTTCTATCGTAAACGCGCCATGCAAGCGATGCAGCGTGAGCAGTTTTCGGATGCAGAGAAATATTATAAACGCGCATTGGAACTGAATCCAGGCGATGCACTAACTCATATGGAGTATGGTGTATTTATCATGGAAGTTGGTCGTTTTGAAGATGCCTATGAACTGCTAAAGAAAGCGGATCAAATAGAACCGGAAAATGAAGAAACTACATTCTATTTAGCTGAAGTCCATGCCCACCTTGGCTTGTTGCGCGAAGCAAAAAAGTATGCGTTGAAGTATATTGGTTTAGCTCCTGAAGGCTTTTTTGTAGAGGAAGCACATGAAATTTCAGAGTTCGCAGATCAAGAAGAAATGTTTCTTGAAGAAAGCGAAGATGTAGACGGAGAAGTATTAATCATGCAGGAAAAGGCCCGACGCATGATGGAAGATGGGAATTTTGAAGAAGCAATTGACGTATTAGAAGGATTGCTTTTAGATTATCCAAAAACGTGGGCAGTCCACAATAACTTGGCATTGGCATATTTCTATATCGGCAAAGAAAAGCATGCGGAAGACATTTTGTATGATGTATTGCGTGAAGAGAAAGGCAATATTCATGCGCTATGTAATTTGGCTGTCTTTTTTTACTATGGTCGTGAAGAGGAAAAGCTCCAAAGCATGATGGAACTTTTGTCAAAAATCAAGCCGTATCAATTTGAGCACCGCTACAAACTAGGTGCGACATTTGCTTTGACGGGACGTTATGAAGAAGCCTATCACTGGCTACGCAGCCTACAAAAGCGAGGATTCCAAGGTGATGTAGGCTATTATTTCTGGTTAGCAAACGCTGCTTATTTCACAGGACATCGCAAAGTGGCGGAGCAGGCGTATGAGACGTTACTTGAAATGGATCCTTCAAAAGAAGGGTTTGAACCTTGGAAGTCGATTGAAGATCATTTGAATCCTGATTCCTATGAAGAGGACGTTACATTTTTAATTAAGAAGATTTCAAGTCCTTACCGGAGTGATAGAATGCTCGGTTTGTATTTATTAGGGAAATCATCACATATGCAAGAAATCCTATCACACCCAGGCTATATAAATATGGAAGAGTTAAGCGCAGCAGAGCAGTTGTTTTTAGCACACAGTTTGGACTATGCGTTCATTGCAGAAAATACGTTTGAGAAAGCTTTGGAAAAAGCACTTGCTATTTGCGACTTGCTGTATGAACAATATCAGCCATTAGACGAACAAGGGACACAGTTGTTCCAGATGTGGTTTGCTTTATGTGAAAATGCATTAAGTCAAGACTATGCTTTTAGTAATCCGAAAGCACTTGCCGCCTCTGCTGATTATATATTCCAAACTTCACGCAATGAGCATGTGACAAAGAAAGCGGTAGCTGAGAAATATAGTGTATCCGTAGCGACGTTGACGAAGTATTCTCAGGAATTGATCGCGTATTTGCCCGAACCAACTGATGAATGATGAAGAGTATGTTGCATTTAAGTTGAATTTCTCTCGAATTTCTACTACGATTTCATTATAGTAATCAAACAAAGAACAATCGAAAAATGAGGGGGAAAGAATAACATGTCAGAAGATAAAATTTATGACGTAATTATTGTAGGTGCAGGTCCAGCAGGTATGACAGCGGCTGTTTATACAGCACGTGGAAATATGTCTACGCTAATGCTAGAAAGAGGTGTACCAGGCGGCCAGATGGCTAATACAGAAGAAATCGAGAACTATCCAGCTTTCGAAACTATTCTAGGTCCTGACCTTTCGACTAAAATGTTCGATCATGCAAAGCGTTTCGGTGCAGAATATGCATATGGAGATGTGACGAAGATTGAAGACGGACGTGAATTTAAAACAATTCATGTAGGTGCCAAGAGCTATAAAGCGCGCGCGATTATTTTGACGACAGGTGCAGAATACCGCAAGATGGGAATCCCGGGCGAAGCAGAATTAACGGGCCGCGGTGTCAGCTACTGTGCAGTTTGTGACGGTGCGTTCTTCCGTAATAAGGAGATTGTTGTTATTGGTGGAGGAGACTCCGCTGTTGAAGAAGGTACGTACTTAACTCGTTTTGCAAATAAAGTAACGATCATTCACCGACGAGATGAATTACGTGCTCAAAAAATCGTTCAAGAGCGTGCATTTTCGAATGAAAAGATTGACTTCATTTGGAATACAACGGTTAAGCAAGTGAATGAAAAAGACGGCAAGATCGGTTCAATCACACTCGTATCAACGGAAGACGGTTCAGAGCGCGAGATGGAAACTGAGGGGATGTTCGTTTATATCGGTCTGGATCCATTGACAGAGCCTTTCAAAGATCTTGGAATTTTGGACGACAACGGTTATATCGAAACGAATGATATTATGGAAACAAAAATTCCAGGAATCTACGCTGCGGGAGACGTACGTGAGAAGTTATTGCGTCAAGTCGTAACAGCAACAGGCGACGGAAGTATTGCTGCACAAGCGGCTCAAAAGTATATTGAAGAATTGATGGACGAAGCAGAAGCCAAGGCATAATATCTATGTAGTGAAGGATTTAAGTCAAAAGCTGAATATCCCACGTGCTAACTTCAGGAGTAAACACTAGTGAAGCCAAGTGCAAGGCGGCGACCCTCGAAACACGTCCGCCCGGAATGCAGCGAAAAGGTATACTACTACGTACCATTTACCGACATTCCAGCTCACAAGTGTAACAATATAGCAACAATGTGGCTATTTGCGGTATAAACTTCCGTAAATAGCCACCTTTTTTTATCGTTTTTCAAGAAAGCATTGTATACTAGTAATACATACGTGAAAAGTGGGGACTACCTATGCAAAAAATTGCTAATTTACTCGTTGTGAAAGACGGTCAAGTACTCTTGCTGAAGAAGCCAAGACGTGGTTGGTATGTTGCGCCCGGTGGCAAGATTGACGAAGGTGAATCTGTATACGAGGCCGCTGTCCGTGAATTTATCGAAGAAACTGGCGCACAGCCGATCAAACCGCATCTAAAGGGAATTTATACTATGATGATCATGGATGATGAAGGGCAACAATTATTGAATGAATGGCTACTATTTACATTCATTGCACATGATTATTCAGGTGAGTTATTGAAGACAACCGTCGAAGGTGAGCTCGAATGGCATCCGCTGGAAAGTTTGCATACGCTACCAATGGCAGAAGGCGACCGTTCGAATTTACTCTTTGCAGTTAATGAACTTGGTACACAGTACGGAACGTTTTATTATACAGAGAAATTCCGCTTATTGCGTGAATCACTACAACAATCAACGGAAGGTGAATAAAAATAATGGAGCAACCAAAAAATTCAAATGAATATGAAGTTGTGATTATAACGGGCATGTCGGGTGCAGGTAAAACTGTCGCTATGCAATGCTTCGAAGATATGGGCTTTTACTGTATCGATAATTTACCTCCCGAATTATTTGTAACGTTCCTGGATTTAATGATGAAGTCCGATAATCAAATGAGACGAATCGCGGCGGTTATGGATACACGTGGCGGAAGTTTATTTGACTCATTAATAACAGCGCTTGAAGGTTTATTCAAGATAGAAGATGTTAAAACGAGCTTGTTATTCTTGGATTCAAATGATGAAACACTCGTTAAGCGTTATAAAGAAACGCGTCGTTCACACCCTTTATCTGAAGGCGGCGTGTTGCTAGAAGGAATACGAAAAGAACGTATTTTACTGACAGAGCTAAAAGGATTATCACGTTCAATTATTGATACATCTCATTTAAAGCCAAAGCAATTACGTGAAAAAATTACAAGTGTATTTGCCGAAGCGGGAGAGCCGAATTTCACACTGAACTTTGTATCATTTGGTTTCAAACACGGAATGCCGATTGATGCAGATGTCGTATTTGACGTCAGATTTTTACCTAACCCATTTTATTTGGAAGAATTGCGTCCACTAACAGGCTTGAATTCGGAAGTATCGGAATATGTGCTAAAGTGGAGCGATACGAAGGTATTAATTGAAAAATTGACGGATTTATTTAAGTTTTTAATTCCGCAGTACAAACAAGAAGGTAAAGGTCAAGCCGTCATCGCTTTTGGATGTACAGGCGGACAGCACCGTTCCGTAACGCTTGCTGAATACTTTACAGGTATTTTCCAAGAGGAGTACCCGACTCAAGTTTCACATCGGGACGTTGAAAAAAGAAAGGGTTGACAGTCATATGCAATCCACTGGCGTGAAACGCGTAGTCGTGTTCGGGGGCGGGACGGGGCTTTCTAATATTATTCGCGGCCTCAAGCGTTATCCGATAGGTTTAACAGCGATTGTGACTGTAGCAGATGATGGTGGCAGTTCTGGCCGTTTATTCGACCAATATGACATCCCGCCACCCGGGGATATCAGACAGGTTATGGCAGCGCTTTCAGATGTGGAGCCGCTGATTGAGAAAATGTTCCAGTATCGCTTCGAAGGATCGGATGATTTAAAAGGACATTCTCTTGGGAATTTGATGCTCACCGCGTTAACGGAGATTACGGGAGATTTTGCCCGTGCCGTTGAACAAATGGGTGTTGTGCTCAATATTAAAGGGAAAGTATTACCTGCAGCAAATCAGCGGATTACCTTGCATGCGGAACTTGAAGATGGTTCAATTATTACAGGTGAATCAAAAATACCTCTCTATGGGAGAAAAATACGCAATGTCTTTATTACTCCGCAAGATGTAAAACCATTACCAGAAACCGCGAATACGATAAAAAATGCAGATTTAATCGTTTTTGGTCCCGGAAGTCTGTATACTAGTACTTTGCCTACTATTTTGGTGAAGGATATTCGAAATGCTGTTCTAGAGAGTTCTGCGAAAAAAGTATATATAGGGAATTTGACAACGCAGCGAGGAGAAACCTATCATTATACTGCTTCTGAGCACGTTCAGGCACTTTATGACCACGCGGGGGAACCTTTCCTTGACGCCGTCTTAGTAAATGACACTGAAGCGTTTAGACGTACTTACGGAATTGATGAAAATTCGGAACCGTGGTTAGTCGAAAATGATTTGCGGCAGTTACACATGTTAGTTCCGGAAGTATTTGTTCAAGAGATTGCTACAATTATGAATGGGAATATCGTTCACAAAACAATGGATGTGGCAGATGTATTAATCAGGTATATAGAAAGAACGTAGAAGGCGTATAGATATGAAAATCGCCGAAAAGGGGGAATATCATGTCTTTTGCATCTAAAACTAAAAAAGAGCTTACGCAAATTGAAGCGGACGATTGCTGTACGAAAGCTGAAATTGCAGCCTTTATCCGTATGAATGGCGTCATGTCTTTTTCAAATAAACAATTGAGTCTCGATGTTCAAACAGAAAACGCGGCAATAGCCCGACGACTTTATTCTAATTTAAAAAAGTTGTATCATTATAAAGTAGAGTTACTTGTTCGGAAGAAAATGCGTTTGAAGAAAAACAATGTCTATATTTGTCGTATTCGAGATGGCGCAAAGGATCTCTTGGAAACGCTGTCCATCATAACGCATGACTTTCAGATGATTAATCGAATCGAACCACAGCTCATTCGTGATGAGTGCTGTGCACGCGCATACTTACGGGGAGCTTTCCTTGCAGGTGGTTCCGTAAATAATCCTGAGACTTCATCGTATCATTTGGAGGTTTTCTCAAGTTATCAAGAACATAGCCAGTCACTGGTCGAGTTGATGAATCGCTATCAGCTGAATGCTAAGTCGATTGAACGAAAAAAAGGGTTTATTGCTTATTTGAAAGAAGCGGAAAAAATCTCTGATTTCCTTGGAATCATTGGGGCACACGTCTCCCTTATGAAGTTTGAGGATGTTCGAATCATGCGAGACATGCGAAATAGTGTAAACCGATTGGTGAATTGTGAAACCGCCAACCTAAATAAAACGATTGGTGCTGCACAAAGACAAGTAGAAAATATTAAGCTGATTGAACAGACAATCGGGCTAGACCAACTTCCGGACCGCCTACAAGAAATTGCTCAATTACGTGTAGATTATCAAGATGTTACGTTAAAAGAGTTAGGCGAATTAGTAACAGGCACACCGGTCAGTAAATCCGGGGTCAATCATCGGTTACGAAAGATTGAAGAAATTGCAGAGCGATTGCGTGGAAACTAAAGAATAGTAGATCCTTCTGAAGAAGAGGAAGAAAAGGAGCATACGATATGGTAGAAAAAACAGTAAAAGTAGGTATTAAACCGGGGTTACAAGCAAGACAGGCAGCTTTATTTGTACAAGAAGCGAATAAATACACTGCGGATATCTATTTGAAGAAAGATAATCGTCAAGTAAATGCAAAGAGCATCATGGGAATCATGAGCCTTGCGATCGCGAAAGGCACTGAAATTACATTGATGACCGATGGAATTGATGAGGACTTAGCCCTTCAGAACTTATCTGAGTTAGTAGAAGCTGAATAATAAAAACCGATTCTCCTTTTAAACTGTACCCTTTGTAAAGGACAATTAAAAAAAGCCTATGCTAGTTGTTGAAGTTGCTGCCTGTATTTTGCAGGCGGCAACTTTTTTAAATTCCATTGCCCACGATAATGATTGTAGTACGTCATATACCTT
>NZ_PDYM01000035.1 GCF_002743055.1 Sporosarcina sp. P13 | reverse complement strand
AGTGAACAACTCAAACAGTCTAGTAACGATAGCGAAGAGGTCACACCCGTTCCCATACCGAACACGGAAGTTAAGCTCTTCAGCGCCGATGGTAGTTGGGGGTTTCCCCCTGTGAGAGTAGGACGTTGCTAGGCTTTAAATTTTTTAACAAATTACATGGTCCCGTGGTGTAGCGGTTAACATGCCTGCCTGTCACGCAGGAGATCGCGGGTTCGATTCCCGTCGGGACCGCCATATTTTAACATTCCAAACGATTTCACCGCTCTGGTGAGATCGTTTTTTAGTTTACCTAGACTTACATCTACTTAGCTTTTGTTTTTACTTGTTTTTCTGTACACTAGTAGTATGGATTTGAAAAGAAAGGTGCGTTGACCGTGTGGAAAAAGGATATAGGCTCTTTAGAAGAGATGGAAAGCTTGGCCGCTACACTAGGTAGTTACTTACAACCGCCTGATGTACTTACACTTGAAGGTGACTTAGGTGCAGGTAAGACAACATTTGTGCAAGCATTAGCGAAATCTCTTGGTGTTAAGCGAATCGTAAGCAGTCCGACGTTTACAATTATTAAGCAATATGAAGGGAATTACCCCCTTAATCATCTAGATGTGTATCGTTTAGCCAATAGTGAAGAAGATTTAGGATGGGACGAGTTGTTTTATGGGGATGCAATTTCGGTAATTGAATGGGCACAGTTTATTGAGGAAGAATTGCCTGAACAACGACTGAATATTGTCATTCATCATACAGGAGAAACGACTCGTACTGTTGAATTGACGCCAAGAGGCGAACGATTTACACGAATTTGTGAGGAGATATTTACATGATATGGTTAGGTATTGATACAGCGAACTCGCCTTTGTCCGTAGCGATTGTTAAAGATGATGTGTTATTGATTGAAGAGTCGAGCATGATGAAAGTTAACCACTCTTTGCGTGCGATGCCAGCTGTTGAAGAAGCATGCCGTAAAGCGTCTATCATGCCATATGAAATTGATGCAATTGCAGTTTCGGAAGGTCCTGGTTCATATACAGGTGTGCGCATTGGTGTAACGATTGCGAAGACGCTTGCTTGGACGCTAGATAAGCCGTTATATGGGGTATCTAGTCTTAAGTCGCTAGCGATGAATGGACAGTTTTTCTATGGCTTAATTTGCCCGCTCATCGACGCTAGAAGATCCAATGTATATTCTGCTGTTTATCGTGCAACGTCAGGCGATTTGGCGGCTGTAATGGAAGATCAGCACTGCGCGCTTGAGGAGCTTTTGGAGAAGTTAAAAAAGCTAGCAGAGCCAGTGTTATTTGTTGGAGAAGATGTGAAGTTGCATGAATCCGTCATTCGCGAGAATTTAGGTGATCAAGTGCTGTTTGCTTCATTCGCGATGAATGTACCACGGGCTTCTTCAGCTATTGCATTGGCACAACTTGCGGAACAAGCAGAAAAAGTGCACACTTTTACTCCGCAATATAAGCGTATTACTGAGGCTGAAGCGAACTTGGTGAAAAAGGAGTCTGCTCATGAGTAATGATGTATTGTTTCGGAAAATGACAAAAGCTGATATTGCGGCGGTGGCGGAGATTGAACGAGAATCGTTTGCGACACCATGGACAGATGAGATTTTTGAGCATGAGCTATCGGGTAATGCCTATTCTCATTATATTGTTGGGGAACTGAATGGAGAAATTATCGGTCATTGTGGTATGTGGATTGTGCTCGATGAATGTCATATTACAAATGTGGCTGTGCGGCAGTCTCTGCGCGGGAAAGGCTTTGGTGAGGATCTCATGCGTCAGGCCATGGAGTTGTGCCGACTGAATGAAGTGAAGACGATGACATTGGAAGTGCGTGTCAGTAATGAACCTGCACGGACGTTGTATCGTAAACTTGGTTTTCAAGAAGGCGGCATCAGGAAAAACTATTATACAGACGACCATGAAGATGGCCTCGTCATGTGGGTGGAATTCTAATGAACAAAGACCATTATATTTTAGGTATTGAAACGAGTTGTGATGAAACAGCTGCTTCTGTAGTGAAGAATGGTACGGAAATTGTTTCTTCTATTGTATCTTCACAAATCCAACAACAGAAACTATTTGGTGGTGTGGTACCAGAAATTGCTTCTCGATTGCATGTGGAACAGATTACACTTGTTATAGAAGAAGCATTGCGTGAAGCTAAACTATTGCCAAGTGATTTGGAGGCAGTGGCTGTAACGGAAGGTCCTGGATTAGTTGGGGCTTTATTAATTGGTATCAATGCGGCAAAAGCTTTTGCATTTGCTAATCAGTTGCCACTCATCGGCGTACATCATATTGCAGGACACGTCTATGCTAATCAGTTGATTCATGAGATGGAGTTTCCACTACTTGCGCTAATTGTTTCGGGTGGACATACGGAACTTGTCGTCATGAAATCGCATGGTTGCTTCGAATTAATAGGAGAAACGCGTGATGATGCAGCAGGTGAAGCATATGATAAAGTAGCGCGCGTATTGGGACTACCTTATCCGGGCGGACCGCAAGTTGATCGTTTAGCTTTAGCGAGTGAGCAAAGTGTCGACTTTCCTCGCGCTTGGCTGGAAGCAGATTCGTATGATTTTAGCTTCAGTGGATTGAAATCATCGGTCATAAACTATAAGCATAACGTTGAGCAAAAGGGCGGTCACATTGTTCCTGAACACGTTGCAGCAGGCTTCCAGCAAAGTGTTGTGGATGTATTGACGGTGAAAACAGTGAGAGCTGCGAAACAATATGCTGTGAAGCAAGTGATAGCAGCAGGGGGCGTCGCAGCAAATCAAGGGTTGCGTAATTCGTTAACTGCGGCGTTTGAAAAAGAAGACATTCCTTTTTATGTGCCACCTATTTCGTTATGCACAGACAATGCGGCAATGATCGCAGCGGCAGGTTATGAAATGTGGAAAAGTGGAGTACGTGGCGATTCTACGATGAATGGGCGACCTGGAATGCAGTTACGTTCTTGGAATGAATGAGGTTACACACAATTTGCTAATTTTCTGCAAATTGTGTGTTTTTTTATTAGGTACTATTTAATTTGTCAATAGGGAACATTCGTACTTATGCACAATTTGTGGATAGTATGTGGGTAAGTATTGAAAGTTGTGAATGTAAAACGCATACATTTTGGATAACTATGTGTACTACTTATGAGATAAATGTGGATAATGTTCATAACTATGTGCATATGTGTTTAAATGGGGATTTATACTGTGGAAAAGATTGTGGAGAAAAGAATTGGAATTCGCATAAAGTTTTTAAGGAAATGGTGTAGTTTGTCGAATTATAGGAGAATATAGAACAGTCGACGACTTATTATGTCATAAATATCTAGATCTATACATGAAAAAACGGACTTCTATTAGAATGTCCGTTTAGTTTGGGGATAAAAGAATGGGAGAGTGGAATGTATACTGTTTCGTTGCGTTTCAGATGAATCAGTCACTTATACTTACTATGAAATCTCAAAGTACTTGTATTCCGCCTATAGGATTGAAGCTCAAGCTACGCCCTCGGGTACGTTACTTTTTCTGTAGCGAGAGCCATAGCGCAGAACGACTTTTGCGTACATTGGCGTAGCGTTAATAGCACATCCTGGCCGTAAACCCCCGATTGTACATTAACTATCGATCATAAATTCTCCAGTTCATCCTGTAGTATGAGCCATTCTTCCGACTGCTCGTCGTAAGTTGCTTGTATCTGGTCAATGCGGTGTTGGATGTCCATAAGCTCGACGTGGTCGTTGGCTAGGTCTGGATCGAGTAGCTTCGCCTGTAATGACTCTATTTCTTCATCGAATGTTTCGAGTGTTTTCTCGATGTCAGCAATCGCCCGTGTCAGTCGTCGTTCTTGGCGCTGTTGTTCTTTACTAGCCATTTCTTTCTTAACGACAGGCTCTTTTGCGCGTTGCTCAATCTTTGTGGCGGCTGCGATTTCCTCCAACTCAGTTTTCTTCTCGATGTAGTAATCATAGTCGCCTAAGTATTCTATAGCGCTGTTATCACTCATTTCGATCACTTTTGTCGCTAAGCGGTTGATGAAGTAGCGGTCGTGTGAGACGAAAAGAATCGTACCGGGGAAGTCGTCTAGCGCATTTTCTAAAATTTCCTTGCTGTCGAGATCCAAGTGGTTTGTGGGCTCGTCCAAAATAAGTGTATTGGCTTTTTCAAGCATGAGCTGAGCCAATGAAAGCCGTGCTTTTTCTCCACCTGATAATGACGATACGAGCTTTTCGATGTCATCACCTGTAAAGAGGAAGCGTCCAAGTAAGGATCGGACATCTTTTTCATTCATCATTGGCCAGTCGTCCCAGATTTCCTGTAAGACGGTACCGGATCCAATCAAGGTCGCTTGATTCTGATCATAGTAGCCAAATTGCACGTTCGTACCGTAGCGAATGTCGCCACCCATTAATTCATTACGCTTAACGATGGTTTTCAACAATGTCGATTTACCTACACCATTCGGTCCGACAAATGCCACGCGGTCGCCTTTATAGATGCGTAATGAAATGTTCTTAGAAACAGGCTCCGAGCCATAGCCGATTTTCACATCGTCCAAGGATAATACGTCATTGCCACTCGGTCGATCGAGTGAAAATGAAAAGTTTGCGGATTTTTCATCACCTTCAGGAGAGTCCATCCACTCGCGACGCTCGAGTTGCTTACGTCGGCTCTTAGCCATTTTCGAAGTGGAAGCACGCGCGATATTTTTCTGAATAAACTCTTCTAGTTTTGCACGCTCGTCCTTCTCGGATTCAAAAAGCTTTTGATCACGCTCGTAATTTTTTGCTTTTTCATCCAAATAGGCACTGTAGTTACCGCTATACTTAGCTACTTTCCGACGAGACACTTCATAGACAGTCGTGACGACCTTATCAAGGAAATAACGGTCATGAGAGACAATCAAAATTGCACCTTCATAGCCTGATAAATAGCGTTCAAGCCAGTTCAATGTCTCGATGTCTAAGTGGTTCGTCGGTTCATCAAGTATTAATAGATCGGGCTTGCTCAGTAACATCCTAGCGAGCGCCAATCGTGTCTTCTGACCGCCTGATAGTAAATCCACAGGCTTCTCAAAGTCTTCTGGATAAAAACGCATGCCGTGAAGTACAGAACGAGCATCGGCTTCGAATTGATAGCCTCCAGATTCTTTAAACGCTATCTGTAGTTCATCATATTCCGTCATCACACGTGCGTAGCGATCTGCGTTTTCATAAACTGTTGGTTCAGCCATTTCGTGCTCAAGCGTACGCAAACGTTGTTCCATTTGTTTAAGCGGTGCAAAGACGGTCATGACTTCATCCCAAATTGTTAAATCCGAATCAATTCCGCTATGCTGTTCCAAATAACCGAGACGTATATCTTTTGGGATAATAATATCGCCTTCGTCTGCGGATAACTCTCCAGCTATTATTTTTAATAATGTCGATTTTCCGGCACCATTTCGTCCAACAAGTGCTACACGATCACGATGCTGCACTTCGAGTCGGACATTTTCTAGTAGATTCGTGCCCGAAAAAGACTTAGTCAGTCCATTTACTTGTAAAATAATCAAGCCTCACACCTCTATTCTCTTCTAAGTTTAATGGAAGGAGGGGCACCATGCAATAATCGACTTTACAATGGGGGCGTTCTACTGTACGATAAAAGCGGCTATACCCTTGTATAGGGGTAGGTTATTGAAGTAGCAATGGAGGTAGGGACGGCTTTGGATAAACCTAGAATCCCGCAGGCAACGTCAAAACGGTTGCCTTTATATTATAGATTTTTACGAAAATATTCAGATGCAGGTGTACAACGAATTTCATCGAGCGAATTAAGTGAATCGATGAAAATTGACGCGGCAACGATACGCAGAGACTTTTCGCATTTTGGTGCTCTCGGTCGCAAGGGGTATGGCTATGATGTCGATACCTTGTTGCAATTTTTCCGCCAGACACTTGATCAGGATGAGGCAACAAACGTCGCATTGATCGGTGTTGGTAGTCTTGGTAAAGCATTTATGAAATACAATTTCCAAAAAATTCATAATACGAAAATTGTCGTAGCATTCGATCCGAAAGCACCGTATGAAGGCGAAAATATGAGTGATATTCCAATTTATCCACCTGATCGACTGGAAGAAAAGATTTCAGAACACGGTGTTGAAATGGTGATTTTGACGGTACCTCAACGAGTGGCACAAGAACTAACCGATCGCTTGGCAGAAACAGGCGTCAAGGGTATCTTAAACTTCACACCTATGCGGCTTGCAGTGCCACCGACGATTCGGATTCAAAGTATCGATCTTTCTGGTGAGTTGCTGACGTTAATTTATCTCATTAAAAATGACGTAAAAGATTCACAAATAAAGTGACCTGGCAATAGTAAATGTATAGGTTTTCATGTAGAATAGACATATTATGAGGAGGTGGCCAACATGGCTCCAGGCATCGGAAGTTTGCTAATTATTGCTGTGATTGCATTGCTAATATTTGGTCCTAAAAAGTTACCCGAAATTGGTAAAGCATTCGGTTCTTCATTGCGTGAGTTTAAAAACGCAACAAAAGGCCTCGTGGATGACGATGAGGTAAAAAAGGTTGAAGACAAGAAAGAAGAAGTGCGCTAAGTTAGGATGTTACTCTGATGGCAGATAAAAACTTAACGATCATTGAACATATAGATGAAGTTCGAAAACGGCTGATGGTAATCGTCGTTTTCTTTATTGTTGGAGTGATCGGTAGCTTCTTCCTTGCGAAGCCGCTGATCAATTTTATCCAGTATGATACACCAGCTGAGCAAATTGTATTGAACGCATTTAAAGTAGTAGATCCAGTCGTAATTTATTTGAAAGTTATTGTGTTCCTTGCGATTGTTATCATTTCACCGGTTATCATGTATCAATTTTGGGCATTCATTTCACCGGGTCTCCGTGATCTGGAACGAAAAGTGACACTGTCGTATATCCCATTTGCATTTTTATTGTTTTTGGCGGGAATTAGCTTTTCGTACTTTGTATTGTTACCATACGTCATGAAATTCATGATCAACTTGTCAGGCCAATTAAACATTGAGCAGACAATCGGTATCAATGAGTACTTTTCATTCCTATTCTCGTTACTGTTACCGTTCGGCTTTGTCTTTCAGTTGCCGATCGTCATATTATTCTTATCTCGTCTAGGCGTGCTGGAACCGAAAGTGCTCGTGAAGGTGCGTAAAATCGCATACTTCTGTCTGTTCGTGTTAGCGGCGTTCATTACCCCTCCGGACATCGTATCGCATTTATTCACCACGGTTCCGTTATTTATCCTATATGAAGTTAGTATCGTGATTTCTCGTCTAGGGTATCGGAAGTTTGAAAAAGCCGAGCGTCTGCGTCTACTGGAAGAAGCAAAAGCAGAGCAACAGCGTCAAATTGATGAAGTGATGAATTCAACCGATGAAAAATAAGTAGTATTGAATCCTCTTGCCTATGCAGGAGGATTTTTTTGCGGTTCTTTTGCATGTTCCTCTATGGTAAACTAGCAATGAATAGAAGAGTGAGAGGAAATGAATTCAAGTGAAAACAAAAAAGACTCCAGCGAGATGGAGCAAATGGTTACTAGGTGTAGTTTTAGTCATGGCAAGTATTGCGACTCCTGTTACAGGAGGTCAAGCAGCGGCTTCCGTTCAGTCGTATAAAGCATTGGAAGTAGGTATCAATCAAGTAATCACGAGCCAGCGCATGCGCGGCACGAGAAGTAGTGTAGTTGTACGTGATGCTCATACGAATCGGGTGGTTTATGAATACCGTGGTGATCAAGGTGTGACGCCGGCTTCCAACGTCAAAGTATTAACAGCAACGACGGCTCTCGAAGTGCTAGGCAAAGATTACACATTTCACACTGATGTGCTAACGAATGGAACAGTACATAATGGGATCCTAAACGGTCATTTATATTTACGTGGCACGGGAGATCCAACATTACTCGAAACTGACTTACAGGGATTGACAAAACAACTGCGTGACGCAGGGATCCGTTCTGTGACAGGTCATATCGTGGCGGATGATACTTGGTTCGACACACAACGCCTATCTCCAGGGATTTATAAATCAGATGAAACACACTATTACGCGGCACAAATCACGGCACTGACACTTTCGCCGAACAAAGATTATGACGCAGGTACAACGATTGTTACCGCAAAACCAACGAAAAATGGTAAACCGGCTGCGGTTACGTTAACTCCGCATACGAACATCGTTAATGTAATCAACCGCACACGTACGGTACCCAAAAACAAAGCGAATACAGTAACAATGAGTCGTCAGTACGGAACGAATAACATCATTGTGTCTGGAAACATTCCTGTGAACGCAAGTAGCAAGCGCCAATGGGTAACTGTAGCGAATCCAACAGCGTATACAGCAGACGTATTTAAGTTAGCATTAGCTAAACAAGGCGTCAAATTGACTAAAGAGGCTAGAGTGACACGAGGTAAAACACCAGCAAATGCAACAATGCTTGCATCAAAAGAATCGATGTCATTATATTATTTAATGATGCCATTTATGAAATATAGCAATAACGCACACGCAGAAATCTTGGCAAAATCGATGGGTCGTGCTATCTACAATGAAGGAAGTTGGAATGCAGGCCTGCGTGTCGTACGCGAAACACTTGAAAAAGACGGCATCAACACAAAAGGCATTTATTTAGAAGATGGTTCGGGCATGTCACATAAAAACAAGATCCCATCCGTGAGGCTTTCTGAAGTATTGTTCGCTGCCCAGACGAAGGATTGGTATCATGCATTCAAACGTTCCCTTCCAGTGGCCGGGATCAATGATCGCATGCTTGGCGGTACCTTACGCAATCGTTTAACAAGTCCACTCGTTAAAGGGAAGGTTTTTGCAAAGACAGGAACGTTAAACCGTACGGATTCTTTATCCGGCTATGTGAAAACGAAAAGTGGACAAGACCTAATCTTCAGTATCTTAACTGAAAACGTAAATGGTTCTGCAAGACCTGATATTGATAAAATAGTACAGGTTATAGCAGCGCAATAAAGTAGATGGTGCCCGCGCTCATAGAATGTGTCCCCGCGCTCGTAGATTGTGGCTTTGCGCTCATAGTCCGTGACCCTGCGCTCATAGAAAGTGTTCTCGCGCTCATAGTCCGTGGCTCTGCGCTCATAGAAAGTGCCCCCGCGCTCATAGTCCGTGCCCCCGCGCTCATAGAAAGTGTTCTCGCGCTCATAGATCGCGGCTTTGCGCTCATAGACAGTGTCCCGACGCTCATAGCCCACATCTCCACCCAACAAAAAAGTACTGAGAACAGATAAATGTTCTCAGTACTTTTTAAATTCACAACTTATTTCATCATTGTAGGAATAGTATGATACTCTGCTGCATATCTTGTAAATGTTGCAGTTTGTCCGCATTGAATTGAACCACAGTAACAAAGCTATTCATAAGGAAGTGGGCGATTATGGGTGTCAGCAAACGTTTTGTTCGATAGTAGATAAATGCAAACGCAAGACCAGGCATCAAATACATGAGCAAGTGTTGCGGTTCGCCGTGTACTAACGAAAAGACGACACCACTGAAAATCGCCGCGATCAAGAAATTTGTCTTTGTGTACAAGCCGCCAAATAAAATACGGCGGAAGACAACTTCTTCAAGGAACGGAGCGAAAATGACCATTGGGAAAATTAAGATCGGAGCTGCTTTCGCAATACCCGAAAGCAGTTCCGTATTTTCGGAACCTGCTGTCACACCAAACATCGATTCAATCGCAGCACCTAGAATTTGTCCGGCCATTGCCAAGAAGAATCCGAGAACACCCCAAAGTACAACGCTTCCGAAACCAGCTGCTTTCCCTTTGAAGACAGGAATGAATTTTTTATTATTCCACAAGATGATGCCGATTACGATTGAAGCAATCCCTTGAGTAATGAACAATGTCCAAGCAAAACCGTTCGACACAGCATCTGATTCGGCCAAGCCCTTACCGGTGAAATAGTAAATCATCTCAGGTGCAAGCAAGATGCTAGTCATTTGTAGCAGAATATACGTGGCAAAGATGATTAACGCAACAAGCCAGTTTTTCACGGTGCACAACCTTTCTATCATACATGATGACCATTTTAGCGCGAAAAAAGACGTTTGGCAAAAAAAATGTCGAAAGCTTTTACTTGCAATTAAATGTGGAATTTATTAAGATAAGAAATGTATTAGCACTCACTCTTATTGAGTGCTAAGAAATTCAAAAATTATCTATTATCTTGAGGAGGTTGTTTCATTTTGTTGAAACCACTAGGTGACCGTATCGTAATCGAATTAATCGAAGCAGAAGAAAAAACAGCAAGCGGCATTGTATTACCGGACTCTGCGAAAGAAAAACCGCAAGAAGGTAAAGTAATTGCCGCAGGTACAGGCCGTGTTCTTGAGAACGGACAGCGTGTTGAATTAGAAGTATCAGAAGGTGACCGCATCATCTTCTCTAAATATTCAGGTACAGAAGTAAAGTATGAAGGCACAGAATACTTGATTTTGCGTGAAAGCGACATTCTAGCAATTATCGGTTAATCGACCGTTATAAAAAACGAATTAAATTAAAACGAAAATTCTGGAGGGAATCATTTACAATGGCTAAAGAACTTAAATTTAACGAAGATGCACGTTCCGCAATGCTACGCGGTGTAGACACATTAGCAGACGCTGTAAAAGTAACACTCGGACCAAAAGGACGTAACGTTGTTCTAGAGCGAAAATTTGGTTCACCATTAATCACAAATGACGGCGTAACAATCGCAAAAGAAATCGAATTGGAAGACGCTTTCGAAAACATGGGCGCAAAGCTCGTGGCAGAAGTTGCTTCTAAGACGAATGAAATTGCTGGGGACGGTACAACAACAGCAACAGTCCTAGCACAAGCAATGATCCGCGAAGGTCTTAAAAACGTAACAGCTGGCGCAAACCCGGTCGGTATCCGTAAAGGAATCGAAAAAGCGGTAATCGCAGCAGTTGAGGGCCTACAAGAAGTTTCCGATGAAATCGAAAGCAGACAGGAAATTGCACAAGTAGCGTCTATTTCATCTGGAGATGAAGAAGTCGGCGAGTTGATCTCGCAAGCTATGGAGCGCGTGGGCAACGACGGCGTTATCACAATCGAAGAATCTAAAGGTTTCATTACAGAACTAGATGTAGTAGAAGGTATGCAATTCGACCGTGGCTATGCATCTGCTTATATGGCAACAGACACGGACAAAATGGAAGCAGTTCTAGAGAATCCATACGTCTTGATCACAGATAAAAAGATTGGTAACATCCAAGAAATCCTTCCAGTACTAGAGCAAGTTGTTCAGCAAGGTAAGCCATTGTTGATCATCGCAGAAGATGTTGAAGGTGAAGCATTAGCTACACTAGTCGTCAACAAACTTCGCGGTACATTCAACGCGGTAGCAGTAAAAGCGCCAGGTTTCGGTGATCGTCGTAAAGCAATGCTAGAAGACATTGCGATCCTAACTGGTGGACAAGTAATTACAGAAGATCTAGGACTAGATCTAAAATCAGCAGACATTACTTCTCTAGGTAGCGCTGCTAAGATCGTTGTAACAAAAGATCACACAACAATCGTTGAAGGAAGCGGCGACAAAGGTTCTATCGAATCACGCGTAGGCCAAATCCGTTCACAATTAGAAGAATCTACTTCTGAATTCGACAAAGAGAAACTACAAGAACGTTTAGCTAAACTTGCTGGCGGCGTGGCAGTGATCAAAGTTGGAGCAGCAACTGAAACTGAGCTAAAAGAGCGCAAACTTCGTATCGAAGACGCATTGAACTCTACACGCGCAGCAGTTGAAGAAGGTATTGTATCTGGTGGTGGTACAGCATTAGTAAACGTCTATAAGCAAGTTGAAGGATTACTAGAATCTACTGAAGGCGACGTAGCAACAGGTATCAAAATTGTTCTACGCGCACTAGAAGAGCCAGTACGCCAAATTGCTACAAACGCAGGCCTTGAAGGTTCTATCGTAGTCGATCGCCTGAAGCGCGAAGAAGTCGGCATAGGCTTCAACGCAGCAGACGGCCAGTGGGTGAACATGGTAGAAGCAGGAATCGTGGATCCAACAAAGGTTACACGTTCCGCATTGCAAAATGCTGCATCTGTGGCGGCTATGTTCTTGACTACTGAAGCAGTTGTAGCAGACCTACCAGAAGCAGGTGGCGGTATGCCTGATATGGGCGGTATGGGCGGCATGGGCGGCATGATGTAAGAAAAGCACTAAAGGGCCTCTCGCAGGTTTGAACCGTAGCCTTAATTTCGGACAGTACAATAAAAGACTGGCTGCTGATTATGCGGCTATGGGATGACTTCGATATTCAATCGGAGTCATCTTTTTTAGGTTCCATTGCCTCCTTGATTCGTTGTAGTAATTCATATATTTATTAACGATTTTTTTTAATTCTTCTACCATCATTGCTTCCTCATTTTCTAATTCTTCCTTTTAATGCATCATAAATACACTTCGGAAAATAATCTTCGTAATCATTACTTTCTCGACCCGCATGTCTATCTATGATCTATATCCACTCATAATGGCTGTTTCAATTGATATTCGCTACATTACATAGTGCTGAAACACAATTTTTAAGTCCGTGTTTACGGATGACTTCATAGATACCTCGTATTTTTCATGTACAGCTAATTACGTTTCATAGCCTACCTTTCTAGTTCCTTGAGCTTTTTTTAATTCATTTTTCGACTCTGAATATTTATGACGTGCTTTGATTTACTCTTGTTTTAAGGGGCAGTTCCTGCAAAGAAGATGGAGTCTGTATTTAATGTTTGAATTTTTCGAATAAATAAAATATTGGCAATTTACAAAATTGCATACTATAATCACATACATGATAAATAGTTTCGTAAATGGAAGAAAATATAAATTCAAAGTTTCCTAAACTTTATAGGTTGGAGGTTAGAATATGGAAATATGGATGAAAGCGCTATCATTCATCCGTATGGAATGAAGTGCTTTGATCTATAGATTGTATGATTGTTAGGGACTATATCTTTTCTTTCTATCAAGGCGAGCTATCCAATGGCTACTTTCATTATGGCGTTCGTACTAAGTCCAATTACTAAGAAAATCTGACGCTGTTCCTTGTGGTTATCGGAAGGCAGCTAAATGCCGTTCGACACAAGAATATTTTTACTTCTGTTTCTAAACATCACTTTGATCTCACCGTTAATCAGGTAGTTGAAGGGCCGGATTAAAGATAAAAAGACACTAAAAATAATATTATTATCATTAGTGCAAACTGAAGGAATAAACCTTCACTTTTTAGGGGGTGTTGCAAGAAAACATGATATGCAATTTGAATGGGCTTTGAAGTTAGTAAAATTAAGAGGGGGAAGTACAAATGAAAAAGACTTTACTACTATTTTTAACTTTATTCCTAATTATTGCAGCAGGATGTTCGAACTCCGATGGAAGTACTTCAGCGGAGGAAGAATCTCCGGAAAAGGTAGCGGCGGAGTCTAATTTCCCTGAAAAAACGATCAAATTAATTGTTCCATTTTCACCTGGCTCTCTTAATGATAATCAGATGCGTCTTTTAGCTAAAGCCGCTGAAGAGTTTTTACCGAACAAACAAGCGATAACAATTGAAAACGTTGAGGGTGGCGGCGGTATCATCGCGATGACGGAATTGATGAATGCGAAACCAGATGGCTATACGATTGGTCAAGGTACGATTTCACATGTGAGCGTTTTGCCGCATTACGGCGATGCGTCATTTACACATGATAGCTTTCAACATATCCTGAGAAATACTGCAGCAATTCCAATGCTTGTCGTACAGGCAGATGCACCGTGGAATTCATACGATGAACTAGTTGCGTATGCAAAAGAAAATCCTGGAAAATTCAGATATGCAACGACAGGAGAAGGAAGTATTTCTAATTTGAATATCGTTGCAGTGTCAAAAGAACATGAAATTGAATTGAAAAATATTCCGTTTGAAGGTGGTTCTCAAGGGATTACAGCTCTGTTGGGTGGTCATATTGACGGAGCAGTTGTAATGCCAAGTGATGCAGTAGAACATATTGCCGCTGGAAAACTAAAACCTTTGTTTGTGTATTCGCAAGAGGATACTGAATATGAAACAGCTGCTACATTGAAAGACTACGGTTTGGAGTCCGGACTTCCAGCGGTCAATTTCTTGCTAGCACCAAAAGGCCTGCCGGCTGAGGAATTGGCTATTTTACATGACGCATTCTCTAAAGCGCAAGAGGATCCTGAAGTTTTAGAGTACCTGGACAATCTCTACCTAGGCGTCCATTACCTTGGACCAGAAGAGGCGCAGGAAGATTCAACGCGTTCGCATGAACTTGCTGGAAAATTACTGAAAGAGCTTGGTTTAATAGACTAACAAATGAAGGATTAGATGCAAAATCGAAAGTGTTAGTATATGATACTCCGATTCCGCTACTAGTTATAAAGGCAGATGCAACAAATAATTAATTTGGAGGTTATCTACATGATTGAAGTAACTAACAAAGTGAAATTAACAGTTAAAGACGATGATCCAAATCCATTTCTGCAAGGTGTATTCAAGCCTATTGGAAACGAGTATACAGCGACTACAGACAGTCTTAAAGTTATCGGGGAAATTCCGAAAGATCTAAACGGGGTTTATATACGAAACAGCCACAACCAAGTACATGATCCAATCGGTGTATACCATTATTTTGATGGTGATGGAATGCTTCATGGGGTTCATTTTGAAAATGGAAAAGCAACGTATCGTAACCGTTTCGTTCGAACAACAGGATTCCTTGCAGAACAAGCGGCGGAAAAATCATTATGGCCGGGCATTCTTGAGCCGCATAAAGCAACACGTCCAGGTTGGGGTAGTATGCGTACAATGAAGGACAACGCAGGTACGGACATCATTGCGCATGCGGGGAAGTTATTAGCAACGATGTCCCAATGTAGTGATGCGAACCGCCTAGATCCAATTACGTTGGAACCAGTCGAGTCCGATACTTGGAATGTAGACTTGGCTCCAGTCGGAATATGTTCCCACTTTAAAGTTGATAATGACACAGGTGAAATGATGTTCTTCAACTTCAGTGAAACATATCCGTATATGAACTATGGTGTTGTTGATGCAAAGAGTAATCTGAAGCACTTTGTTCCAATCGATCTTCCTGGTGCTCGTTGGCCACATGATATTGGAATTACGAAAAACTATTCCATCTTGCACGACTTACCATTTATTTTCGATCCGGAGCTATTGGCGAAAGGTGAACGTAAAGTTACATTTTTTGATGAAATGCCAGCTCGTTTCGGTGTTATTCCACGTTATGGTAATAATAACGATGTTAAGTGGTTCGAAGCGAAGCCTTGTTTCGTCCTTCACCTGTCAAACTGTTATGAAAATGGTGATGAAATCGTGATGGAAGGCTGCGTATCGTTTAATCCACAAAAGCCGAGTGTCGGTAAACAAGACGAAAATGCATTTGAAAAACAGATCAAACACTTCCAATTCAGTAAGGAAAACACGTATTATCGCATGTACCGCTGGAGATTCAATTTAAAAACGGGCAAAACAAAAGAGGAATTCTTGGATGATGAAGTAACGGAGTTTCCAATTGTTAGTAATGAAATTGTAGGAAAGAAATACCGTTATAGCTACAACGCTACATTTGATCCAAATAAACCTCAGTGGATAGACGGTGTGAAGAAATTCGATTTAATTGGTGGTACTACCGAAACTTATAAATATGGTGAAGGGCGTGCAGGTAGCGAGTCGCAATTAGCTTTGAGACCTAATGCGAAGGCGGAAGATGATGGCTACTTGATTACGATTGTGAATGACATGAACGAAAATCGAGCTGAATGTGTCATTTTCGATGCACAGGAAATTTCAAGGGGACCAGTGGCAAGAATTATTTTACCTGACCGTGCTCCAGGTGGATCGCACTCTTGTTGGGTTGAAGCAGATCGTATTGAAGGCGAACGTGTTTCATAGTTCGATAATTTCGAATGAAAGTGAAGGCGCCTACATTTATCCTAAAGGAAAAGGACTAATTAAATAAATTAAAATTATAATAATATGGTAATCTAGGGGGATAAAACTGAGTTATGGATTAAAAGGTAAAGTTGTGATTGTTACTGGTGGAAGCAGAGGGATTGGTAAAGCGATTGCCAAAGAATTTCTTGATAAAGAGGCGACTGTGGTAATCGGAAGCCGTACAAAAGAACAAGTTGAAGAAACGGTCACAGAGTTTTCAAGTATTGGGAAGATTGATGGATTTGCGTTGGATATCAGTGAGCGTGAAAGTGTTAATGAGTTTGTTGAAAAGACTAAACAAAAGTATGGAAGAATTGATGTTTTAGTAAACTGTGCGGGAATTAATACACGATCTCCAGCAGAACTCTTCCCTGAAGAAGACTGGATGAACGTTATGAATATTAATTTAAATGGTGCATTTAGAATGTCGCAGGAAGTCGGTAAAATAATGATAGAACAAAAGTCTGGTAATATCGTTAATATTACTTCTATATTGACGCATACGACTTTCTCAAAAATGGGATCTTATGCTGCAGCCAAGGCAGGTTTGGCTCATTATACAAAGATACTTGCGGTAGAATGGGCGCAACACAACATTCGAGTCAACGCGGTTAGCCCGGGGTATATCAAAACAGATTTTACAAAGCCGGGTGCTCTTGATATACCAGGGTACCGTGATTCGGTGTTAGCGCAAACACCGCAAGACCGATTTGGAACACCTAAAGAAGTTGCTGACAGTGTTGTCTTCCTAGCTTCAGATCAATCCACATTTATTAATGGACATGTGCTGGTAGTCGATGGAGGATTCCTAGCAGGGCATCCGCAAATCGCAGCGCCAGATGGGCAATGGAAGCAATTTCAAGAAGTGTAATTGTCTTAGTGAAAAAAGGGTTATCCCGAAAGTTGAAATAGAACTTTCGGTGTAACCTTTTTGATATTTTTTATTACTTCATCAATCTTAAATTTATATATAGTATGATGGTGAGGAATCAGTCTTTCCCTACTTAGTCATATCACGAATAAAAGTACACACTACTACGGCAAGTAGACTAGTAGGATACTAACTAAATTTTATAGTTCAAAGGAGAAGGTAAAAAGTTGGATAATTTAGATGAAATATTAGTCCAGGCTCTTTTGCAAAGCTATGAAGGGTTTATATTGTCTGACCGTAAAGGCCGCATCTTTTTCGCCAATGGAGCAGTAGAAGTCATATCAGGTATGAAGCTGGATCAGATTGTAGGTAAGACACCTGAGGAGATGCAGGAAAATGGTATTATTCTCAAACACTCCGAACGGATTTTGCAGAAAAATCCTTTGACAATTTATCAAAAACTAATTTCTGGGAAGGAAATATTTATAACGAGTAAAGCGATTCGTGATGAGAAAGGCAAGATACTCTGTTATGCTGCAAACTACCGTGATTTGACGTTATTGAACACTCTTTTTAATGAACATCTGAAATACTCTGAAATAAACTATTTGGAACTTGAAAGACTTCGAAAAAGCGTGACCCAAACAGATGGAATCATCAGTGTTTCGGAAAGTATGCAAAAGGTGAAAGTCTTGGTAGGAAAGGTTGCGCAGACTGACGCAACTGTTTTGGTGCTTGGTGAATCAGGTACAGGTAAAGAAGTAATTGCTAAAAGTATACATAACAGCAGTAGTCGATCAGAAGCGCCTTATATTCAAATCAATTGCGGAGCTATTCCGGAGAACTTAATGGAGGCAGAACTGTTCGGTTATGAAAAAGGGGCTTTTACAGGTGCACATGTAAGTAAACCTGGGTTGTTGGAAATTGCCAATCACGGAACTGTTCTTCTAGATGAAATCGGGGAAATGCCGCTGCATTTACAAGTGAAATTATTGCGTGCGATTCAGACAAATGAAATTACTCGTGTAGGAGGAACGGCTAAAAAACAACTTGATGTCCGCTATATTGCAGCAACCAATAAAGATTTGAAAAAACAGGTTGTAAAAGGTTTATTCCGAGAGGATCTTTACTACAGACTAAATGTACTGCAAATTGAGTTGCCTCCTTTAAGGGAACGTGTCGAAGATATTAAACATTTGGGGAATTTCTTTTTAGATAAATTGAACAAAAAGTATGGAAAAAAATTGCGGATTTCAGAAGGTGCAATGAAACTACTGTGCCTGTATGAATGGCCGGGAAATGTCCGTCAACTAGAAAATATGATGGAACAGCTTGTAATTTTATCAGAAGCCCCTTATATTGTTGAAAAAAACATACCACAGGAAATATCCCGTATTGTACCAAAAGAAATAGACACTTTCGAAGTCGCCCGTCCGTTAAAAGAAGCCGTAGAAGAGATTGAAGTTGAAGAAATAAAAAAAGCGCTATATTCAAATTCTTCAATTAGAAGTGCAGCAAAAGTATTGGAAATAAGCCATTCCACACTAATTCGGAAAATAAAACAATATGGAATTCAAAAATAACCTCTTTGAGGTTTTTTTTATACTTTGGCGGTTTGCAAATGAACCACCGGGTGTTTATGGTACTCTGATTAATCGAAAATAGACCACTATTGGTTCATAAATGATCCATATTTCAATTTAAGTTTATTTTTATTGAGCAAAACGTTGATTTGAAGCAATCGGAAAGTTGGCATGGATATTGCAATAGAGTAGGTGAGGAAAGGTGGTAAGAAGTTTTGAATGAAATTAAACTAACAGTCTTGGACGATGTGCCATACGTAAGTGTGCTGACGATAAATCGTCCACAATTTAAAAATGCATTAAATAGTGAACTAATTATGCAGATGTCTGCAATAATTGATCAGTTGGAGGAAGACAATAAAACGAGTGTTGTTATTCTGCAGGGCAGTGAGGGGAATTTTGCTGCGGGTGCAGATATAAAAGAAATGTTGCAAAGTGATCAGAAAGAAATCGATCGAGTGGTAATGGGAGTCAATTCATTGCATACGAAAATGAGCAATAGTCCGATCATTTTTATTGCCGCAATTGAAGGTTATTGTTTGGGTGGAGGATTTGAACTAGCTTTAGCCTGTGATATTCGTATAGCTTCATCGGAGGCTATATTTGGATTGCCGGAAGTAAAGCTTGGCATATTGCCAGGTGGCTGGGGCACTCAAAAGTTTGCTTCTTTAGCAGGAACTTCTTTTGCTATGAAGTATTTATTGACAGGTGATTTTATAGAATCTGAGAAAGCGCATTCATTTGGATTAGTAAGCGATAGGGTTGAAAATCCATGGGAGCAAAGTGTGGAAATGGCAAAAAAGATTGCATCCCATAGTGCCCATTCCGTCCAGGAGATAAAAAAACTGATCACAGGTGTGGAATATACAGCACTTGCTCCGGGTTATGAACTGGAAAGAACCGCTTTTAAACAACTCTTTACAAAGGGGGATGCAAGGGAAGGACTTCATGCTTTTACAGAAAAAAGAAAACCAAACTTTGGAAGGTCGTGATTCATATCGAAACAGTATATATTGTTGCTGCTAAAAGAACAGCTATCGGTTCTTTCGGTCAGTCATTAAAAGGCTATTCAGCTGTGCAACTTGGAGAAATCGTAGTCAATGAATTATTTTATGAAAATCCTTCTTTAAAAGAAGAGGTGGATGAAATTCTCATCGGAAACGTATTTAAACATGGGTTAAAAGGAAATCCTGCACGTCAAATTGGTATTCAGACAGGCTTGCCGATTACAAGCTCGGCCGCTACTATCGATATGCAGTGTGCTTCTGGACTTGCTGCGATGATTCAAGGCTTCAATAATATTCGTAGCGGTCAGAGTGATGTTATTGTAGCAGGTGGAATTGAAAGTATGACGAATGTACCGCACCTATCCCTGGATAGCAGATGGGGCAAACGTTTAGGTGATCCCCGAATGGTCGATGCGTTATTCCATGATGGATTAACATGCGCCATTGAAAATTACCATATGGGTGTAACAGCAGAAAATTTAGTATCTCGCTATGGTATCACACGCGAAAAGCAGGATGAATATGCATTAGAAAGTCAAAGAAAAGCAATGAAAGCGATAGAGGCAGGTAATTTTACTGAAGAAATCGTTCCCGTTCCAGGTCTGCAGAAAGGTACGTACTTCAGTACGGATGAGCATCCAAGAAGCACGTCTTTGGAAAAACTAAGTAGCTTGAAATCAGCATTTAAGAGTGAAGGGTCTGTTACTGCAGGTAATGCATCGGGGTTAAATGATGGTGCTGCCGCTTTGCTGCTCGTTTCCGAAAGTGCAATAAAACGTCTGGATATTAAACCGCTTGCAAAAATTGTGGCAACATCGATCTGCGGTGTGCAGCCTTCGATGATGGGAATTGGACCTGTCCCAGCAGTCTTACAAGCACTTGACAAAGCAGAACTAGAAATTAATGATATGGATTTATTTGAAATAAATGAAGCGTTTGCATCTCAAGTGTTAGCCGTCGATATGGAGCTTAATATTCCTAAAGAAAAGCTAAATGTCAACGGTGGTGCAATTGCGTTGGGCCATCCGGTAGGCGCATCTGGGGCACGAATTATGGTGACATTATTGCATGAATTAAAAAGAAGAGGTCTGGAAAAAGGAATCGGATCATTATGCGTAGGAGGCGGTCAGGGTGCAGCGGCAATCATCGAAATTGTTTACTAAGGTGCTTATTGTTGGTGGGGGGTTAATGGGTGCGGGCATTGCACAGGTCATAGCAGAAAGCGGAGTTCAGGTCGTTTTGGTTGATCAAAGCGAGGCACAATTGGAACGGGCAAAACAGCAAATCGAAAAAATGTATAACAGAAGACATCCTGAAATAGATGTACAATCCGTGATCAAAAATATTACATTTACGACGAATATGGAAGCAGGCAAAAAGTGCCTATTGGCTATTGAAGCAGTACCGGAAAAAATGGAAATCAAAAAGGAAGTTTTCCGAAGTTTAAGCGAGCTATTACCTGATAATGCCATTATCGCTAGCAATACGTCATCGCTGTCTATTGCAGCGATGAGCAGTGTGACAAAAAAACCTGAAAATGTTGTTGGTATGCATTTTTTCAGTCCAGTGCCTATTATGAAGCTACTGGAAATCATCAAAGGAATTAACACATCGAATGAGACCGTTGAAAAAGTTCGGGAGTTTGGTGAGTTGATTGGCAAGGAGGTCATTATTGCAAAAGACTTCCCAGGATTTACAGTAAACCGTGCGCTTGTGCCGATGCTGAATGAAGCAGCATTTCTAGTGATGGAGGGCAATGACCCTGCTGAAATTGACAAAGGAATGATGCTCGGTGCAAACCATCCAATTGGACCGTTAAAGCTAATCGATTCACTGGGCGTAGATGTGCTCTTATTTACAGCGGAAAGTTTATACGAAGGATTTAATGACTCCAAATACAGGCCTTGCCCACTACTAAAGCGGATGGTTGAAGCAGGGCATTTAGGTAAAAAAACTGGTAAAGGGTTCTACAATTACTAAAAGGGGCGAAAAAGATGACAACAATGATAGAAGAAAGAAAAATGATAAGGGATTTAGCGAAGAAAATTGCCAAGGATCATTTTGAACCGCGTGCAGCAGAGATTGATAAAAACGGAGAAATGCCTTGGGATAATTTAAAGATCCTTGCTGAGAACGGATTATTCGGAGCACATATACCCGAAGAATACGGCGGCACAGGAGCAGATTTCCACAGTCATCTATCAGTCGTGGAAGAGGTAGCTAAAGCATGTGCGTCTACATCAGTCGCATTGTCTACACAGGCTCTAACAATGGCACCGTTTCTCATTGCGGGGACCCAAGAGCAAAAAGAAAAATATTTGACAAAACTAGCTACGGGTGAAGTGCTCGGTTCGTTTGGAATTACAGAATCGCAAGCTGGTTCAGATGTCGCGGGTGTGAAAACAACTGCTACAAAGGATGGGGACAACTATATTTTAAATGGTCACAAAATCTTTATAACAAATGCGGGCGAATCAGAAATTTACGTGTTTGTAACGCGCACTTCTGAAGAGCGGACGAAAGGCATCACGCTCTTTATTGTAGAAAAGGGTACAGAAGGACTGACATTCGGTAAAAAAGAAGAAAAAATGGGGATCAGAGGTTCAGTCACAAGGGAGGTATTTTTAGAAAATGTTCGTGTGCCTATCGCCAATATGCTTGGAGGCGAAGGAGAAGGATTTAAAATTCTGATGACAGTATTTAATGAAACAAGACCGGTGGTAGGAGCACAAGCGCTTGGTATTGCGGGAGCGGCTTTCGACTATGCAAAAAACTATATTCAAGAGCGCACTCAATTTGGTAAAACGCTTGATCAGTTCCAGCTGTCGCGCGCCAAAATATCGGAAATGTTTATTAAATTAGAAACTGCGCGTTTACTAGTTTATGAATCTGGACAAAGGTTGCAAGACCAGGATAGTCAAGTTCCGCTGTATTCATCTATGGCAAAGTGTTATGCCTCTGACGTTGCGATGGAACTGACGACGGATGCGGTACAGTTACTTGGTGGAAATGGTTACATTCAGGACTACCCAGTGGAACGTTTTATGCGTGATGCGAAAATTACACAAATTTATGAGGGAACGAATCAGATTCAATTATTAATTATCGCCAACGAACTATTGAATTAACAGGGGGGATATTGTGAATTTATTCGATGTGAAAAATAAGGTTGTTATTGTAACGGGTGCAGGAAGAGGAATTGGTCGCAGTATTGCGAAAGGATTTGCGAAAGAAGGGGCAAAGGTAGTTGTCTGCAGCCGTACGAAAGCGGAACTTACTGTACTAAAAAATGAAATCAAAGCTGACGGCGGTATTTGTGAAGTAGTGACATGCGATGTTGGTATACGCTCCGATATTGAGCGTGTTATCAAAACCACTGTTGATACATTTGGTAAGCTAGACGTACTCATTAACAATGCGGGCATGACCAAGAAAGTACCGGCTATCGATCTTACTATGGAAGATTTTAAACAGGTTATTGATGTGAATTTAACAGGGGTCTTTTCATTTGCACAACTTGCAGGCCGGGTGATGATCAAACAAGGATTTGGCAAAATCATAAACATATCGTCGATTGCTTCTGTGCAGGGATTAAAAGGATCTGTTGCTTACGCAGCGAGCAAAGGAGGTGTAAAACTGATCACGGAAACATTGGCTATAGAGTGGGCTGAGCACGGTGTTCAAGTTAACGCAATCGCTCCGGCATATGTGGAAACGCCACTTATGGAAGCGTTAAAGACATCTCGTGTAGGATTTGAAGAAGCTGTTATTCAGCGGACTCCGATGGGTAGGATGGCAAAGCCAGACGAAATGATTGGGGCATGCATATTCCTTGCAAGCGAGGCGTCATCGTATATAACAGGGGAAACGATATTTCTCGATGGCGGCTGGAAAGCGTACGGTTTATAACCCCGAAATACACTTTCCGTACTGTATTATTCCCTGCCGCACCAAAAGTTACATGGGCTCTTATTTCGAGGAAGAAATTTCAGAGGAAACAAAAATCATTATTGATTTGGCAATGAGAAATACGTAAGGGGGGAGTATTGGTATGCAGTCTTTATGGTTTAAAAGTTATCCTGAAAATATTCCGCACGAAATTGTTATAGAAGACAAAACAATGGTAGATGTGTTTTATGAAGCGGTGTCTTATAATCCAGATCATTTGGCCCTAGTAGAAGGTGATCGTGAAATGACATACGCAGAATTACGCAATCGGGTTCATCAATTGTCAAATGCACTAACGAAAAAAGGGGTGAAGAAAGGTGATAGGGTAGCATTGATGATGGAAAACAGCATCGAATGTGTCATTAGTTATTATGCTGTTCTCGTAATAGGTGCTGTGGTCGTTCAAAATAATCCACTTTATACAAGACGTGAATTGTACTACCAATTGAAAGATGCAGACGTATCAATGCTCATTATTGATGAACATCTAGCGGAACAATTTTTGGATGTAACGAAAGAAACCCCGGTGATAACGGTCTGGCTAACTGGTAATTCGAATAAAAGTGAAACAAGTTTATCGAGGGTGTTCAAAGAAGAATCAACTAATTTCGAATATGTACCTTTAGATGCCGCTAACGATGTCGCAATTTTGCAGTACACTGGTGGAACGACGGGGCTTTCAAAGGGCGTCATGCTCACACACCGCAATATTTTTGCTAACGTTGTCCAAACGCATACCTTTTTAGGGGTATACACCAAACCTTCGAAGGAGCGCCTTTTGAATGTGCTACCACTGTTTCATGTATACGGTATGACGGTTTCAATGAACTATATGATTTATTTAAAATCAACAATGCATCTCGTCAGAAAGTTTAAAAGTACTGAAACATTGCAACTGATAGACAAGTATAAGATTACTATGTTTCCGGGAACACCAACAATCTATGTTGCGGTAAATAATGATGAAAATGTATCGCAATACAATATTGACAGTATTCACACATGCATCAGTGGATCAGCTCCACTGCCCGTGGAAATAAAAAATCAATTCGAAAGACTTACAGGGGCTAAAATAGTGGATGCCTACGGGCTTAGCGAAGCATCACCGGTCACACATACTAATCCGATAAATGGTGTAAGAAAACCTGGTAGCATGGGGCTGCCGATTCCTAATACAGAAGCTAAAATCATGTCAGTAGCTGATGGGATAAACGAGCTTTCTGTTAATGAACCAGGAGAACTAGTGATAAAAGGTCCGCAAGTCATGAAAGGCTATTGGGGGATGACCGAAGAAACTGAAGCAGTATTGCGGGATGGCTGGTTATATACTGGGGATATTGCATATATTGATGAAGACGGCTACTTTTATATCGTGAGCCGTAAAAAAGAAGTCATTATTTCAAGTGGTTTTAATATATACCCGCGTGATGTCGAGGAAGTCGTATTTAATCATCCCGCTGTTCAGGAAGTGGTAGCTATTGGTGTGCCACATGAATACCGTGGTGAAAATGTTAAAGTATTTATCGTTTTAAAAAGTGGCTATAAATTAGAAGGAGTGGATATCATTGATTTTTGCAAAGATAAAATGGCGAAATATAAATTACCGTCTGAAGTGGAGTTTTTGGATGAATTACCGAAAACTGCAGTTGGGAAAGTTTTGCGTAGAAAATTAGCTAAACCAGAAATAAAATAATGACCCTTAATAATTAAAGCCATAGGTATTTAATGAAGCATCTAGAAGTTTTGAAACTGGAAGTTATTTCACGGACTAACATAAAACGCTCGAAGGCATTGATTATTCCATTATAATTGTCATGTTAATGCGATACTAGTGAAAATCATCACATCATTTATTAGATGCAATCGAAAAGTTTCGAAGATTAACCGTGAATCTTATTAGAACAGTATGTTAATAAATAATAATGAGAAAGCAAGGTGTGAAAATGAGACTAAAAGGGCAAACAGCGATTATTACGGGTGGGGCAGGGGGAATTGGTCGTGCAACAGTAGAGCGTTTTCTTGAAGAAGGTGCAAATGTAGTTGTCGCTGATTATGATCATGTTTCGGGTGAAAAGTTCGTAAATGAAGTGGATGAAGGAAATGGGAAAGTAATTTTTTTGCC
The DNA here is from genome assembly GCF_002743055.1 of Sporosarcina sp. P13. Lineage (GTDB taxonomy): Bacteria > Bacillota > Bacilli > Bacillales_A > Planococcaceae > Sporosarcina. The sequence goes on along the minus strand of NZ_PDYM01000035.1, from coordinate 6,129 downwards.
TGTGAATGTTGCAGATAGGGATAGTGTGCAAAAGCTTATTGATGCCACTCTCGAGAAATATGGTTCTATAGATGTTCTTGTTAATAATGCAGGTATCACTCGGGATGCGATGTTCTCGAAAATGACAATGGAGCAATGGCAGGAAGTTTTAAACGTAAATCTTACAGGTGTATTTAACTGCACCCAGGCTGTATTACCTACCATGGTAGGGAATGGTAAAGGAAAGATTATTAATACTAGCTCGATTAGTGGTGTTTATGGAAACATCGGACAGACTAACTACGCAGCTAGCAAGTCTGCATTGATTGGAATGACGAAAACTTGGGCCAAAGAACTCGGCCGCAAAGGGATTCAAGTTAATGCAGTAGCGCCCGGATACACATCGACTGCAATGGTAGAATCAATTCCTGACCAAGTAAAAGAGAAAATGATAAGTAATACATCCTTAAAGAGGTTAGGTAAACCACGTGATATTGCAAATGCTTATCTTTTCCTTGCCTCCGATGAATCTGATTATATAACGGGCCATGTGCTACATGTTGATGGAGGAATCTCTTCCTAAATAAGATGGAAGATAAAAAGTATTGTACTTTCGTGGCAGGTTAGTAAAGAAGCGCGAATACAGATTAAACGACATTTCATTAAAAAAGAGAAATAGGGAGGATGATTTTTCTGATTAAAGTTGAAAACGAGATAAAAATCACAATAGCAGAGGACGAAACAAATCCATTCTTGCTTGATCATTTCACTGCTGTAGGCAAAGAATATACTGCAACAACTGATAGTTTAGAAGTTATTGGTGAAATTCCACAAGACTTAAACGGAATTTATATACGTAACGGTCATAACCAAGTGCATGAACCAATGGGTGTTTACCATACATTTGATGGAGATGGGATGTTGCACGCAGTTCATTTCGAGAATGGTAAAGCTACATACCGAAATCGATTTGTTCGTACAACTGGATTTTTAGCAGAACAAGCAGCTCAGAAATCTTTATGGCCTGGAATGCTAGAGCCACACTTAAACACACGTCAAGGTTGGGGAAGTATGCGTTCCATGAAAGACAATGCGGGTACGGATGTTATTGCACACGCTGGTAAGTTATTGGCTACCATGTCTCAATGTAGTGAAGCAAATCGACTGGATCCAATTACTTTGGATATGGCAGACACGGATTCTTGGAATGCGACGATTGCTCCTGACGGAATTTGTTCTCACTTTAAAGTAGACAATGCTACGGGAGAGTTGATGTTCTTTAACTTCAGCGAACAATATCCGTATATGCATTATGGTGTTGTAGGACCCGACAACGAGCTAAAGCATTATATTCCAATAGACTTGCCTGGTGTTCGTTGGCCACATGATCTCGGAATTACTACAAACTATTCAATCCTTCATGACTTGCCATTTATCTTTGATCCTGAATTACTTGCAAAAGGCGAGAGAAAAGTAACGTTCTTCGATGATATGCCAGCCCGTTTTGGTATCATTCCACGTCACGGTACAGACAAAGATATTAAATGGTTTGAAGCAAAACCATGCTTCATCTTACACTTGTCCAACTGTTATGAAAGCGGTGACAAGGTTATAATGGAAGGTTGTGTAACCTTTAATCCTAGAAAGCCGGCCGTGGGAAAACAAGGTGCAGATGCAATTGATAAAATGAAAAATCAATTCGATAAAGGTGAGACACGTTATAGAATGTATCGCTGGATATTCAATATGAAAACCGGGGAGACGAAAGAAGAATTCCTTGATGATGAAATCACTGAGTTCCCGGCTGTAAATAATGAGTACGTTGCTAAAAAATATCCTTACAGCTACAACTCATTGTTTGATATGAATATTGCTTGGTGGCTAAGTGGTTTGAAGAAATATGATTTACAAGAAAATACGACACAAGAGTATTACTATGGTGAAGGCCGTGGTGGTAGTGAAGCGCACTTAGCCCTTCGCGATAATGCAGTAGAAGAGGACGATGGATACTTAATCACATTAGTTACGGATATGAAAGAAAATCGTTCGGAATGTGTGATTCTAGATGCAAAAGATATTACACAAGGACCGGTTGCAAGAATTATACTTCCACATCGTATACCGATTGGAGCGCACGCTTGTTGGGTAGAAGCTGATCGTATCAAAGGCGAGCGAGTGTAATGAGAGCCCTTTAAAAACTATATTAGAAGGTGTGATTAAAAAGGGATTCACATACGCATTATTATTGCTTGTTAGCCTTATGCTTGTTGCAAGTACAGGAAATACGTCAGAGAATACGGATAAAGAACATGCGAAAGATGTTAATTCAAATGAAAAAGATAGTATTGTTATCGGTGTTGCTGCAGAACCCCTCAATTTACTTGGCAGTATGACGCCAGACTTTAGTGTAGGATCTGTCATTCAGACTAATAGACTATGACGGCAAAGGGGATTTTCTGCCTAGTCTAGCAACAGAGTGGAAAAGTGTTGATGAACTAACATGGGAATTTAAATTAAGGGACGACGTAAAATTTCATAATGGGCACCTTTTAATGCGGATTCTGTAAAATATACTATTGATTTCATGCTGAATCCTGATAATAATTCTACTTATGGTGGACGTTTGATAAAAGATCTCGAGGAATTCAAAATTATCGATGACTATACAATTCAATTTGTAACAAAAAGACCAATGGCGAATTTCCTAAATCGTGCGGTTACAGACTTTCAGTTTTTAGAACCGGGTTATATAGAAGAAGTGGGTATTGAAGAAGCCGCTAAGAAACCGATTGGCACTGGACCATATAAATTAAGTGAATGGCGAGCTGGCGAATCCATAACACTTATAGCAAATAAGGACTATTGGAAAATGGGCCGACAATTAAAGAAGCTACGATTAAATTCATTCCAGAATTCAGTTCACGTCTTTCTGCTTTATTAAGCGGTGACGTTGATTTAATTAAAAGTGTTCCGGTTGACTCAATGGAGCGTGTGGAATCGGATAGCGAGTCGAAAAAAATTTCTGGATTAACAGGTAGACCTACATTAATACAGTTTAACACATTTAAAAAGGGGCCACTTCAAGATGTAAGAGTAAGACAAGCAATAAATTATGCATTGGATGTAGACTTTTTACTTGAAAATGTCATGAATGGTAAAGGTCAAAGGCTAAAAGGTTTACTGACGCCGATCAACCTTAGTTACACAGAGGTAGAAGGCTATGAATACAATCCCGAAAAGGCATTGGATTTAATTGCAGAAGCTGGCTATAAAGCGGAAGACATCAAGCTGACGATGAATACAACGAATGGATACTACCCGATGGACAGCCAAGTTTCACAAGCAATTGCTGGGGAACTAGAGAAGATCGGTATTAATGTAAAAGTCGAACAAGTTGAAGCAGGAATTTACATGGAAAGAATGACAAGTAAAAAAATGGACGATTTATTCTTTTTCACCTCAGCCGCATAAACTGAGGGAGAAAACTTTCTATCATTCTTTTTCTCTCCAACTGGCGTATATCGTTACCATGATGATTCGAAGTTATTAGAAGAGATTCAAGGAACATTTGGTATTTTTGATCAACAAGAGAGACAAAAAGCGTTTGATGATATTCAATATCGCTTGAATGATCTGGCTGTTAGCGTTCCTTTATGGATTGGTGATGACATTTGGGGTGCTCGAAATGATATTGAATTCACACCACGTTATGATGAGTCCATGGAAATTATCGGTATGAGTAGGGGAAACTAATCGCCTTAAATAGAATTCAATAGGAAGTGATTTTCCTTTATAAAGATTTGAGTTTAGTCTGTCTAATATACGAAAACACCACGGAAGACCGTTGGAATTACGCAGAAAATCAGTTTTGTATTTAATGATATAAATACAAAACTGTTTTTTTTATTCCTGTTTTTTTAATTAATGAAAACTATCTTTTAAGTCGGAGAAAAATATGTGTCGTAAATAATCGGAGTGCAAGCAAAGTGTAGTATGCGGAGTTGTGGAATAAACAGAGTAGGGTGGAAAAATTTAAAAGATGGAAAGCGTAGTCTGAAAAGATTGAAGTGATTGATTACTGAGAGGAGGACAATAAAATGAATGACTTTTTAATTGTTGGAGGAGGAATTGTCGGCCTTTCAACGGGAGTAGCTTTATACGAACGATTTCCAAACGCAAAAGTAGTTATTTTGGAAAAGGAAGCTGAAATTGCATCACATCAGACAGGCCATAATAGTGGAGTTATTCATTCTGGTATTTATTATAAACCTGGAAGCTTTAAAGCAGAGTTCGCCAGAATAGGAAATGAATCTATGAAGTATTTCTGTAAGACCCACGGAATCGAACATGATATTTGTGGAAAAGTGATAGTGGCAACTACCAAAGAAGAACTCCCTTTACTCGATAGCCTATATAGAAGGGGGATTGAAAATCAATTGGATATCAAAAAAGTTGGTGTGAGTGAGCTAAAGGAAATAGAGCCCCATGTTAATGGTTTAGGTGCAATACAAGTACCACAAGCGGGTATAGTCAACTATAAACAAGTAAGTCAGAAGTTTTTAGAAATCATTGAGTCAAGTGGTGGGGAAGTTAAGCTAAATGCAAAGGTTGAAAAGATAGTTGAAGAAAAGGATTTTGTAATTGTGGAAACGCAAAATGAAACGTTCAAGGCAAGAACTGTTATTAATTGTGCTGGTTTACATAGTGACCGTGTTGCATTGGCTGCAGGATATAAAACGGATATGAAAATAGTTCCGTTCCGAGGCGAGTACTATAATCTAGTGCCAGAAAAAAGGCATCTAGTTAAACATTTAATTTATCCAGTACCTAATCCGAAATTTCCGTTTTTAGGAGTTCACTTTACTAGAATGATTGGTGGAGAAGTGGATGCGGGACCTAATGCTGTATTGGGCTTTAAAAGAGAAGGTTATAAGAAGACGGACTTCAGCGGGAAGGATCTTGCCGAGGTACTAGGATTTAAAGGTTTTTGGCTTCTTGCTAACAAGTTTAAAAGGGAAGGCATGGAGGAATATGCTCGGTCATTTAGTAAAAAAAGATTTACCAAAAGTTTGCAGCAACTCATCCCTGAAATTACAGAAAGGGATTTAATTCCGGCTACAGCAGGAGTTAGGGCACAAGCCGTAAGTGAAGATGGAAATATAGTAGATGATTTTAATATTATTATGGGGAAAAATACTATCCACGTGTGCAATGCCCCATCCCCGGCTGCTACAGCTTCAATTGAAATAGGAAAAGAAATTGTACGTAGAATATCTGAAAGATCTAATCTATTGGAAAGAGATACGGCGCGTAAGGAGACTATTTATGTTTAATTCTAAGACGATGTTCATTGCAGGCCATGCGAAATTACCGCAAGGAATGGCTGCTAAAAATGTGTTTGACAGTTTAAGTATTACAGCAGAAGTAGATATTAAATATGGTGTGATCCTCCAAGCTTCTTGTACGTTAGCTACTGAACACGGAAGGGACATTGTCGGGAATCTTTTAAAAGGTTTTAGTTTAAAGGATGAGATAACCGAGGCTACCGAATGTATACAGAATTATTATAAAGGTAAAGCTAGTAAAAGCCTTGTAGCCACTTTAAAGGATCTAGAGCAACATTATTGCCAATTAGGTTAAAGTTTAAAATTGTAGTAATAGCATTTTCGCTACTCTGAATTATTTGATATATTAATATTATAGGTCGCTTAGATATGTTTATTTTAAGATTAACCGTTCGAAAACATAAACAGTCTTTGCAACTATAAATATTAATTACTGTCGAATTTACTTTGACTCTGTTAAAACGGAGCAGGTTGGTAAATTGGAGCCAGTTTCAAAATAAAACCTAAGGCGTTTGGGGAATTATTTTAACTGGCTTTTTTTGTATGAAAAATCACTTAGGGGGAATTTCAGATGAATATTACAGAAGATAAAGTAAATAAGTTCGCCACAAAAACAGAAAATTATGAGGTGGAAATTCACCAACAATCTAACCGTCTTTATCATATTACTCTTGAAAAGTAAGCGTCAAAAAATGAACACGTTGTTTCATATAAAAGAAAATGCCCCAAAGAATCGATCATAAAGATTCTTCGGGGCGTTTTCTATTTCTTTGACTGGATATAACAATTCTTTGGTAAGGTCTTC
>NZ_PDYM01000034.1 GCF_002743055.1 Sporosarcina sp. P13 | reverse complement strand
GGTGTGCCGGCATCTGTTTGAGTGAGTAACTGATTATCTTCTGGTGTTAACATTTGAATAGATCCTCCTCGTTTACTAAAGTTCTATTTTTATTGTTATGCCATTTCTGCTTCCATAATCTGTTCAATTTTTCCACGGAAGAATAGCAATGGTTCAGCTGAATCATCATAGGCAGCGTTTTTCACATGACCTGTCACAATATAATGATCTCCGCCCTCAATGACTTCTGCTACATTACATTCTATTGTAGCTAGATTTCCATTTAACAAAGGAACTCCATCTTCCGATACTGTATACGATGCTCCTGCAAATTTGTCATCAGCTCTTTTTGCAAAACGCCAGCAATCCTCTTCTTGTTCTTTTTGAAGGATGTTGATTGCAAAAGGGATGTCTTTTTTCAATGTTTGTAGACTGCTTGACTTTTTATCTATACAAACTAATACTAAAGGCGGTTCTAATGAAACCGATGAAAATGCGTTTGCTGTTAACCCAATTTGTTCACCTTTATCACTAGTCGCTGTTATTACTGTCACACCTGTTGCAAAATGTCCAAGTGTATTTCTAAATTCTCGTGGGTCCATATTTATTCCTCCTCTAATTTAAATAAGTTTTATTTTTCCAAGTAACAAGAAAATCTGTAGCGCCATTTGAATTTCAAAGCGGCTACTGGAATTTGAAAGATCAACTGAAAGTAACTCCTCGATTCTCAGTATTCTATATCTCATTCCACTAATTGAAATTGACATCTCGCGTGCAGTTTTATGTAAATTAAACTCATTTTGCGAGTAGTAAAATAACGTTTCTAGTAGCTCCGAATTCTTTTTTTCATCGTAATCAAGGATTTCTTTTAATTTCCCCTTTGCAAATAACTCTAATTCCTCTGGTTCTCTAGCATTTAGAAATAATGTTAAGTTTCCTAATTCACTTGATAAAATAACACCTGAATTACGTGATCGAAACTTTGCTAATTCAACAGCTTTTTTCGCTTCTTTCGCCCGATTATTATAATCAATGATCTTTTCTGTTTTATCGCTAATTCCAATGCAAATTTGTTTTTCTCTATTGTCTATTTTCTTTAATAATCGCTCGCCAAATTCTTGGATAGTTATTTTTTCTTTCTCAAGAAATTGCTCCGGAACAATTGTCTGAATAGTATTTAGTTTGGTTAGGACTGGAATATTAGATGTATACTTATTCTCATTTTGAAATAAGTCAGTCAACTGCCTTCTAACTTTTAGATACTCATAATTCGTATTCATGTCTTCATCTATAATTCGTTCATTTATTTCAATGTAAATGATGTAGTGGGGTTGTTTTAAATCGTAACCAAGATAAGTAAAGCGATTATGAATTTCCCCAACATCTGCACTTTTTTCATTAAGTAATTGCTCAAGAAGTTCCCCCTTGAGTCTTTGTTCTGTTGCAATAGCAACCCGTTCGTTTTGCATATACAAAGCAATTATTACTGCTACCCGTTCAAGTAAATCTATATGAAAATTATCAGTTTTTCGGTTTAATGCTATTGTAATAAATCCATAAACCTTATTTTCAAGCAATATTGGGACCGTCAATAATTTAAACGTTTTATCCTTGAGCTCAGTTTCAACAAATTCAGGAATACTTTCGTAACCCTCATCCCAGAAATTCTTCGCTGACATATTCTTTTCCATACCAGGATTATCTCCGTATTTACCAACCATTTCGTAATTCATATTTTCAATTAAAACTGCACAGTGTAAACTCTTTCCTAGGATTTCAGCGAATTCCATGAACCCGCCTCCTTGGAGCATTACTTTTGTTAAATTACGACTTAATGAGTAACCCGTTTCGAGTCTTTCTTTCTGACGTTCTACTTTTTGATACATTTGATCAAGTTCACCTGACATATCTTCGTCTTCGTAGTAGAGAAGTTCTTCAGAAATTTCATCTCCCCATTCTTCTACTGTTTTTCCAATATAACTGCAGTGCTCGTCTCCCTTACCTTTACATTTCACTTCTTTAAAAATTATTCTCTTGCCTAAACACTCACTCGTATAACCACTTGCATAGCCAATTAAGAAATAACAAATGGGTTCTACGTGCATTGGAAAATATTCTAAGTGTTGTTTCACTTCTGAGGAATCAATCCAATATCCAGAAACATTGAATAACCCCTCATCCATATCTACATTGAAATGTTCAGGATAGGATAAGGATCTGCCTGTTAAATCATGCATCTTAGAACCCGCAATCAGCCATTCAAGTTCATCTTTCCACTCAACTTTTTCTTTCAAAATACGGGCTTCATGCATTCCTGATCGGTAAGCATATCTCAATATAAATCTTTTAGCTCTTTGAATTCCGAGCGCATTGATCAAATCTGTTCTAAGCACTGCCCATGCATCCATACTTGTTAGTGAAAAGTTTATATCCTGGAGTCTTTCACCTGGCATAGTAGAAATGGCAAGCAAATCATCAAGTGTAAGTTCACTGGCTTTAAGCTTCAATTAAATCACCTTCACAACGTTGTCTCGGTAAATGTCGTTCAGCAAAATTAGAAAGGCTTTCCGTCACGCCTTTTTTCCCAAATTGTAAATAGAGCTTTTTTTCGTTGTAGAACCCATGTAAAAGCAAGTAGCGCAAATAGTGATCCATTGCTTTACGTCGTGAAACGATATCCTTCATTCCGTAGTCAAAGAGCCAGCTATCAATTACATTAAATATCCCTCGGTTAATCGAATAGCTCCTTGCACACCATTCAAAAAACCGCCTATCAGGTAAATGAAAAAGATCGTCAACTTGTTCTTGAGAAGCGACTATGTTCATTTCTAATGCATACATTTTTGGCACCTCCTTTATTTACTTTCCAAGAATCGGAATTCACAAAAGGAGGCAGGACCGCTGCCTTCTTTTGTAGATTCACTAATTACTTACCGACGTAAATGATTTCTAATGTTTCCATGCGCAACCAATGGTAGCGCTTCCAATTAGATAAAAAAACTTCGAATACTTCGTTAGTACCCTCATCATACATTCAAAGTCTAAATTAGGATAGGTTTAAGAACGTTGTACAATATCCCAAATCATATATGATCTATTTACTTTTTTCGCATAACAAAATTCAAACTTGCTTCCAGATATTCACCTTTATCTTCGAACTTTGTTAGAAGGTCTAAGCGCACACCATCTGCCACGTCGTTTTCTAGCCATTCATCATCATCTGGGAACACTTGTGTAATAAGCGTTTCGTGCCCTTCTGCTTCAAACATTAAATGAAGATGTGCGGGGCGCATTGGATGCATTTCTGCGTACTCCAGGAACTCACCCGTAGGACCATTTGTAGGAATTGGATAAGGAGTCGGCTTAATCGTCTTCACTACAAAATCCCCATTTTCATCCGTATAGAAATGACCTCTTAAATTATATCTTGGAGCAACTGAGTCAAATGCAGAGTAAGTGGCATCCGTATCGTTGTGCCACATCTCAACTTTTACATTACTAAGTGGATGGCCATCTACGCTGCTTACATTTCCTTTGAAATACAAGATTTCCCCTGCTTCGTCAGGACGTTGTGTCAACACAAATGGCTGGTCAGCTTCCGCTTCTATTAACGGTGACCCCTCGATGAAATATGGCCCTAATAGTGAAGGTTGTGTTCCCGGTGTTTCTGTATACATTGATCGTAGCACATGCGTTTCTAGGAATACATCCGCAAAGAGTGGAAGTTCACCTGTCTTCCCTAATCGATCAGCCCAGTTCACGAAATTTGTATACTCCTCGTGATTAAGTTTCGCTTCATCAAAAAACGATTGTATATGCTTTACAAATAAATCAAATACCTCTACAACACGTTCATTTTTTTTAGTTGCTTCTTTTTGCATAATTAAGTCCCCCTTAATCAATTAGTAGATTAACATTTTCAATCGACTTTGCACCAAAAGTATTTGGTATATATTGAGTCTACAAAAAAGTTAGAATATTAACTCTACACTTACATCTTAGTCTAACCTAAAATCAAATTCAATATATGTTTAGGTCTGACTACCTCTACTAATCAGACCTTTTAGTACTAACCCTATCTATTAGACACTCTTAATAAATATTCAAGACCCATAGTCTTTGTCAATACCAATTGTATCAAATCCGTTTTATCATTCTTTTATTAATTAAAAGAATGCTTACACTGAGACATTATAATTCAGCATAAGCAATTTCATATTAATTATATTTAAACGTTTACTATTTCTGTCGCTAGTTTTCCAAACTTTCCACCGAAGTAAGTTAGTGCATCACCTTCATTATTAACAAAGTTCTGTACTTCTCCCACAAATAAGACATGATCGCCGCCATCATATTCCTTCCACGGCTTACATTCGATATAAGCAAGCGATTCATCAAGACGAGGAGCATGTTCGCCTTCAACCCAGTTAAAAGGTACAACATCTTTCGGTCGTCCTGCAAAATGCATTGCCACATCCTCTTGGGAAGCATTTAAAATATTTACGGTAAATGCGTTGTTTTTCATATGCTCAAATGCTTTTGTTTTGCGATCCACTGACACTAGAACAAGAGGTGGATCTAATGATACAGAAGTAAAAGAGTTTGCAGTTAGTCCGTGAGGTCCATTTTCTGTTTTGCACGTCACAACCGTTACACCAGTTGCGAATTTCCCCATACAATTTCTAAATTCTCTAATATCCATTCATGTGACCCCCTACAATGATTTTATTGTGCATTAGTTAAGGCATATGGTTTCCTACCTAATAGATAATAAGCTTGTTCTACTTTTTGGTGGCGAATTAGTTCACGAATTCGTGTTGACGAGATAACCTCACCATTTGAACACGTAACGACAGGATGCTGAAATGCATTAAAGTATTCAGCTAAATCTTCCATTGAACCACTTTTTCCTTTGCCGAAGTGAAAGCCTGGTCCAACCCATACTTCTTTCGGTTTCATTCGTCTTAGCTCATCGATAAAGTCTTGCACACTTCTTGATGCGTACACCTGGTCAAACGAGGCGAAAACGGTATAGGAAACACCCAACTCTTCAAGAAACTTTTTCTTTTCTGGCAGTGAAGTCAGCATAGATTGATTTTGAAAATAAACTTTAGGGGGCGGATCAAAAGTATAAACAACTAGTGGTACCCCATAACTATCCGCTTGAGCCTTAGCTTTACTAATCAATGCTTGATGTCCCCTATGAATCCCGTCAAAAGCACCAATCGTCACAACAGATTGATTCAGTTCTAGTTGATTGTTTTGCAAACAAATCATAATAGTCGCCTCGCTTTCTCAATTATACGAAGAGAGAAGGATATAAAAATCCTTCTCCTTTTGAATTTCACTTATACTGTGCGCATTACAAAATCTAGCGACGAAACTTTATGACCATCTTTTTCTTCAAGTTTTGTCATTAAGTCTAATCGAACACCGTCCGCTACATCTGTTTCTAACCATTTATCACCTTCGAAAAACACTTGAGTAATTAGCGTTTCATGACCTTCTGCCTCAAACATGAAATGTAAGTGTGCTGGTCGCATTGGATGCTGGTCCGTATATTCTAAAAATTCTCCTGTTGGTCCATCAGTCGGAATTGAATATGGGAGTGGTACAATTGTTTTAACTTCAAAGTTCCCATTCTCATCTGTGAAGAAATGTCCTCTAAAATTATATTTTGGTGCATCCGAATCAAATGCTGAATACTTTCCTGATGCATCATTTTGCCACATTTCTACTCTAGCTTTTGCAAGTGGTTTGCCATTTGTACTGCTAACATTCCCACTAAAGTACAGGACATCTCCCGCTTCGTCAGGACGTTGTGTTAATTCAAGCGGCTGTCCAGGTTTAGCTTCGATAAGAGGCGTTCCTTCAATGAAATATGGTCCTAATAGTGAAGGCTGAGTTCCAGGCTTTTCTGTATACATCGCTCTTAATACGTGAGTTTCCAAGAAAACGTCTGCATAAAGTGGAAGCTCTCCTGCCCGCCCGAGACGATCTGCCCAATTCACAAAGTTTGTATACTCTTCATGATTCAAGTTTGCTTCTTTTAAAAAGTTTTGTACATGCGATATAAATAAGTTGAATACCTCTTCTACTCGCTCATTCTTCTTCGTTAATTGTTTTACCATTATAATTTCCTCCCCATTAGTACTGTTTGAACTACTACAAATTCACTTTTTACTATAAGCATGTACATCATCATTATTAACCCATGTCGGATTTACCCAACCGTCTAGATCATAGTCATCCATACACTGCTGTACAAAGTCTTCAAACTTTTGTGCTCGGCCACTAGCTTTTGCCGTCGTTAAGTTTTCTAAGCGAATATTTTCGTTGTTACCAGAATAGTTTCTCTCATACAGCTCGTGACGACCACCGTATTCAGTACCAATTGCATCCCAAAGTAACTTGATTACTTTAATTTTCTCTTCAGCCTCTATGCCGTTTGATCCGCGGTATAACTTATCAATGATTGGACGCAATTCAGTATTTTTAAAGTCTGCTGCACTAGATGGCTGCACAATTAGACTCCCTGCAACGACTGTCTCAACAATGTTTTTTACATGTGACCAACCATCAGACATAAACACTCGATATGCCAATCCGTATTCCAAGTTCGGAAGGACAGTACCATTGGCTCCTTTTTCAGGATTCAGTGCCATTGCATCGCTCATCGCCCAGAACATATTACGATATGCAATGACTTCACCAATTTGAGCTTGAACACCGCGGAACGAATCCGTTCCATTCCCACGTAATGCTTTAATGAGTAGACCTGAAATGAAATCCAATTTCACTGCAAACCTTGTTACCCCGTGGAATGTTAAACGATGAAGGAATCCACTTTCGGCAAAAAATGAATTTGCTTTTTCAATGTCTTTATAAACGAGTACGTTTTCCCATGGAATGAGAGCATTCTCAAAAACTAGCACTGAGTCATTTTCGTCGAAGCGACTGCTAAGCGGATAATCGAAAGGACTTCCTGTAACAGCTGCATTCATTTCATATGAAGCACGACATACTAATTTAATACCTGGTGTATTCATATCTGCTACGAAGACAAGCGCATATTCTTCACTAGGAATTGCAAGTGCACCGTAGTGGGCAACAAAGTTATAGTTCGTCAGTGCAGAACCCGTTGCAACCATCTTCGCACCGCTTACTAAAATTCCTTCTTCTGTTTCACCTACCGCATGAATAAAAACATCTTTCACTTCATCAATAGGCTTATCACGATCAACCGGCGGATTAATGATTGCATGGTTGAAGAACCAGTTCTTCTCTTGAACTTCTTTATACCATCTTCTAGCATTATCTTCATATTCCCCGTAATACTCTGGGTTTGCGCCTAACGTTGCCAAAAATGATGCTTTATAATCTGGTGAACGCCCCATTTGGCCGTATGACATTTTAGCCCATTCTGCAATCGCATCACGCGTTTTAAATAAATCTTCAGGTGTTTCATCTGGCACGAAGAAGCGTTGTGTATAACCGCCATTACCAGTATCGGTTTCTCTCGTTAAGATATCTTTACGTTTTGGATCATGTAATGCATCATAAAGACTAGCGATAGAGCGTGCACTGTTTCTAAAACCTGGATGTGTCGTTACATCCTTTACTTTCTCACCGTGCAGCCAAATTTCGCGATTGTCTCTTAAACTTTCAAGGTATTCTGCTCCGGTCAACGGTAGTCTAACTGCTTGTTTTACTGTCATAAATATACCTCCTCTTTTTATTGCAAACGCTTACTAGTCTGAATATTACACTTAATATTTAATGTTAGTAACTGTAAATAAACAGTAATAAATGAATAATGACTAGCAGTTTTTGCGGGAGTGGTTTGATTGTTCCTTTTAAACACTGGGGTCTATATAGGCTAATAATAAAAAAAAGACGAATCAGAAAGCGATTCGTCTTCTATATTTTTCTATACAATATCCGCTGCGCATCGAAAACTCATATGACCTGTCGAACTATCTAAAGTATTGTGTGATCTCGCTGCTACCCTGTATCGATTACAATATGATTTATGACAGAGATAACTACCGCCCTTGATAATCTTATCTGTTCCAATTTGAGGACCAGTTGGGTCTATAATTAAAGAACTAGGAGGATGTGTGTTTGAAAACCAATCCGAGCACCATTCCCACACATTACCCACCATATTATAAAAACCGTAATCGTTAGGAGCATACTCGTCCACGCGCATTGCACCAGTAAATTTGCTCCCGTCTGTATGTTTGGAAGGGAATACCCCCTGCCATATATTACACTTGTGCTTACCTTTATATTTCAATTTATTACCCCATGGATACTTTTTCTGTACAAGCCCTCCACGTGCAGCATATTCCCACTCTGCTTCTGTGGGTAGCCTTCTACCACTCCAATTACAATAGGCTTGCGCATCATTCCAAGATACATGGACGACAGGGTGATCCATTCGATTACTGATAGATGAATCCAGTCCTTCAGGCATATGCCAACATGCACCTAAAACTTGTAACCACCAAGGTGTTTGTTGCACGGTTTGATGTACTTGTCGCTTTACTGTATCGGATACTAATAAATGAAAAACAAATGACCAACCATATTTTTCAGCATCTGTCCGATAACCTGTCGCTGTTACAAACTCTTTAAATTGCGCATTACTAACAGTGTATTTATCTAGTAAAAATGGTTTGAGTTGAACTTGACGCACTGGACCTTCACCATCATCCATGAAACCTTCGATATCTGTAGTCCCCATTAAAAAGTCTCCACCGGTTAACTCAATCATATTTTCAAAATGACGGCGATTTTTCATCAGAACACTTAATGGACTAGGCACAAACTTTTTATTCTCATATACTTTTGGCGTTTTGTCTCTAGTAGGACAACACTTTTTTATCACAATAGTCAGCCACCAGTCATCTACTTTATTATTTCCCCGCTGTTAATAGATCGTTCTTTAATTTAAAAACAACTTTTTCAATATACCCAGAATAATTAAATTCACCTTGATCTGCATACTCAGGGCTTACTGGATACAACAGATCTTTTCCAATATCCATTCCCTCGAACGCAGTTTTATAAGGTAAAGTCTTCTCCATTTTTAATTCAGCATACTTTTCATCATTAACATAAAGTGAACCGATTCCTGCGTAATCATCTGTTTTATTGAATGCAAATTGAATAACAAGTTCTCCTTCATCAAGCTTTTTATCAGAAACAATTTTGTATCTCTTAAATCCTGCATTGTACTCGTATACTAGTTGATTATTTTTAATGTACAGGGTGTATCCACTCTTATGGTTTCCAAGTGCAAGTAGTACGCCTTCATCATGACCTTTATGCTTAATTGGGACATCTATAGTGTAAGATCGATTAATTATTGGTGGTGATGCAGAATCACTTAAATGACTCATTTCCGGGTAGTAGATAAATGAACTCCTTGCTCTTGGCGAATCATCTGCTACGTTTGCAAACGCTTCAAGAAACAAATCAGATAGTGGAAGTACACCATTCTCTTCTGCTTCTTTCATCCAAAGTTTTTTCATTTCCTCTAATTTTTTAGGTTCTTCTTTCGCCAAATCATGCATTTCAGAAAAATCTTTATCTACATGATAAAGCTCCCATTTGTCATTTTCAAACGGTTCACCCTTCACATGCATTGTTAGTGCCCTCCATCCCTCACTGTAAATAGCACGATGTCCACTAACTTCAAAATACTGTGTTTTTTTAGCAGACTCTGCATTGCTATCAGTAAACGATTTAACAAAACTTGTACCACTTAGCGGCATTTGTTCGACACCTTTAATCGTTTCTGGTACTTCGATACCAAGCATATCGTAAACAGTTGCTGTTATATCACTGACATGAACATATTGTGATCGAATTGCACCTTTATCCTTAATGCCTGCTGGCCAACTAATAATGAGCGGTGTATGTGTTCCACCCGCATAAGTACTATTTTTATAGAACTTGAACGGTGTATTGCTCACTTGTCCCCAACCAGCCGGATAATCTGTTCCTGCTTTTTCACCTCCCATTTCTTCATAATTATCAAGTATATCGTCAATGTTTTCTGGAATAGTGTTATACGCCATAGATTGATTTACTGACCCCAATTTACCACCGATTGCACTTGCACCATTGTCTGAAAGAAAGACAATCATCGTATTGTCTAGTTCACCTTTTTCTTCTAGGAAGTCCATGAATCGACCCACTTGTTCATCGGTATGTGTTAAAAATCCGGCATACGTTTGCTTCATACGTATAAAAGCTTTTTTATTTTCTTCTGATAAATCATCCCATTTATCTACACCCGGATTTGTGGTTGCAAGCTTAGTATCCTTTGGTATTATTCCTAACGCTTTTTGCTTATCAAAGCGTTTTTGACGAATAACGTCCCAACCTTCATCATATACACCATTATACATATCAATATACTTTTCTGGAACTTGGTGTGGCTGATGCTGCGCACCAAAGGCCATATACATAAAGAAAGGGTTATCTGGAGCTACCGAAATATTATCTACTGCATATTGTATTGATTTATCAACGATATCCTTTGAAAAATGATAACCTTCTTTAGATGGTACCGGAATGGAATGATTGTCTTCTGTTAACTCAGGACGATATTGGTCTGCTGAATCTTCTAGAAAGCCATAAAAACGATTAAATCCTTTTCCAAGTGGCCAATTGTTATAAGGACCAGCAGGTGTTACTTGAGATGTCGGTGAAAGATGCCATTTACCAAGAGCATACGTATTATACCCATTTTCGGAAAGCACCTCAGCTATCGTACCAGCTTCAGGTCTTATAGATCCTCTTTTATTTGGAAATTCAGGACCATAGTCGAAGTTGGCTACACTCCCCATTCCTACTGTATGATGATTTCTACCAGTTAGCAATGATGCTCTTGTCGGAGAGCACAGAGGTGTTACGTTGAAGTTATTGTATCTAAGACCGTTCTTGGCAAGTTTGTCCAAATTCGGTGTTTTAATTTCCGACCCAAAACTCCCCAAATCTGAAAAACCTGAGTCATCTAATACCATATAAACAATATTAGTTTTAGATGGTACATCCCCTGTTTCTATCTCAGTAGACCTTTCTCCTACTTTTAAATTCTGTTTATCACTATTTGCACTTGAACTTTGTGCATCTAGTTTAGGGGAACATCCTGCTGCAACAGCCACCATGGAACTGATAGCAAGTACTTTAAAAAACGTTGAGTAATCCAGTTTTGACTTATTGAACAATGATTACAACCTCCTTTTTTATACTCAAACTACACTAACTACACTACATTGTATTCAGAATATTTTGTACCGTAATAAAGTAGTAATATATGAAGCCTTTCAAACATATTTTGCTGAATTATCATTTACACCTATCAATAAAAAAGACGAATCTATTATCGATTCGTCTTGAAATCAATTTAATTTCCCATTACTTTTAACCCAAAATAGATCCTTGTAGCCAATTGTCCATTAAATCGACCCGATCCTGTTTTTAAATCTATATCACTTAAAGACTCAATCTTTTCAATACGATAACGTAGACCTGCAATTGATAGATGTAAATCATCAGCTGTTTGTTGAAGGTTACCGTTATTATCTAAATAAGATTTCAGTGTAATAAGTAGACTACCTGAATTTTCTTCATCATATTCAACTAGGGTACCAATTGTTTTCATATAAAAATTTAGTAGTTCCTCATGATCGGTACCTTTTAAGAACATCATAATTCCTTCAAAATCCTTGTAAGTTGCCTGTCTACTGCTTACTGGATAAGTTAACTGAACAAAATCACAAATTCGCTTAGCATCAATATAACTTTCCCGTAACTTATAGACAGATTCTACTAAACGTCCAGAACCTATATGTAAAATGACATCCGGTATACTCTTTTTAATTTCATTCAACAGTTTAACAGATATATCTTCAATATTTTGATCTTCAATCTTTGTAACAATGACGACAATAAAATTATCTTTTAAAAATAAATCAAATGTGGGATATTTGTTCGTCAAAAAACGTAATACCCTATCTTTCATCTTTTGCGGTATCACTTTAATGGCAATAATACGATGAGGTTCATTAATATTAAATCCAAAAATTGACGCCTGTCTATTTAAAATACTTTCATCCATAATTTTGTTATCAATCATTTCATCAAAAAAATCTTCTCTCTTACTCCAAAGTGATTCCGTTAACTTGCGTTGATGGTACATTTGAATTGTAAAAACCATTAAAGCACGATTAATAATCATTTGTTCTCTTTGATTTAACTTCTGTTTTCCAATGACCATTAGATTACCAAGTGTCACCTTATTATTTTTGATCAAAAATGATTCAAAAAACAAACCATTTTGTCGATTTGTTATGACGCCACTTGCTTTCAATTTCTTATACGCTAACTGCTCTTCTTCACTTTCAAAATGCGATGAATACACTTCATCGTAATGATCAATAACGATACTGCGACCAAGAACATTACCGATCGCATGTGTAATTTCATTAATATCTTTATCCTCTAAAAATAGTTCTGTCAACTGATTTTGAACTTTCTCAGATTCAATAATATTTTCATTTAACTGTTCAATTTCAGAATATATATCATCTATTACGGACTGCATTGACTCGCTTTGATAATAACGTAAGTCTGTTAAATGTGCTTGATCACAATGCGCTACCGTTTCAGCGACAAAATAACACTCTGCGTCTCCTTTGCCACGGCAATACTTCTCATACACTACTACTTCCTGACCAAATGCACTCGTTAAATAGCCACTTGCATAACCTATTAGTGTCCAGCAAATCGCTTCATTTCCTACTTCATTTTCAGATATGTGATTCGTAAATTCAAAAGAATTTTTCCAGTATCCCGTAAAATATAAATGATCATCGTTAATTTCCAATATGTCGGGCTCTACAGTAACAATTCCCTCTAAAGTATGCATGACCGTACCTGACACCATCAGTTCCTCTATAGATTCCCAAGCATACTTTTTTTTAATCGACTCAGCAGCCCGCATACCACAAGCCCAGCCATAACGCATTAAAAATCCTTTTGCACGTTCTTTACCAAGTGTATTAATTAAATCACTACGCAATATTCCAAGTGCCTCTACAGAAATTAAGCCCATTCTCTTATCATGAAGTTTAATAATCCCCGTACGAGGATTGATATCAATTAAGTTTTGCAACAATAACTGATTTGCTTTCATAAATATATCTCCTTCCATCTTAAAAACATCTAAGTTACTAAGAATATTATTTTTCACACACTATATTTACTGTAGTGAAACAAACACGGTATGTAATCGCTTTCAAAAAAGTTGTAAAAAAACCTCTTTTATCATTAAGAAAAAATGGTGATGTATTGTTTTTGCATACATCACCATTTTTCACTAATCATTTAATATTTTCAACGACAACAGAAATTCCTTGGCCTACACCTATACACATAGAAGCCAACCCTAGCTTCGCATCCCTTTTTTTCATCTCATAAATGAGAGTCGTTAAAATTCGCGTCCCACTTGCCCCAAGTGGATGCCCTAATGCAATTGCGCCGCCGTTTACATTTACTTTTTCAATATCTAAGTCAAGTTGCTTCACACATTCCAAAGATTGTGAGGCAAATGCTTCATTAATTTCCACCAAATCAAAATCGGCAGCTGTAATATTGTGTTTTTCCATCAACTTCTTCGTTGAATAAATCGGACCAAGTCCCATGACAGAAGGAGCCAATCCAGCTGTCGCAGAACCTACGAATTTAACGAGCGGTGTTAAATTAAGCTCCTTGGCCATTTCAGCACTCATTAACAAAACACCTGAAGCACCGTCATTTATACCACTCGCATTTCCTGCCGTAACAGTACCATCGTTGAATAAAGGACGTAATTTGCTTAACTTCTCTATTGTTGTATCAGGACGTGGGTGTTCATCTGTATCTATGATTGTTTCTACACCTTTACGATCCTTAATCGTTACTGGAATGATTTCATCTTTAAATCGACCCGACTCCATCGCTTTCTTTGCCAGCTGTTGACTTCGATACGCGAAAGCATCTTGGTCTGTCCGTGAAATATTGCATTGCAATGCGACGTTTTCTGCAGTTTGTGGCATTGTTTCCGTACCGTACATACGATCCAGTTCGGGGTTTTTAAAACGCCAGCCCATCGTCGTATCAACCAACCCTATATCTCCGCGTGGATAATCACTTTCAGGCTTGCCCATTACAAAAGGTGCACGTGTCATACTTTCCGTTCCCCCTGCAATAATCACGTCACATTCGCCCGATAAAATAGAACGCGCGCCTAAACTTACAGCATCTAAACTAGAACCACATAGACGGTTTACAGTTGTACCACTCACATTCTCAGGTAATCCTGCGAGTAGTAAAGACATTCTAGCTACATTACGATTATCTTCTCCTGCACCGTTGGCATTCCCCATAATGACATCATCAATAAGTTCAGGAGAAATTTCAGGATTCCGTTCGACTAATGCTTTAATAACAAGTGCTGCCAAATCATCTGGACGGACAGACTTGAATTGTCCCTTATATCTACCAATTGGTGTTCGAACTGCATCAACGATAACGACTTCACGTTTCATACTTTCCCCTCCTGTAATAATTCATTACAAATGGTATAAAACGCAGTTGTATTAGCTTGTACATCTTCTATCGTGCTATCACCCATTAATTCAACTAGTTCGTAATGCTCCCCTTGCCATTTAAATACCGCCAAGTCTGTGATAATCGTCTCAGCTACACGTTCAGATGTAATTGGGAATGTACATTCATCAACAAGTTTAGGTCTTCCGTCATTTGCCACATGATTCGTTGTAATAATAATCTTTTTCGCACCTTCGAGTAAATCCATTGCACCACCAACACCGATAATATCTTTTCCTGGTATTGCCCAGTTCGCAATTCTTCCTTTTGAGTCAATTTGCAAAGCACCGAGAATTGCAACGTCAATGTGTCCCCCACGAATCATCGCAAAAGAATCAGCACTACTAAAATAAGAAGCACCCAGTGCCTCTCCAACAGGTAGTTTACCAGCATTGACAATAAGCGGATCGATAGCATCTTCCTCAACAGATGTAACACCTAATAGGCCATTTTCTGTATGTAAAGTGTATAACTTATCATCAATATAATTTGCAACCAATGTCGGAATTCCGATTCCCAAATTAACAAACGAATGAGGTTCAAGTTCATCGGCAGCGCGTTTTGCTATTAGCTCTCTACTATTACCCAATATTCTTCACTCCATCCTTTGTTAATGTCAATTCGCTTTTTACTATCGCATCCACATATAAATGTGGTGTAGCTATTTCATCTGGAGATAGTTCTCCTACGTCAACGATTTCATCTACTTCTGCAATGACATAAGCCGCTGCCGTTGCCATATTAGGATTGAAATTTCTAGCCGTTTTATAATAAACTAAATTACCTAATCGATCCGCTTTCCAAGCTTTTATAATCGCTACATCAGCTTTTAACGCCTCTTGCAACAGATAAGTTTCACCATTGATTTCCTTTGTTTCTTTCCCTTTTGCTAAATTAGTACCTACAGCCGTTTTCGTATAAAAACCACCGATCCCCGCTCCCCCTGCCCTAATCGCTTCAGATAGTGTCCCTTGTGGTAATAGTTCTAACTCAAGTTTCCCTTCATTATAATACTTTGCAACATCACGATTACTTGTAAAATAAGAGCCAATTGCCTTCTTTAACTTCCCCTGTCTCAATAAAATGCCGAGTCCTTCTCCAGCTTCCCCAACATTATTACTAATGACTGTCAGTCCAGAAACATCATGTTTAGTTAAATGTTCAATGATTGATAGCGGACTTCCAACTAAACCAAACCCACCAACCATCAAAGTTTGGTCAGACTTAACATGTTTAAGCGCTTCATCAATGGACAATTGTATGTCTAAATGCATCTCTTCACCTCTTCATCATTTTTCAAGTAGAGCCAATATAGATTGCTCGACCACTGGTTGTTGTTCGAACATGAGCGTGTAATGATTTGCCGGAACTTCAATACTTGTTAAATTTTCCGCTGTCGCAATCGTTTCATTATAAGTCTCTCTTGTGAACAATGAATCTTTCTGCCCTAACCTTCCATATGCAATCACAAGCAAAATTGGACAAGTCACTTTTTGAAAAACTTCACTTGGCTTGAAATCATAAAAACTATTAAAGTCTTTTTCCATTACTGATGCTTCCGATTTATGTCGATAATCATTTGCTGTTTTTTTCACTTCATAACGCGTAATCCCTTCAACAACTTCATCCCATTGAACATGTAACGAATCATAAATAGCTTTCGTTTGCGCGACATAATCATCTTCTGATTCATACTCTTTTTCCAATCGGCTTAATGATGGAATAATCAATTCACGCTGACGTTCTTCAGTTGTTCCCGCACCATCTAGCAAAATTAGCGCCGCCACATCGATTTCACTGGCCACCTGCGCGCAAATATAAGCGCCCATTGAGTACCCCATTAAAATAGGTCGATCAATGCCCCTTTTTTTAATGAAGGCTTTTAAATCTTCGGCATGTCGAAACAAAGAAGTTTGTTCATCGGCCGGACTACTATTTCCTCTTCCACGCAAATCGTAACTAATGAATCGATAATCCTTATCCAGCAATCTTCTATAATGATAAAACGTCTTATGATTACCCGTTAGTCCGTGAATCGCAATGATTGTACCTTTTTTTCCAGGCGTATCACATACTGCAAGTTTTACATTTTCATGAATGCTAACATCTTTTAACATCTAAAAATCCTCCTCTTAATCCACTTGATAGACAGAGTACTTTACCCCTGTAGGTAAACGTTGACCTGTTGAGATAAAGACTCTTTTATTCATCCATTCATATTTCTCTGAGCCCGTTTCAAATATCGGATTAGTACGGAAATAATACTCCTCAACGTTCACTTCTTCGCCACGATCTAGACGAGCTAATACTTCATTAGGACCTGTACGAATACCACGGTAAGACATCATGATTAGTTCCTCATCATCTGTTTCTAGTAAAATACGTACGTCTTGAATAATCGTTCCATCTTCACGAACAGTGATCCAATCATCACCGCCCGGAACAACTTTTCCTTTTATTTCGCCACCGCCAAAATGGCCACCTTCTACTCGAATAATACGTCTTGTGCCAATAGGTGTTGTACCAGGTAAGTGGGCTTTCTCTACAACTAATTCTAGATCAAATAAGAAAGTAAGTTGTGGTGCTTCAAAATACGCCATTTGTAACTTCCTCCTTCTTTCTTCTATATTTTTCTATTTTCACTTCATCTAATTCCACACCTAATCCTGCTCCGTTAGGAATAATCACTTTACCTTCTTTAAATTCAAGCGGATTTTTCACTAGATCGTCGGCAAGCCACGGCGGACCAAATGTTTCACAGCCATATTCCAAATTACGTATTGTACCGAATGCATGAACACTTGCTGCTGAACCTATTGAACTTTCAAGAGATGTACCACCAAAACAAGCTATACCTGCAGATTCCGCAATGGCTGCAATTTTCAAGGTATTCCGCATACCGCCTGATTTATGAATTTTAAGAGAGAAAATATCAGCAGCTTTTTCTTGGACAAGTCTTTGCGCATCTTGAATCGTTGCGACACTTTCATCTGCCATTACAGGTACCTTTTTCATACTTACAAGCTTCGCTGCTCCTTCAAAATCGAGTGGTGAAAGTGGTTGTTCTAAGAAATCGACTCCTGCATCGCTTAGTCGTTCCATCCATCGAACAGCCGTAAGTTTATCCCATGAACCGTTTGGATCGATACCAATTGTTGAGATTCCTCTTAAACCTTCAGCAATTTTAATTGCCCGCTTTGCATCATCTGCAGGTTGAAATTTACCCGCTTTGATTTTGAAATCTTTGTACTGTTTATTGTCGACGAGTTCTTTTGCTTCTGCAATATCACCATCTGCATCTCCAGTCGCAAGTGCCCATTTCACATCTATTTTGTCTTGGAATAATCCACCTAACAATTGATGGACAGGTGCGTTGTATATTTTACCGACGACATCAAAGAGTGCCATTTCCACCGTTGCTTTCGCAAACGGATTCGCACGTACATGACGGTCAAATAATTGTAGTAACTGCTCAATATTTCTAGGATCTTGACCAATAAGTAATGGTTTTAAATACTGCTCAATGACTAGTTGCATTGTCTCTACACTTTCTCCGTTCCACCAAATTCCCGGTGTCGTTCCTTCTCCAATACCTATAAGTCCGTTTTCTAATTCTACTTGGATTACTACAAAACTTTTCGTCGATACAATTTCTGTTGAAAATTGATGGGCTCTTTTAATTGGCACATCTACAATTACTGAATGAATTTGTTTAATCATCGTTTTCATTTTATAATCTCCTTTTATAAAAAATACTATTGCTAAATGCCATCCCAGTGTGTACGATATACGTACAACTATTACATATATCGTACACACTATTATAATCATGAAAGTAGGTAGAATGTCAATGAAATATTCTAACAATTCCATTAAAGATGCCGATTTCATTCAGTCATTAGAGCGCGGGTTACTTGTTATCCAAGCTTTCTCGAATGAAAATCCGACACTTACAGTAAGTGAGGCGGCTAAAATTACAACTTTGAGTAGACCTACTGTGCGCAGAATATTGCTCACG
Organism: Sporosarcina sp. P13; assembly: GCF_002743055.1. GTDB lineage: Bacteria > Bacillota > Bacilli > Bacillales_A > Planococcaceae > Sporosarcina. Next base: position 13,379 of record NZ_PDYM01000034.1, on the reverse strand, counting down.
CTAGAAAGTTTAGGATTTGCGGAATCTACTGATGGACATTTCTCCTTAACTGCCCGCGTATTATCCCTTGGTTATGCATATATATCTTCCAAAAACATTTGGGATATCGCACATCCTCATATGCGAAACCTTGCTGAACAAACTGGTGAATCTACTTCTATCTCAGTTTTAGATGGAGCAGAAATTGTCTATGTTGCAAGAATCCCCATGAAAAGGATTATGATGATTTCCTTGGATGTTGGCACAAGACTACCCGCATATGCAACCTCCATGGGGCAAGTATTACTCGCCCACTTATCCCCATCTGAACAGGATATTTATTTTAATTCCGTAAACTTCAAATCATTCACAGAAAGAACAGTGGGGAGTCAATCACAATTAATAGAAAGGCTTACTCAAATTAAGAAAGACGGATGGGCATTTGTTGAACAACAGCTAGAAGAAGGACTTAGTTCATTGGCAGCCCCCATCCGAAATAATGAAGGTAAAGTAATTGCAGCTATCAATATTTCCTCACATGCAGATCGCATTAACAAGGAAATGCTTAAAGACAACTTTCTTCCACTGTTATTACAAACTGCTGAGAAGATTAGTATGGATCTATCCAAATCACATCGTGTTGTGAGGCTATAAAAAAGGATTCACTTGGTCGTGTAAACCAAGTGAATCCTTTTTCTCTATTTCCATAGTGTATTGTGCATATCTGTTAGTGCAAAATCAACCATAAAATAGCCGCCTGTGCAATTGAAAAGATCGGCAAAGACGGCTATTTGCCATGGATTTATTATTGTTATCTATTGATAATACATCATGGATTTTTCTTAATCATTGAAATGCCCTCTAATCCGAAGCAATTCGCGGTTATGATCTTTATTTTTCTCGAATGCTGCCCTACCATGTAACCAAAATAAATTATTTAACGCCACAAGATTACCAACAGGCAAATCAAGTTCTTCGATATTATCATCTTTTTCCATTGATTCCGATAATCCCCTTAGGTATTTTGCTTGTTCGATTGATTCCGGATATACGAATTGATCGAAGAAACAAATACAGGCTTTATCATTTTGTTTGAAAAACGTAGGGCGGTGTACTTCCTGATCTACATTCTTACTTTTTGGTGCCTTGTAGTGGAATTTGTAGCTAGCCAATGGATGATTTGCATAGTTTTCAAACTCCCTCCAGTCATCTGGATGTAACAAGCGTGATTCTCCACCAACTGCATTTTCCTCAAACATTTTATGCATAATTAACCAGTCAGTCGGTTCATCTGCAAATGTTCCATCTGTATGCAATGTAAACAGACGATATGCTTGGCGTAAGTAGGCATCACTATTATCAGTATCTTTTACTTCGAAGCGTGCATAATATTTACCTGACATGGAGTCATGGTTTGGCGTTCCAATAATATGTGAAATGGCTGTTGAGAAAATCACGAATTCATCTGAATCCTCCGTTACACTTTCTAAACCAAGAGTATAACCACCAGTATCTCGGTCATGGATAATCCCTCTTAAAATGACACCAAACTCTTCCCCTAACTCATCTAATAAATAGGATGCCACCATTCGTCTTTCGAGTGGAGTATACTCTAATCTTTCAACCGATTGATTATCCCCACGAACCTTATTCAAAAATTTTCCGAGCGCATCTTTTTCAAGGTAAGCGTCAAATAGTGAACACATTCTAATAGAAGATAATTCGTGAGATACTCCTCCCATAGAACATATTTTGGGAGGTATTTATTTGAAAAGAAAAGAAAAAGAAGCATACTGGTCTGCAAAGATCGATGAATATCAAAACAGTGGACTAGCACTTTCTGAATGGTGTGAAACCGCAGAGGTTGCCGTTCACAATATGAAGTATTGGCTAAGGAAACAGTCACCAGTTAATCATATCGCACTTCAGGAGACCAGTTGGGTCTCCTGCGTAGTGGAAGAATCGATAGAGAACCCAATTTCCTTGAAAGTAAATCATGTGGATATCGAGGTGACGAGCGGCTATGATGAAACTCTGTTACTTCAAGTGATCCAGACGCTACGTCAGATATGATGAATGGTCGCGCCGTTGGGCGCGTCTATCTGGCTACTGGTCCGACAGATCTTCGGAAGTCGATTGACGGACTAGCTGTCATTGTCCAAGAGCTGTTCCAACTTGATCCTTTCTCCAAAGCACTTTTTGTCTTCTGTAATCGAAAGAGAGACAAACTCAAAATTCTATTCTGGGATCACAATGGATTCTGGCTCTATTATCGAAGGCTGGAGAAAGGGCTGTTCGATTGGCCAGATCTTGAGTCTGTTCAACCACTTTCCATTTCGAGTCGACAGTTGAACTGGCTCCTCGATGGATTACCGTTGAACCAACGTGACGCGCACCCTTCAGTCTCTGCGAAAAAAGTAATTTGAGTCTACTTCTCAGATTAATTTTATGCTATTATTATTCCTATGAGAAAACCAGACAAGAAAACCCAACTTACAATTGAAGAGCTCGAGAAGAAGAACGAACAACTTGAGCAAGAGAAGAAAAAGCTTGAGGCTCAGATGGAATGGTACAAGCAACAGTTCACTCTACTCCAACAGAAACGCTTCGGAACTTCTAGTGAGAAGACAAACAAGGACCAGTTTGAACTACCATTATTCAATGAGGCAGAAGTTTCTTCAGCGATCCTTCTTGCAGAACCGACGCTTGAGACGATTAGCTATACACGCCAAAAGAAGACCGGACGTGCTGACAAGTTGAAAGATCTGCCGGTCGAGACGATTCACTATGACCTCTCTGATTCAGAGAAGGTCTGTTTAGAATGCGATCATTCGATGCACGAGATGAGCACACAGATACGCAAAGAACTGAAGATCATCCCAGCGCAAGTGACAGTTGTCGAACATGTGCAGCATATCTACAGCTGCCGTCATTGTGAAGAACATGCGATCAAAACTCCTATAAAGAAGGCTGAGATGCCGAACCCAGTGATCCCTAAGGGATTAGCGTCCCCATCGGCCATTGCACACGTGATGACGCAGAAGTTTGCTGATGGGCTTCCTCTTTATCGACAAGAGAAACAACTCGAACGGATGGGCATTCCTTTGAATCGACAGACGCTATCCAACTGGATGCTTTCGAGTACGACGCGATGGCTCAAGCCCTTCTATGATGAACTCTATCGTCGTCTTCGTGAAGAAGAGGTGCTCCATGCGGACGAAACTGTCCTGCAAGTTCTTGACGAACCAGGGAAAAGAGCAGAATCAAAATCCTATATGTGGCTATATCGGACAGGTAGAGACTCTAAGACACCGATTGTGCTCTTTGATTATCAAGCAAGTCGTGCCAAAGAGAATCCGCAAAAGTTTTTAAATGGCTACCAAGGTTATCTCCATGTGGATGGCTATGCAGCCTACGAGTCTATTCAAAACGTGGAGCTCGCTGGCTGTTGGGCTCATGCGCGCCGGAAATTTGATGAGGCACTCAAGGCATTAAAAGGTGCGCCAGCTGGTGCAGGTCGAATGACAGTCGCTAAAAAGGGACTTAATTTCTGCAACCGATTGTTCGCAATTGAACGCAAGATGAAAGATAAAACGCCTGAAGAACGACTTGAAATAAGGAAAAACGACAGTCAGCCTGTGCTGGATGCTTTTTTGATATGGCTAAAAGAACAAAAGGAAGTTGTCGCTCCAAAGACGGCAACTGGAACTGCCATCTCCTATACGCTAAAACAATGGCCTAAATTGAGGACATTTATGAAAGATGGTCGTATAGAGATCGACAATAACCGAGCAGAGCGATCAATAAAGCCTTTCGTAATCGGTAGAAAAGCCTGGCTTTTCGCAGTTTCCACAAGGGGTGCGACTTCAAGTGCAATCGCCTATAGTCTCGTAGAGACTGCAAAAGAGAATGGTGTGAATCCCTTCTTCTACTTGCAGTTCCTTTTCGAAGAACTTCCTCAACGCAATCTTGAAAAAATCGCGGAGTTTGAAGACTTAATGCCTTGGTCGAAGACCTTACCAAAGAATTGTTATATCCAGTCAAAGAAATAGAAAACGCCCCGAAGAATCTTTATGATCGATTCTTTGGGGCATTTTCTTTTATATGAAACAACGTGTTCATTTTTTGACGCTTACATTATTAATTAATCCCTTTAATTCATCAATACCTAACACATCATCTTTTCTACGATGTACCATCCGATGACAATTTGCACATAAAGGAACTAAATCCGTATCGGGATTAATCTCCGCTGCTTCTTTTAAAGCACTTAGAGGTTTAACATGGTGTACTTCTATAAAGTCTTTGCCACGTTCACCATACATTTCTTCAAAGTTAAAATCACAAACACAACAGTTTAGTCCAAATTTCTTGATTGCTCTCTTTCTATTTCTGGAATCTCGCTCATAGCGTTTACCGTAATAATATTTAACATGCCCTTCAATTCCATGACCATCTTAAGCTAGTTCTGCTCCAAGATCCAATTCAATAGTGCTTCTTAAACCATTGTCATCCAATAACTTTAATAGTTGGATTGCATCTTTATAAGACTCCCCGTTGACTTAAAGGATTTTAATCACTTCACCCAATTCTTCCCCTCGAAAGATCCCACGATAGTCCGCCTTCATCCCTATGTAATACAGTATATTTGCTGAACTGCGTACTTTTGTTTTTCCATCCGTTAACCCAAGGACATTAATATCTAACCATCTATGTGTTTTATTATTAAACAAGTGTTCAAAAATCACCCTAGCTTTCAGTTCGTCTGGATAAAAGTTAAATCCCCTAATTCTTCCGTTAGGCGGCAAAGCATTGAAACGATTATCGATAGTTTGTGGCGTTAAAGGAATTTTACTGTACCATAGCTGACGTAAATGGCTTCCATGATCTTCACTCAGTAGATAATTTGTATTTTGGCGCAACCTTAAGATAAGTAGTTCTGATAATATTTCATGTTCTTGAAGCTCTAAGCGATTCAAACCAACTATCTCTACTTCAAAAACTTCAAGTTTAACAGCCAGATATGTTTCTCCTCTAACATCTTCATACCAATATTCTAGAGATTCATCGTCATTCGTATACTCTTGCGGTATAGAAACAACAATACTCCTTGCAATGATACCACCACTAAATTTGCTATCGCCATCTGAACGCCAAATATATACTTCATCGCCAACACAAATATCTTTTTCAAAATGCTCTTGTCTGATTGACCACTAGATAATTTGGTTTTCTAATAAATAAGCATCAACAGTAAACTTTTTTGGGTTACCTTGAAATATCCATGTCTTCATTAACTCTGATTCCCCCAGAACAAGTTATCCGCTTCGAAGTTTGACCAGGCTAAAGAAGGTGATAGCGGTAGCTGAAGTGCATGATAAATTTGTTCTCCATTTTCAATAAATAATGTTTTCACTTGCTTATCATTAGTTGGAATCCGCTTATTTTTCAATAGGACTATTCGTTTGATAATCCCAGGGGCTACGAATGCAAATCCTTGTGGATCAAAAACTTTTTCATGCTTCCCCAAATGATATTGCCCATTAATCTTTCCAGCATTTTTCGGTCCATTTAAATCTAAATATAACACCTCCAAATAAGTACGTAGAGATAAATCATAACTCTCCAATCTATAAAGATGCTCCGCCATTCTAAGTGTTGTGTTTCGATACAAGCCCCATTGGTTATTGTTAGCGTGTTCTAAACGTTCTTCTATAAGCAAGTGCCACTCTATGTCACTAGTACTCGGTTCTTTCCCCCAACTTTTTTCAAGACTCTTTTTCATCTTCTCAAAGTTCTTCTTTTCCTTTATTAACTCTTCGTATGTCCCATTTTTCTTAGCCCAAGCGATATCTATATTTTCCGCCTGTTCTTCTGTAACAGCAACCCGAGTTTTGTCTAATTCATTATCAAATGGTAAAGTTCTAACATAGATGTTCCTCTTGCAGTCGGGACAAGCCCTTTTTCGAGATAGCGGTTTATCAAATTGAAATCCACAATAAGGACATGTTGACTCTTCAAGCTTAGTCATACCTTCTTGCATATCCATTTCCTTGCTATTTGTAAATCTCGTTCCCACAAACTGTTGCTGTTTTATATTTGAACCGTCATTAGCTACTGCACTTTTATTTAAGCCGAATAATTGTTTTAATACTTGAAAGAAACCCATTTCCTTCCTCCTTGTTTTTTTGTGCTGTGTGGATACACCTACTACCGCCCTTTAGCTAGGAACGGAAGTATGTAAATGTGGTAATTACCCCCGCCAGATACACTGTATTTAATTATTCCGCCCCAACCTAGATGAGGGAAGTTATTTTATATCAGTGAGGCTGACAGACACTACACTCACAGACATACTCTGGTAAACTCCAATCTCTTATGATTTCATGCCTGCTTGACTTCATAAAAAGATCTTGATTTTGGATATTAAATATCGGATTACATAAATCTATCATAATAAACTCAACTTGCTTCCTATTTAGCGTATCAAGTTTATAAAACACAATCCTCTCAATCATATGTGAGTAAGGAGTCCCTGACAAATGACCCAACATTCTTGTCTTAAAGTCTGCCGTTTCACCTATATAAATAAGATTCCCCTTTTTATCGTATAGAATGTAGACACATTCAACATTCTTGTATTGATTTAGCAAAAATCCGTGCCAGTTTTCTCTCATATCATGTCCCATAGAAGTATCCTCTCCTAGTATTCATGCTTTTTTCTAAGTTAATATGAAACGATATAAATTACAATACAAGTCACCTTAAACCCTCTCTCCAACAGTCTATATAACGTTCCAGTTCCAATCGATAACGTCTTACATATGTATCTTACAGACTTACCTTCTTGATACCACTCAATAGCTTGGATGGCTTTCTTTGACTTATTACCATGTAACGTAACCTCTAATTTTCAACCTTTAGATTTTCCTTCTTTTCTTAGTAATCCCGATTCTCTCTGGCGTTGTAGGGTTAACCCTCTCTCTCCCTGTGACAAGTTGGCAAAGATATTCAGCAACTTCTCACTAGATTGGACACAACAAGATATCTCATGCACAAGTAGCACATCACCTTCTCGTAACTCCGATAGCACCTGTTGCGGTTCGGTATGTGCTTTATTCTCGCCATGCTTCTTGAAAAACACTGTATAGTGAGCCATCTCCACCAATTTCCTGTATCGTTTGAGTAGCTTATCAATGCCTTCTGATACATCTACATGTTCGATAATGACGTTTTGAAAGCCAAAACTTCCGATGTATAACATGGTTGCATCTAGTTGGGGTTCGTTATGTTTGCCGTTTATCTAGTTGGACATCTCTTTTGAGTTGCTTAATGTTACTACCAATAACGCTCTCGAATACAACCCAAAAAGCATCGGTTTATAGCACCGATGCTCAATTTCCGAATACGTTTCACATATGAATTAATGTCTACCGCTTCACATATCCCAAAACCAGTATTCAATTCCTTATTGAACTAAACCAGCACCCGTTAGTTCTTTAAGATACAAATATCCTGCCCTCTTTATTATTTTTCTGAGGGAATGAGGTCCTTCAACCATCGTAAAAATACTTTCTCCGTATTTTCATTTACGTCTAACTGAATCCAGCGTTTGTCTTTCGGTATTCGCTTATACCAATCTAGTTCTCTCATGTCAAAAAATTGTCCATTATCATCACCGTAATCTTCCATGAAAAGTACCTTTTTTTCGCCATTATCTAAATAAAAACAATAACCTTCATATTTTACCCCTCGAACCCAAACAATGAGATGTTCGTGATTTACCTTACATAAGCACATATTTCCGTTTAAAGCTTTGAAGGTGTTTAAGAATTTAGATAAATATTCTTTCTTCACTGGAATGACAGGAACAGCGTCAAGCGGTTCTCTATATGTGAGACCCGTATGTCGTTCCTCTATCATTACATCAAAATAATTATCTTCTTGAAAGTCTTCCATGTTCATATCTCTTAAATAGTATTGACCGTACTTATTTAGGATTTTCCTAATATGTTTAAATGGAGGTAATACTTCACCGTATAAAAGCATAACTTTTTTTCCCATAAAACCTTCTAACACACTCATTTCTGTTCATTATTTGCTTTCAATCATTATAAGCCCAACCATTTAATGCTATTCTTCTAAGTAATCAGATTTTAAAAAAGGATTAACTCTAATTTCCCTTAAAAAGTATTTTATTGATGTATGCTTATTTAAGTATTCTCGTTTAGGAATTAACACTTCCCTTTTCAAACGCTCGTGTAGTTCCTTGTCAATTTCAAAAGTTGAGTAAGCATATTTTCCACTATTTTCTTCTTCAATCCGAATTAAAAATGAAATGATATATTCATACATACTAGGGAAATCACTTTCAATTTGCTGGTGATGCTCTATGAATGCCTTAATAAACTCTTCCAAATAAGATTCTCTATCTAAAAACGGAAAACTACAACAGCTATACCAGTTTCCTAAATACACTGTAAATACAGCAATCGCATAGCGACGTGTTTCCTTATCTGAAGCACCAAAATAATTGTAATATGCTTCTTTTTCAAAGCTTTGACCTGTATCAAAATAGCCGATTTCGATTCCTTCGAGTCCTCTTTTCACTTTTTCAATAATCTCATTTGACACGAAGATATTCCCCCAATCAAAGAATCAATTATTCCCTTGATATTACCATAAAACATCATCTCTTTATTGCACTAACCTGCTTCGTTAGTTGAAGAAGAAAATTAACACAATCCTCAAATAAAGCCTATCATTTCAATGGAAACAGAAGTTGCCGCCTCTTTCCACGCACCAATGACCTACTATTCAGCATATACAGTTCCCCTTATAATTGCAGTATAAATCTATTGCACAGTGATCATTGTATATAAAAAATTCGAGATAGAACTATTGAGAAACTTAATGGTGAAATCGTTAAGAATAGCTATCCATCAATAAAATATGACCTATCCTTAAATTTAATCTCAAATAATTTCTGCCCTTTTGAGACTCCTCTTCGCTCTTGTTAAAGTGCTTCGACTTATCCCCGTAATCTTTTCCACTTCAGTAAATGATTCTGTTTCCAGTAACTTCATGGCATGGTCTATTTGCTTTTTAGTGAACTTCTTCGGGCGTCCTTCTTTGAAGTTTGGATTCAACTTCGCAACAGCTTTCCCTTCTGCCAAACGTTCAACGATCATATCACGTTCAAACTCCGCAAATCCAGATAATATAGTCAGCATTAATCTGCCGTACTTAGTATCTTCTACAATACCCATGTTAATGATGTGTACCCTAACGCCTTTTCGCATTAATTCTTTAATAAGGGAAATACCATCTTCTGCTGTTCGTGCAAATCGGTCTAGCTTAGTTACCGTCAAGGTATCGCCTGCTTCTAGTTTTCCAATTAGCCTTTGGAACTCTTTTCTATCTTTCGATGTTCCTGTAAACTTTTCAGAATAGATGGTAGTACAGTGACCTTTTTCTTTTAGTTCTTCAATCTGCCCTTCTAAGTCTTGCGATGTACCCGATACCCTTGCATATCCGTAAATTGTCATGATATTTCCCCTTCACTTATGGTCATTAGTTATGACTACGATAATAAGTTGAATCTACCACATTCGCATTCTATGGTCAATACTGTTAAGTTGTGACTACACCATTATATTATTAGGGTTAATACGATAGAGTATTGTCAATATCATGCTTAAAGGATCTCATTATGAATAGGAAAATTGTAGATGAAAAAAAAACCGAGCATCTTTCAGCTCGGTTTCCTTACTTTACTATGGTGAGGAGTTGGGGGCAGCTAATTCATATTGAAGCCTAATAAAAGAAAAGTTTCATTAGCTTCTGTTACCTTAAACAGGAAGTGAAGAATATCCATCACATTGACTTTGATCCACTAAAAAGCACAGTTTACCGAGCTTCATTAAAACTGATCCGTTATGCTAATGATAATTATCGTTCTAAATGAATCGAAGAACGAGCAACTTTCAAGGAGGAACGAAGCCGTTGTAACGGGGTGGTCATCCCAAAAGAAAGGGTTAGCAGCCCGTCATTCGTTCGTTCCTCACTCATTCCTCCCCGCTGTGTTAACTTTGCATAGCCTAATCTCCGCTTTGCTACGATTAGTCTAGTGCAAAAGTCAACACTTATAAATCATTCTGTATTTTTTTCAAATCCAATCTCTTCTCGTCAATTTATTTCTTATATAGGGCGATTGACGAGATGCTATTCCTGTGTGAATCCAGCTTTTTTCACGATAACTGTACGTCCTATTTCAATATGCCCCTGTTTAACATGGTTTGCAATAAGCTCATGCTTTAAATCTCTTGAAAAGTTACTACTCTGTAAACCCAACGCTTCACAAATCGTTTTCTTTGTTATCACATCACCTATTGCACAATCGTTTTGTATATACTCCAAAATTCTTAAGGCTTTTTCGTCTTTTGAAGATAAGGTTGTTCTTACGGCAACGTTATTGTTTAAGGTCAAGACATCAGTTAATCGATTAAACTTGCTAACAAAAGTCTGTACGACATCCTCGTCAGACGTATAAATGAGATATGAAGCCTTCGGTTCTTGATTTCGTTGTATTCTGCGGGCGGCTTGATAAAAGTCCGCAGCTAAAAATGCCTTTCTAACTAACTCTAGTTTATCGTCCGCAAACCTTCCAGATTTCAGATCAATTACTCGAGGGAATATACTTACGTCTAAATTTGGACTGTATTGAACTGACTGAAGCAAATAAACAGGTAATGGTAAATTATGCGTGCCTAGCAGCAAGCATATATCATAGTCTTTGTAAGTGTTTTTACCTACAATATTGCCGTACCAATCTATAGCTGCATCTGAATGTGTAGCGTTAGTATCTTCATCATCAGTCGGGGTATAAACATTATCACCAAAAACCTGCTTCATTGCGTTAAGAAACTCTGAAGAATTTTCTTTATGACATACCAGTAGCGCTTTCTTTTTGTTTTGGATACCTTTTAATCTGCCCTTCACGTCGTTAATAACATACTCGAGATTCTTCTTTAAATTGCTTTTACTCGTATTAACATTCATATATCCTACATTTGATTTGGAATGATCAATACACAATCTCGTCTCAACAACTTTGAACTGCTTGGGTATGTTATATAATGGGCTAATGTCGGCAGCTGCATCAAGGATAATATTGTTTTTAAGCTTACGGAATCGCATAGACTTTTCCATTAAATACAAGGTGTCATTATGGATTAGCCCTTCGCTTGTATCCGAGTGTAAAATCTCTAAGGATTTAATCATTTGTTTATATCTACTTGTTCTTTTATATCCTGTGCTGTATGATCTCCCCCACTCCTTGAAATCCTTGAGTGCATCTTCACTAAACTTTTTCTGAAACGTAACTATGCTGTTATATTTCCCTGCCTTATAGATCTCATCTAGCCTCTCCAACAGCGGCGTACAACACTTATCAAACAACAGTTGTCCCTCATATAGATGTATGTCTTTCCTCATATCATTGTACTCCGCTCGACCAAACGTCATGATCGGAAACTGAATTTGTTCATCAATTATTAATGTATCTCTATCACCGAAATAATGATTCAGCTCTCTGTCACATGATTCAATATACCTTTGATGTGTGATCACTAATACCATGCAGCCTTTAATTTTATCAACACTATAATTTGCTACATTTTCTGAAGTTAAACCTATAACAGAGTAATCTCCATACATTTCCAACATTTCACATTGTTTAAGATGTTCAACTGTCTCATAAACATCACTTTTAAATTTTTTAACGATAAGGAACTTCTTGATATTATCCTTTAATGCAAATTCATCAAAGTACGCTACAATGGAGTTATTTACATGTGTACTTTTACCAAGACCCGCTTCCCATGCAAAGACATGAAATCTATCAGCATCATTCGTTCCGTTCCTTACCGCATCCCCAAGTCGTTCTTTCATTTCATTTAATAATGTTAAATCCAATGCACGTACATCCTTTTCTTGTTATTGTCCCACTTAAATCTAATATAGTTTGAACAAGGTACTACAATCGGGTGGCTTTTAAGATATTATGCGCTTGCGAACCCAGTATTATTACATTGCTCCTATAGGATTTATTAATTTTTATTCATAACCCCGCCGCACATAATGATAAGGAGCTGCTGCTCAGGCAGGCAGTACTTAGATGTCCCCTGCGGTAATAGCTTTGAACGGCTTACTTTAAGTAGTGCATGTAACTCGATTTTACAAAGCGCAATTTTGTTCTCCCACATCGATATTAAGCCGCATGTACTCTTTGTAGTGACCTAATCGGCATGATATTGTAACAGCTAGACCGCTGTATAATTATTGCATACATGTACTAATCCTAAGATGTAAAGCAAGAGAATCATTTTTTAACCGAAAGTGAGAAGATAATAATAGCAAAAACAATTAAAGATTCAATGGCGGCAGCACTAGCACTGTTAATTCAAAATGAAATCATCACTTTAGATGAACTAGAAAATGCCAAATCCCAAGCATTGGAAAGTATATTCGAATTATGGGCATCGAAATTCGATGATCATCGATGTGGTTGACTCGCACTTCATCAATACTAAGGAGCGCATACGAAAAAGCTTATCGTGGTAAGTATTATGAAAGCTGGCAAATTGGTGTTTATGTTTACTTGAGAAGGGCATATTATCCGCCTCGTGTCGGGAATTCTGGCACAGTGTCGGTGTGAAGTTAGGTACTCTCCACAAAGCATCCAATAAATATGGTATAGAAGTTGCAGAGCCATCTCCGAAAAGATAATAACCATTGTCCATCCATTTCCAAATATGATTAAATGTAATATTTCCCTTTTTTTAGTGGAGAGCTAAATGATGTTATCAGTCGATAATGCCCTGTGCCGAAGCATGGCGGATTTACTCCGCCTACGCTAAAGCAAGGGCATGGAAGCTTTGCCGAGGGATGGATGCAATCCAAAAATGGTGTAGCCACAAAATACCTCGACCACTATTTGAGTCGGTTTCAATTCCTCAACATTCTAATACATCGAAGTGATGACGGTTCAGTAAAATGATAATTGACAGTTATCTATTCTCAAAAAATGGAACTAATGATAAGCTTAGATTACCAATCGTGATAAGATTGATTGCCTTCTTCAACTAACGGGGCAGGTTAGTTGAACAAGGAAGAATATAATTAATACCTAGGCATATTCAGATAAAATGAATATGCCTAGGTATTTTTTGAAAATCTTGTAACGTTTTCTTATTTCGTTAGTTATTTAGGTTCTATAATATTTGTTGGGGTATGCGTACAATTTGCATAAAAAAATACACGTGATCACCGATTTCTTTTATACTTGAATTGTCTAGAAACAAGTAAAAGTGAAAGGTGATACGTGCATATGAATTTTA
>NZ_PDYM01000033.1 GCF_002743055.1 Sporosarcina sp. P13 | reverse complement strand
CTTACAAATACTCTTTTTCAATTTTAAGTGTGCTACGTACTGTGTCGATTGGTCTTACTGATGCTTCAATTTGTTTCCTTTCCCCTTCAAGGAATGGCGGTAACGACAAGATTTCCCCTACCGTTTCATACGGTTCATCTCCCATAAAGCCAGGACCATCTGTTGCCCATTCAAAGAGGATGCCTGGTGCTACCCGTGCATATAAAGATTCAAAGAAGAAGCGATCCACATAACCAGACGTACGGAATCCTGCCGCTTCCATATGATTGATCCACTCATGTAATACGTTTGTATCTTCCACGCGGAAGGCTGCGTGATGCACTGTACCAAATCCTTGTCGCCCAGCTGGTAGGTTTTCATTATGTTCCACAATGACTTGCGCACCATTGCCACCTTCACCGACTTCAAATAAATGAAGCGAACCTTCAGTTGCGATTTCGCGCATTAACATGACTTTTTCTAAAACCTCTTTAAAATGGTCAAATTGCGAGATACGAATATGAACGGGTCCTAAACCTGTAATGGCAAACTCCAAAGGTACTGGACCATTCTGCCAGGGTGTTCCTGACTCAATACCTTCGTTAAACTCATCAGAAACTAACATATATTGTTGGTCATCAAAGTCAACAAACGAAATAGTTTTCTTACCGAAAACATCTTTAATACCAGTATTTTTCACTTCGTACTTATCAAAACGTTTCACCCAGTAATCAAGGGCAGCGTCTGTCGGCACACGGAAAGCCGTTTTATAAATCTCATTCGTTCCATGTGTACCTTTTGGAATACCTGGGAAATCGAAAAATGTCATATCTGTACCGGCAGAGCCTTTATCGTCCGCGAAGAATAAGTGATACGTTTGAATATCATCCTGATTGACTGTTTTCTTTACGAGACGCATTCCCAATACATAGGTAAAAAATTCATAATTCTTTTCTGCACTACTTGTTATAGCTGTTACGTGGTGAATTCCTTTTAAGTGATTCATTATAGTTCCTCCTATCATTAGTTCAAATTGGTATACAATTAATTCGAGATAATATTATTGAAAAAAATATATTTGGTTACAACTTTTTTAAGTAGTATTTGCATTTAATTGATTCATCTCGAATTCGAAATAAATATATCACAGATTCCTTTCTCTTGTCAACACTTTCATTTTAATTAATTTGTATTGAAACTAAACTTGTATGGAAGAAGTATTATAGGATGCGCGTATAGCATTGGATTTATGACTACTTTTTAAAGCTACGACTGTTACGTGTTCTTCAAACCACTAATTGTCCCATCCTTAGACATGGGCGCATTCCTCTCGACAAAGAACAATACAAGTGTAGTGTGTTCATTCGCGACTAAGGGCGGAAGAGGATTGACTAAATCCGTTACCGCTTCTTGCTTACCAATCGTGAGATCTTGAACCATAATTTCGCCATTCATCACGTATAGAAATGGTGTAAGCCCTGGATACACTGGAACATCCAACTCTTCACCCGCTTTAGGATGCGCGTCTAATATGTAGACATTTTGCCTAACGTAAAGTGGCGCTTCACTTCCTTCAGGTCCTACCATGACATACCAATCATGATTATCTACCGGTTTATCATGAAATTGAACTTCTGGGGAAAGATCGGTTTCATTCGGTCGGATGAAGATTTGAAGCATTTCTACCTCATCTTCTTTTACTTTTTCTTCATGCCAAAAGCTTGCGCCTGCATTCATCATCATTAATTTCCCACGTGCAATCGGTGCTTCAAAACCCGCAGAATCCCTATGATAAGTGATACCTGAGCCGATATAACTTAAAATTTCATCATTGATATGTTCGTGCATTTTAATCGTTAAACCCTTTTTCATCACCGCATGATCAATGATAGCTAACGGCCCAAAAGCAGTATCTGTCGTTTCCTCTCCAAGAATATCACCCGGTTGAACGCGTGTAATGTTTAATGGACTTCTGAACGGCTGTGCATGATTTCCTGCATTAAGTTTTTGTAACAATACAAACTCCTCCTTTTCATTGTAGAAATGAGACTGCGACATAACTAGAAAATAGTCCGTTCCCCTACGCTCCTGTATCTTAAAAAAATACGTTTATAAATACGTAGTCAAAAAGAAAAATGCATGGAGGCAATTGTCCTTCATGCATTTTTGAGGTTTTGTCACTGCCCCATGCTGTAGTAAGTATTTTCGTACAAATACTTCTAGTTATTTATTTTACTGGTCCTTTATTAATCTCGGTAAGTTTAGAATTCACGTCAAATATTTTTGAGTTAATATTTGTAATGCCGAAGCTAGCTAATCTTTTAGCATGCATGTTTAAATAGTTTTCGGCTGTTTCTTTTGTTTGGAAGCTATAAATTCCACCCGCTTCATTTGTTTCAGCGTTTTCCGTCCATATTTTCCAAATGAATCCCTCTTCATCATTGATACTTTTTGCTAAATCAGCAAAGCCCTCCGCCATTTCATCTCCAAATGGTCCATTCATTTTAAAATCTACTTGTAATACGTATGTCATGATCATTCTCCTTTTGATACAGTAGTTGTAAAATACGCTTCCCCTAAAATTTCCCGCGCTTCATAACTGTCTGAAGAAAGTTCTTTTTCAACAAACGAGTGAATAGCCGATTGTTCG
Source organism: Sporosarcina sp. P13 (assembly GCF_002743055.1). GTDB lineage: Bacteria > Bacillota > Bacilli > Bacillales_A > Planococcaceae > Sporosarcina. The sequence continues at coordinate 31,380 of NZ_PDYM01000033.1, read as the reverse complement.
ACATCGTACATGACTTCAATTTCTTTTGAAAATAGAAGTTTTTCTTTTTTTAGTAATCTAGAAAGAGATGGTTGTTGCTTTGGTTGTATGACTTCCAAGTTTAGAACTTTTTTCAGTCCGTCTACATAGGATTCAAACGGGCGACCACCAACAATTTTTATACCTTTATTTTCCGCATTGATCATAATAATGCTAGGAAAACCAGTAGCACCTAAACTTCTAGCTAGCGCGAAGTCTTCATTCAATAATTGTTGTGCAGCCAGTTGTTCCGCTTCATGTACAATAGCTTCTCCGTCAAGATTAAGTTTGTTTACAATTTCTATCATAACAGACCTTTCTGAAATGTTTTGATTGAAGACAAAAAGTGCTTCTCTTGTACGACGTAAATAGTCAAATGCAAGCGTCTCGTTATGATTTTTTTGAATGATTTTAAATACACGAGAAGGTGGATACGAAGATTGAACCGGATTATCAAGCATTAACGTACCATCAATCGGCATTCTTGAATGTTCTCCAACTTCTCTCCAGTGACCAGCAACATCAGCGGGCTTATAAATTCCGTTTGCAGGATCGATTGGCCCGTCATGCCATTTTTCTAATAATCCGCCCATCACCGTATGGAAATTGAAATAATTACCGTACTGCTCCACAAAACGGCGAAGCTCTGGTTCAATCGCCCAACAATGAGAACAAATAGGATCTGTCACATAATAAAGATTAATCGTTTTTTCCGGCTGGTTAAAGTCGATTATTTCCATTTCCTCGTTTCCTACTTCCCCACATACACCTGTTTGTAAATCACACATCATATTATTATTATTTTTCACTTTAGTATTCCCCTTTTCTATAGAATGGGCGAAAGGAAAAATCTTATTCCTCGCTTTCATTCATTTAAATTTTTCAACAAAACATATTTCGTTTACTTCGCTTCACAAGTCAATCATTTGCTTACAATTAAATTCTATAACATAATGAAAATTATCAACACCAATAGTTTGTCGGTATTGTTGCTTATACAACACATTGAAGAAATTGTTGAAAAAGTAGGAGGGAAACCAACATGAATCAACCAAAGACGGACCCCCGAATTCAACGGACCCGTAAATTAATCATGGATGCTTTTATGGAGCTTTCGAGTAAAAAAGAATTTAAGGACATTACCATTAAAGATATTGCAGCTGAAGCTATGATTAATCGTGCCACGTTCTATTATCACTTTGAAGATATATATGACTTATTGGAGAAGGTATTATCGGAAGTATTATTAGTTAATTTGGATTGTAGCAATTACCAAAACAGCGAACTAAATGAAGAAGTAGTAGTTAGTATTTTTATAGCAATCACGAACTTCCAAAAATCATTATCCAACCGTTGTCATAGAGGATACGAAGAGACCATTGCTCGGAATATTAGAGAACAGCTCGAAATCATTTTTTATAAAATGCTGTTAAAACAACATAACACCGAAGAAGATGAAGGACTAAAAATTACTGCTGTCGTATTAAGCTGGGGAATTTACGGAGCCTCTGTAGAATGGAAAAGAAATAGTAAGAAGATCACGCCAGAAGAATTTATTAAATTAGCAATCCATTATTTAATTCCAGGAATAGATTTTGCGTCTTCTAACGAATAGATATAACTAGCGACATGTAATTGGTGAAAAAGTAGATGTGATAATAAAATAAATTAATCTAAATGTAAACATCAAGTGCTTATGACGGATTTTTACACGAGACTTGTACATTATAAAAGGAGATATAAAAAACTTGAATGGATTATATACAGGATTTCGTGCTGCCTTAGTCATTCTCTTCGTATTGCTAATTCCATCGATAGCTCTTGCTGCTCCAGACAATCTATCCCCCACCGAGATGAATGACAACTATTTAAAACAAATTAGCTTTTCTGAACCGACCGCGCTAAAATTTATAGTCTTGAGTGAAGGATTTAATAGCACACAAGATGTACAGGAGAAAGTTAGTTCGTCATCATTCTTTAAAGTCTTGGCAGGTCTCGCTGTATTAACAACATGAATTGTTGCCGGAACCGTCTTTGCATATGCCAACTCAGTCATGCCCGGTCTGCGTAATTCAGACGATCGTACCTTCGTTCTTTCCATTAGACACTTGACTTCATCTGTAGCCAATCCGATTTTCCTCTTTATTTCAAATGGTGCGCTTATAGCGCAAATCGGCTTTGTTTTATTAGCCGTTTCGTTGCAGCAATTTGATCAAGTCGTTTTAGGATCCATCGCGTTGATCTTTTATGCCGCTACTCTACTAATCACTTTTTCAGGGAACCTTCCGTTGAATAAAGCCATAATCTCTGCAGAGCTACCTGCAAGCGATTCTGAATGGAATGAACATAGAGTCCGATTTGAAGCACGTTGGACATTGCTGAACCACTTGCGTACCTTAACATGCATTTTGAGTGTGTCCGTGCTAGTAGTAGCGTTGCTCATTAATTAGTAGTATAAATTCAATATGAAGAATGAAAAAGGGACAGTGAAGGGATCCACAGAGGAACTTATCCAGGATTTATTGCGACTTCAAATAAATAATCACTATGTAAATTGACAATATTAATAACCTATTTAAGCACGCATATCGATTCACTAATTTTCCCCGATAAAATATATACAACAAGAGAACCTAGCTTTTAAAATGTAAGTGACCACACCACCAGTTACTATAGGTAAAACACGCTTACCTAAGCTCCTTATCACAGTGAATGATATTGCAGGTGAGTCGTATACATATGGGTACACAACATGCGTGACGTAGTAGTTTTCTAAAATCTTCCCCTACCAATTTCTCTAATTATCTCTTGTGAGAATAGATGCGAGAGTTTACGCATCTATTTTAGATACGTTTTTAACAGGCCAATTAACAGACCTTACAATTACTATTGTAGGTCTGTTGTTTTATATGTTAGAGCTACTGTTAATTAGTATGTTAAAAATAAAACAATTTATTTCGCGCCCCCGTATAGAAAAGGTCCTAAAAAGGTCCTCTTCGAATCTTTTATCAATTATTGAACGCGATTAATAAGGCTATTACAAGCAACTTCAACTAAAGGATACCGTTGAGAAGCGGGATGAGCAAAGAAGTTAGTGAGTTATCACAACTATGATTACTTTTCTCAATAACAAAAGCTTTTTATAACTCTTCATTTTCACTTTTTTAATAACCAATTCTTCTTAGTTTCCAATGAAATACTCCGTTCTTATCGTACAGAACAACTCCTGCAATCTGGCCCTGTTACTGAAAAGGGGCAAGTCCTTCTTGACAAAACGCACCCATTGGCGGCAATGCATTTACCTTTACTAAAACAGATTACCTTTAATACAGCATACTGTATTTCTAAACGGAAATTAAAATACTTTCTATTTTCACTTTTGAATTCCTGTTGTTACTCGAAATTGTAATAACTTCCACGTTATACTCATCAGCACTTTCGAAAATTAATGTCTGATCATTCTCCAAATGAATAATTACGCCGTTATCCAAAGATTCTTTATTCTTAAAAATTGTATTGATCAACCCAAAATCAGACTTAGTAAATGGTCCTTTTATTCTAATCTCTTTTATCCCGTTGATTCCGTTTTCTTTAGCATTAGGCAACATATACTTTCGCATAAATTCAACTGACTTTTCATTTTTTATCTGTTGTAGTCCTATCTGTAAAGGAATTCCTTCAAAAAATGGAAAATAGCTATTTCTCCAAGGCATTGTTCTCGTAAACAATCCTAATCCCCATTTGAATTGGAGATACTTTGGCTCGGATATACTTATTGAATTCGTATTACTTATCTCTTTGTAAACTTTATCTAAATCATCTACATCTAGCATCAAACAGATAAGTCCCCTATGCCCACTATTATACTTTTCTACCCATTCTGATTTCCATCCACCACCATCCTTTTTTACTAGGTGAATCATCTCAAAATATTCATTTCCGATCCATATATTAGATGCTTTAAATCCCTTTGTTCCTTTTCCCCATTTGGGTTCATAAGGCAAACCAGCATCTCGTATTAACTCAATTTCAAAGGGGTCCTTCTGGTACTTCTTATCAACATTTACAACTAAGTGATCAATTTTCAATAATCTCTCTCCCCGTAAAAAGTCGATGAATTTTAAGAAAATACTTATTTCTTAAATTGGAATTCTACGCAACGACCATTCTCGTTTGCGGAACAAGTATTGTTCTACTATTGATATGTTCATAAAGCATGAAACATTTCATAGTTCCGAAGGTCGTGAATGCACGGAACTACGTTTCGGTCGTCTTATTTCACTATCTAAATTACTATACTTCAGATACCTACAGAGATTTCTAAAATGATACTGTTATGGATTTTCCTAACGCAAAAAAAGCTACTCTTCCTATTGAAGAATAGCACACAATTCATAGCAATATTTTCAAATCATTCATTGATAAGCTGTAATTTTTACAGATTTTAAAGATCTAATTTATCTTATAATCTGTACCTTGATTCTAACATTCGGTTGAAATTCTGTTAAATCGTTTTTCCATATACGAAAAAACGGAGCCTTCATTAAAGTGGACTCTTCTTACTTCAATCAGCTTTCCATTTTTAATGCACCAATCTGTTTTAGAATCGGTCCATCCATCGTCCGTAGTAAGATTTCCCCATCCTTCACCGATGCATATTCACTCAGTGAAAACGCGCCTTCTAATAATTCAACTTGTACATCTACCGCCACAGGGAATTTTCTCAATTCAACCATTAGTTGTCTAGAGAGTTCATTCGTTAATCTACTATCGGCGCGAATGATCACATCTACATCGCTTGTTTCGGTAACCGTTTCTTTATCGCTTGCCAACTCGAATCCAACACTGCCTGTCGGACCCCAGTTAAGCGAGAATTTCTCCATCATACAACTCACTTCATCTACATACGTAAACAGTTTTTCTGGACGCTCTTTCCACTTTTGCTCATATGCAAGCTGTTCCGGCGTAACCCTCTTCACAATTCGATCTCCAGGAAGAAACGCAGCAAATCGCTCATTTCTTTTTTCACCTCGAACTCCGACAGAAATAAAACCTTCCGCTGAACGCGCTCGTCGCACTACGACGAATGGTGCGCGATCGAGCGATAATCCTACCCAGTCAGGTTGCGGTGAATAGCTGATCAAGTCACTTTTGCAGGCTATTTCCAATAAATCATGCGGATTTACTTCCATTGTGCGAAAAGCTTCTCTCTAACAAAAATTGAGGCAGCCCGTCCACCTTCTATTGCAAGATCAGATGTTAAGCGGTTGCTTAGATCATTTACATTTCTATCCCGTACGTCATCAACCGCACGACTTATTTCTTGATAAATCAGATCTTTATCCTTATTTTCAGGTGCATCTGCCTCTATCCCATCAACCAATGAATAAAGGGCCCCCAGCTTTTCAAAAGAATTCACGTCATAGGCCATAGCTGGAACTTTTTTCGAGGCTATTTCCAACTCTTCCAAACTTCTTTGTGTAATTCTGGCTGCTGATTGTTTAGACATAACGTGCACATTTACGCCCGGATCATTTAACGCAATAATTCGGTTGGATTGCATACCGTGTGATAAAAATGCTCCTGAAATCGCATTTCCCGGAATGAACGAAATTACAGGGTGGCCAGCAAGCCGTGCTGAAGCATATGCATCTACTGCAGCCGCGCACGCCTGATGGATTCCAAGCAACTCTTCATGATATCCATAAGCCTGACTCGGAACATCGACAATTGCTATGATGGCTCGCTTTTCTCCGTCCCGATCCTCTTCAATCGCTTCACGGATATGTTTCGCAATCGACCAGCCTTCCAGTAGACCCAGCTCGCCATTTCGCGCACGAGGAAAGTAATTTTCACCATCGGGTACAACTGCGATATACCGTACTTTACTCGCTCCAATGCTGCTGTCAGCCACACGGACAGAAGGCAGATCTCCTATTTCCTCGGCGGTACCACGCAGCTTATTAAACCATATTAGACCTCTGCCGTTTGATAGTGTTCCATGAGAAGTCCGTTTTGCTACTACAGAATCATTCTCAGATTGCTTCCATAATTCACGTACATCCTCAAATGAAAGACGATGATTTGGCTGAACCAGTCTTAAAAAGTTATTATATCGCTTCTCTTGTTCTGTTCTCTGCGGAAACGTTTTATCACCATTGATCACGGAAGTGACTGCTTCTTTTACAGCCTCCATATCATCCTCAATTAGTAAATCTGCAAAACCGGTAGCTGTTCGCTGTTCTCCGCCTATTGTTCCCCAAATAAGCTGTCGGTCTTCCGAATCAAATTCGCGTATCCCTGCTTCTTGCTCGATTACTTCGGGTCCGTTTAATCCAAGACGGCCTTCTTTCGTCATAATAACGGCACTGCACAGTCCCGCGGTTATGGACATACCGCCGAACGCTCCTATTTTGCCAGGGATGACGCCAATTACAGGAACATGACGGCGAAGGGCAACGATAGCTGCGCTAATTTCAGCGATAGACAGCAAACCGTAATTTGCTTCCTGCAGTCTTACCCCGCCCGTATCATAAATCAAAACCGGGATGGTCTTTCTCCCGTCTTCACAATCCTTCAGTACCCGTTCCAATGTACCGGCAATTTTTGCACCTGATACTTCGCCAATTCCTCCGCCTTGAAACTTTCCTTCTATTGAAATAGCGACCGCCAGATGACCGTTTATTGTCCCTTTTGCTACAATCACTCCGTCATCGCTTTGCGGAACGATTCCCTGCTTCTCCAAGTGAGGTGATTCCACCCCGTCAAACGGACCAAGCAGCTCTCTATACCCTTCTGTATCCAACAATTCAACTGTTCGTTCACGTCCACTGCATTCCGTGAAACTGGCCTTCAATGATTTAATCATAGCTACTCACCTCCACTGCCTGAGCTAGACGCATAGCGACCATTCCAGGTGTTGCTCCGAAATCATTGATCTTTACGTTTGCTGCTATATCATGCTGCTCAAAGAAGCGCTTAATAACAGCTTCCCATGTAGCTTTGTGTCCCGTGACATGTGTCCGAATCGATACTTCTACTGTCGCCTGATCATTAGGTTCCAGAATAATTTCCAAATCCCCTGAACCTACAACCCCAACATGAGCAGGTCGGTCAATACTTTTGGTTGCAGGGTGGGTAAACAAGAAACTCTCCAAATGAAGCACCTCCTATTTGTATCTATACGCTCGCTAATCTTATACTTCGCAAATCGGTTTATACGACTTGATTTTATCTAAAAACAGTGTGGCCGCAAGCAGATCTGCACTTCCACCAGGGGATATATTTCGCTTGATAAATTCGTCATCCAAAGACTTTATCAAATGCAAATTTCCATCATGCAATATCGCGGCAGCCGCTTTCTTTGCAAATGACAATGCCTCAGGGCCCCCGCGATGTAGTATGCACGTATCATCCAAGTGTGCAATTAACGATAGAAGTGCCGCCAGCCGTGCATTTTCCTCGGTCATGCCTTGACTCCTAGATTGCTTCAACATCGGAAGTGAATGAAGGAAAATATGCGGAAAACCGAGCTGCGCTTCACCCCTTGCACCATTTACGTTATACTTCACCATGACTTTTCCGCCATTTGTCGATGAGACGGGACAATGCTGATCTGGATATCGCGCGATTTCACCTGCGTTTGAAATAGTTTTTTCCAATGGATCCATTCCTTTTCCAATAGAGGCAGCTGAGACGAGAAGTCCGATTGCCCAAATAGCTCCCTTATGTGTATTCACACCGCCGGTTACTTCGAACATTCTCTTTTCCCCGGCACGTCCGATTGCTGCAATTTCTTCCCGTATGAATTGTGAAGGCTGCTCACCATAGCTAATTTCTGCAATTTCCGCGAACGTCTCTTCAAGTGACTCTGCTGAAGCCTTCATTAATTGGATGGAAAGATCCTGATGCGCACCCGTATTTTCACTGTCCACCAATCCCGGCTTCGGCGTCAGTTCTACTTCTTCTATTAATGAACGACAGGCGGTATTTGCAATAAAGCGAATAAAGGAATGCTTTTCTTGAATCATAACACCCCTCCATTCACCAGCTTCTGAATTTAGCAGGTGGCTCATACAATCCATCTGACCACTCGACCAGTTCCTCCACACTCTTCGCAGCCAGTAGCGAACGTTTTGCGTCCGACCGTCGGATATCCAAGTCTTCAGGGTATGCTACGAATCCATCGCGCCGTAATTCCTCTATTTTGTCTGACGTTATCGTTTTCCCGATTTCCGTAACACCAGCAATTGCCGCAATCGCTTCTCGGCGTTTTTCCATACTGTCAATCTTATATAAGTAAGCAATGCCTTCCTCCGTTACGACATGCGTTACATCATCTCCATAAATCATTACAGGCGCAGTCGCAAGCCCAGTATCATTTTTCACGTCGATTGCATCCAGTGACTCAACAAAGACTGGTTTATTACCGCTTTGGAAAGTTTCTACTACTTGTACAACCAACTTTTTACCACGCGCTAGTGGTTCATCCGATGTCATCATGTTCAGCCAGGCAGGAGTGGAGTGACGGCGACCTCCGGGATCATGTCCCATATTAGGTGCACCTCCATAACCTGCAAGTCGTCCCCGTGTCACTGTAGAAGAGTTTCCTTCGCTGTCCATCTGTAGCGTTGACCCTATAAACAAATCCACAGCGTATTGTCCAGCCATTTGGGACAATGTCCGGTTTGAACGCATACTGCCGTCAGATCCATTAAAGAATACATCCCGTCTTGCTTCCACGTATTTTTCCATACCGACTTCACCACCGAAACAGTGCATACTATCAACCCATCCGCTCTCGATTGCCGGAATCATCGTCGGATGTGGATTCAGAGCCCAGTGCTTGCAAATCTTCCCTTTAAGACCAAGGGACTCACCGTATGTAGGAAGCAATAATTCAATGGCAGCTGTATTGTAGCCAATTCCATGATTGAGTGACTGTACTTCGTGTTTCTCATAAATTCCCCGGATAATCATCATAGCTTGCAAAATTTGTATATCTGTAATATGCCTCGGGTCTCTTGTAAATAAAGGTTCCAACTCATATGGTTCATCCGCTACGACAACATAGTCGATCCAAGAACCTGGAATATCGACCCTCGGCAATTCATCTATCAATTCGTTTACTTGAACAATGACAATACCATCCCGAAATGCTGCTGCTTCAATAAGCGTAGGAGTTTCTTCCGTATTCGGTCCTGTATATAAATTCCCGAACCGATCCGCCTTATCAGCTGCAACCAATGCTACAGAAGGAATCAAATCGATGAAAAGACGTCCGTATAATTCGATATATGTATGGATTTCTCCCATCGTCACCTTACCGTCTTCTACCATTTGTGCCATTCGAAGACTTTGCGGGCCGGCATAAGCGAAGTCTACTTTACTGGCAATGCCACGTTCAAATAGATCCAAATGTTCAGGTCTAGAAATACTGGAAAGAATCATATGCAGATCAAATAAAATATTGGGATTTGCTCGGGCAAGCGCTTCAGATAAAAATGAAGCTTGTTTTTGATTGTTACCTTCAAGCACTACTCGGTCACCCGGTTGGATGAGTATCTCCATTGCCTCTATAATACGGTCAGTCGGTATCACCATCCCGTCTACCAAATTCCGAACATCCGACTTTCGCTTTTGCTTTGCATCCTGTCTAGTTGTCCATGAGCGTTTTGTACGATCCATATGTTTTACCATATATAATTTGTCCCCTTTCGTTTTTTTAGTCTTTGTCGTTCTGCAACAAACAAACAATCATCAAATCCGTTTTCTGTCACTGATAATGCCTTAGCATCTGGAAATGCCCGATCTGCTAACCGTGTCAGCACATTTCCAGGAGGCATTTCAATAAACAACCGTACGCCATTTTCATATAACACTGAAGAGGCATCATGCCATTGAACAGCTGAAGAAACACTTTCCGCAAGATCCTGTCGAATCTCATCTGGAGTAAACAACAGCCTCGCGTTTCGATTTCCGACATATGGTACAGAAGGCGGATTAAACGAAACCGCATGAAGCTCTTTAAGCAGTGTATCCGAAACGGAAGACAATAGTGGACAGTGCGACGGTGTACTCACGTTCAATAAAGAAGCACAGCGCGCTCCGTTTTGCTGTACTTCAACCAGCACTTTTTGGATACCCGGTAAAGCACCTGAAATCGTCAATTGATCCGGAGCATTTTGATTGGACATAAAAACCGGGTACTGCTTATCAACAGTTTGTGCAATAAGAAGTTCAAGTTGATGTGCCTCTAACCCAAGCACAACCCCCATGCCGTACCCCACAGGGAATGCCTGCTCCATTAATTCACCGCGCTTCCCAACAATCTTCAACGCATCTTTAAACTCCATAACCCCTGCTGCCACTGCTGCGCCAAATGCTCCAACCGAATGACCTCCGACAACATCCGGCTGTATTCTTTCTAAATCGAATGCCCTGTATGCTGCCACTCCCGCAGTCAAAAGTGATATCTGCACGGCTTTTGTTGAAGCCAGTGCTTCTTTCGAATGAAAGTTGAATACGCTTTCACCCAGGAGATCATTTGCCTCTTCTAATGTCTCACTCACTGCTGCACATTTCGAAAGTTCATGAAGGAATTCCGGCCGTTGGGATCCTTGTCCAGGAAATAGAAAAGCACTTTTCATGTCATTTCCCCCTTCAAATGTTCATCCTCAAATTTTCACGGATGAAGTTTCTTCTGTATATTCGAGATCACGTCTTTATTGTGTTGTAACAAAACAGCTGACAGTTCAGTCATATTTCCTTCTTCAAGGAGCTTGATTATTATTTCATGTTCTTTTATGGACTTTCCGATATTTCCTTCACATCCAAAAGATAAACTCTGTACTCTAAGCAATGGTGTTCCAAGACGCAAATACATGTCTTTGATTGTTTCACTTTTACTCATTTTGATCAGGCACATATGAAAAGAATGATTATATTCTGTATGGGCACGGACGTCCGTTCCATTTTTCATTTTATCTTGAAGTTCTCTCATCTTTTCCAACAGTTCAAGATCCGTTCCGTGTTTTACGATTCGATCCATCGCCATATTCTCAAGCATATTCCGGATTTCAAGTAAGTCGTAAATTTCATTTTCCGTGTACTCTTTGACAATTGCACCTTTCCGCGGAATTCTTTCTACCAACCCTTCAATGTCTAATAAATAGATTGCTTCTCTTACAGGCGCTCTGCTCGTTCCATATTCTTCAGCATAAATATGCTCTACCAGCTTCTCGCCAGGTTGGAGCTCCCCAGTAATAATTTGCTCTGTTATGTATTTCGCAATTGTATTAGATAAGGCATTATTCGTAAATTTCATCGATCCCATTCCATATCCCCCCAGATTTTCACATTTGGTCGACTGTCGATTCTAATTATATATTCTACAATTTTATTTTTCAACGTTTTTAGAAAATTTGAAATTGTGATTGCGTTTTGAGCTATTATGTTTTATCATGTGAATCAGAATATAGTCGACTGTATTCTCGTTTAATAAAACCGCGTTAGTAAGCGGTTACATTCGGTCATTCACTAACAGAAAGCAGGGTGTTTCCATGAATCTAGACAGGATTCCAGAAGAACTTTCCAGCCAAAAAGAAGAATATCTTGAACAATTATTTACATTACTACGACAAAAAAGCATCAGTGCACAAAACACAGGAATAACAGAATGTGCAGAATTACTCAAGAAGGCGATGGATGATATTGGTATTGACACACAGATTATGCAAACTAACGGTCATCCAGTTGTCTACGGAGAAATGCTTAACAACGAGCACAGTTTCACGCTTCTAATTTACGGACACTATGATGTACAGCCACCGGACCCTGTTGACCACTGGCTTTCTCCACCTTTCGAACCTACAATTCGTGACGGGCGCATCTATTGCAGAGGGGTCGGTGATAATAAAGGACAGTTAATGGCACAATTGCTCGGTCTCAAAACGTATTTAGGGATCTTTGGAAAGTTACCCATTAATATTAAATTTTTATTTGAGGGTGAGGAAGAAATAGGCAGTCCTAACCTCTCCCCATTTGTAAAAGAACATAAAGAACTTTTACGGGCAGATCTTGTCTATACATCAGACGGTTCTTCCCATAATAGCGGTGCACCTCTTCTTTTATTAGGAACACGGGGTTGCCTTGACCTTGAATTGAGGGCAAAAGGTGCTGACCGCGAAAACCATTCAGGCAACACAGGAAACATCCTTCCGAACCCTGCCTGGAAGCTGATCAATTTGTTGCAAACGATGTGTGATCAAGACGGTCAAGTCCTGATAGAAGGTTTTTACGATCACATTCTTCCACCGTCTGAACGTGAAAAAGAATTACTGCGAAAGTTGCCGTTTGATGCTGGGGATATTGGAAATAAAATAGGTTACCCTCAATTAAATATGGATGGCGGGACGTATTATCATAAACTTACTATGGAACCAACCTTTAATATTAACGGCTTACATAGCGGATACACAGGTGAAGGAGTTCAAACGATTATTCCTGCCACTGCGACAGTGAAGATGGATGTACGTCTCGTCGTGGATCAAGACCCGATGGATATCTACGACAAGATTAATAGGCATATCCAAAAACACGATCCTGAAATCGAGGTGGAGTTTATTTCCGCCATGGAACCATCCCGTACATCCGCAGATCTTGATATTGTGAAAGTGGTGACCGAAGCTGTGCAAGATTCCTATCAACAGGAACCCCTCGTCCAGCCAAGTCTAGGAAGTTCACTGCCTGATTATGTTTGGACGAAAGTCTTGGGCGTACCTTCTATTATTATGCCTTATGCAAACTTCGATCAAGGAAATCATTCTCCAAATGAAAACTTAGAAGTTGACTACTTTTTCAATGGAATAAACTGTACATGTCATGTAATTCATGCACTTGGTGAACACGCCAAGCATCTTGCGGGGGAGGGTTCAATTTGAATATTGAAACGATAGAAGAAAAGAAAAAGAAGGTAAAAGAGAAAACCACGAGCGCCTATCTAAAAGTACCTCATGTATTTGCACTGATTTTCTTCATTATTCTCATTACGGCAGCACTGACATACATAATTCCTGCCGGAGAATTTGACCGGGTGGAAGATCCAGAAAGCGGAAGAATGTTAGTGGAAGATGGTTCGTTTCATTCCATTACTAACAATCCCGTAAGTCCTATTGCAATTCCAGGTTTGATTATTGCAGGATTAAATGCATCTAGCGGGATCATTTTATTCATCTTCGTAGTAGGCGGTTCATTCCGAATCATCACTTCGACTGGGGCATTTGATGCGGTAATCAGCACAGTAGCCAGTAAACTGGGGAAAAGGGAAATATTAATCATCCCTATATTGATGTTCATTTTTGCAATCGGCGGGGCAACTATCGGAATGAGTATCGAGGCATTAGGGTTAGTTCCTCTAGTCGTAGCGCTTGCCAGATCATTGAAGTATGATGCACTAACCGGTATGGCTATTGTACTCATAGGTGCCTTTTGCGGTTTCATTGCAGGTGTCATGAATCCATTTACCGTGGGAGTTGCTCAGGAGATTGCCGGTCTGCCTACCTATTCAGGTATGTGGCTGCGGATGATCTTGCTAGTCGTACTCGTAATCGTTTCAAGTATCTATATTATTCGTTATGCAAAAAAGGTCAAGGCTGACCCGGCTAAAAGTTTAGTAGCCGACCTTGAAGAAGAAGCACGTGCAAATCACCAAGATTCACAATTATCCTCCACATTTCAAGTGAAAGACTTTCTAGTGATCCTCACATTTGTGCTGGGAATCGGACTACTGGTATGGGGCGTAAAGGAAAAAGGCTGGTATATTGAAGAAATGGCTGCTTTATTTCTAGCAATGGGTATTATCTCAGGAATTTGTGCACGATTCAGTTCATCACGTATATCGGAAGAGTTTATTGAAGGAGCAAAAGCTGTCATATTAGGTGCACTTATTGTAGGAATTGCGAGAACAATTCCACTTGTCTTGGAAGAAGGTAATATTATTGACTCCCTCGTTTACGGGTTATCCAATATTATTATGTTTATGCCGGATTATATTAAGGTAATCAGCATCTACCTTTCTCAGAACGTTATTAACTTCTTCATCAATTCAGGGTCTGGTCAAGCAGCTGTGACGATGCCGATAATGATTCCTCTCGGCGACCTGGTCGGGATCACGAGACAGACGACTGTATTGTCCTTCCATTTGGGAGACGGATTTACCAACTTAATTTTCCCGACCGGGTCCACTTTAATGGCTTATCTTGCTGCAACAGGCATCTCTTATGAAAAATGGCTGAAATTCATTTGGCCATTAATAATTATTTTCATCTCAATCGGAGCTATTTTTGTAGTATTCGCTAGTTTAATTAATTATTAATAATGGTTTCTAAAAAAAGTGCCAGATTCTCAATATACTCTTTGAGAATCTGGCACTTCACGTTTACCCTATTGCATATTCTGTTTCTAGTCAGGGGTGAATCGAAATAAACTAGACGAGCTATAGTCGAAAAGGAATCTCGCCCTTCTATGGAAACAGCCATAGTCCAAATAATGGTCCAACGAGTGCACCTATAATGGCTGACAACGTCATCGCAACCGAGCTCATGGAAGCTTCCTGTTCTCCATACTCTAGCGCTTTCGATGTACCAATTGCATGTGCCGCCACACCTAATCCGATTCCCTGGCCGACCGCAGTATCGATTTTTAGCCATTTATTGAGCAACGGACCGATCAGCATGCCAGTTAATCCCGCAATAATGACAAATACAGTTGCGAGTGACGGTATTCCGCCTAGCTGTTCTGCAATTTGCATCGCAATCGGTGACGTAATCGATTTCGGTAAAATACTAGCAAGAAACTCTGTTGAAAAGCCCGCAAGTCTTGCTGCAAGGCCACCCGTCAGCATACCTACGACTCCGCCCGCCAAGACTCCACTACCAATCGGCAACAAGTTTCTTTTAATCAATTCTCTTTGTTTATATAACGGAATACAAAGTGACACAATCGCGGGACCAAGTAGCGCATCGATCCACTGCCCCCCAATCATATATGTATCATACGAAACATCTAGCAACGTAAAGACAACGACTAACGCAACCGTTGTCGTCAAAATCGGCACTAAAAATGCGGAACGTAGACGTACATAGACTACATTCATAAAAAAATACACTATGACCGTCAAGAAAACCATCAAGACCGCCAGTAATATCAGGTTCATGAAAGCACCTCATTTTTCATCTGGCGTTTGGCAATGGATTGACTGACAAGACTCGCAACAGCCATCGTAATGAATGTACTTCCAATCGTGATGACAATTAGCAACCAGCCTTTACCTACAAAAACATACCCGTAATTCATGACACCTACTGTTGCTGGGATCATATATAGCGGTAATGTCGATAGAAATACATACGCACCCTTCTCGACAAAGCGAAGCGGAATTACCCGAAACGACAACAATGCCCATAATAGAAGTAAACCAATAATGCTCCCCGGTAACGGGATCGATAACGTTTCCCGCAAAAATGAGCCGAGCATGAAAAATCCATAGAGCACAATAACTTGAATAAGTGTTTTAACTATATACATTCAACCACCTCAAAATTTTATTAAAAAATGAATCCTCTCTCATTATAGAGAGTAAAAATACAAAAACCAAGGTATTGTTTCACAATATACAACGAACTGCTCTAGGTATTCAGAATGTTATTCATACTATTGACGCATATGCTCGGTTCATGTATAGTGTAGGAAGCCGAATCGACAAGCTTGGATTGTTTTTACTATCCTGCCCGATTATGGCCGCTATAAATTTCTGAATTGCCGAGGAGGAATTTACATGCACCAAGGTATAGTCAAGTGGTTCAGCAGTGATAAAGGATATGGATTTATCGAAGCAGATGATGGTGAAGACGTCTTTGTTCATTTCACCGGAATTGCAACTGATGGATTTAAAACACTAGCTGAAGGCCAATCCGTTTCATTTGAAGTGATCGAAGGAAATCGTGGCCCACAGGCGGCAAATGTATCTACACTCGAGGAAGAAGTTTAAGGTCATCTCGGCAGGCAAGAAGCTGAATGAAAAACAATAAAGCATCCGAGCAAATCTGCTGGATGCTTTTTTTGTATTCAGTTGGGTGTAGTACCCATCTTGTTTATTTCTCTCCCTAGAAACTGCAGTTGTTCACCCACCGTGCACTGTGCAATGCAAAATTGGTGAGCCCCTGTTTTCCCACGTTCTTTAATGAGTTGTTTTTTGACGTAGCATCCTTCACAATATATATCGAGCAATTGATTGATGTCTTTCATGATTGATACCTTATTCATTAGAAAAGAATTCCCACCTTTCTTCCTTCTATTCTAGGCGGAGTGACAAAGGGTTGCAAGTGTTATCTGATTATTTCATAGTCGAAAGGGACGGTGATGATATTGTTGGAGATCTACATAGATGGAGCAAGTGCGGGTAATCCAGGGTTAAGTGGGATTGGCGTATATATTAAAGGTGAAGGATATGACATTCGGATAAGTGAACCGATTGAGCCGACGAATAATCATCATGCGGAGTTTCAGGCACTTGTGCGGGGGCTTGAAGAAGCGGTGAAGTTGACGACGGGGATGGTGTCGGTTCGGTCTGATTCAAACGTTGTAGTGCAGTCGTTGGAGAAGCAGTTTATAAAGAATGAGCAGTATGCGCCGTATGTAAAAATCGCCTTGCAACTCGCAGAGCAATTAGACTTTTTCTTTATTAAGTGGATTCCAGATAGTACGAATAAAACGGCAGATGCACTTGCACGTCAGGCTATTCAAGCGCAAAAAAAGGCTAAGGGGGAGCGCCCTTAGCCTTTTTTCACTTGCATAAATCGTACCGTTCGTTTTTCAGTATCAAACAATACCCACTCTTTCGATTCGACTACTGCACCAACGTTGATGACGTGGCTTTGTCCTGAAAGTGTTACTATACCGTCTTTAGGGATTGCTATATTTTTACCATCTTGTGTATAACTCGAACGATGGGTATGTCCGTGAAAGACGATCGTTGCTTCTGGCAAGTGTTTGTCTAACCATATTGCTCGCTCTTCCGGTTTCCACTGATGCCCGTGTATGACGATTGCTTCGCCGGCATGTACTGTTTCTGGTAATTTCTGCAACATATCCCGTAACGGTTCGGATTGCTCCGTAATTAGTAGAATTCGCTCTTCCTGATTACCGTAGACAGACGGAAACGTTAATACCGCATCAAAATCAAAAGGATGTTTGATGACGTCTCCCACGCACGCATACACTTGTCCATGGAGCTTTTTTTTGCTAACTGTACATTCATATAAATCCCCTGTGCCGATTAAGACGGCACCCGGGGCTTCTGATGAAATTTGTTCGAGTACTGCTGTTAAATCGTCTAAAGATGAATGAATATCACCAAGCAAGGCATATTGCAATTTGGTCAACTCCTGTTTCAAACAGTTTCAATCGGTGCTTCGTCTTGTGAAATCCAATCACTGAAGCTACCTACATATAATTTCACGTTTGGATAGCCAAGCTCCGTTAATGCCGCAAATACTGGAGAAGCCGTTACACCACTACCACAATACACCATTATATCATCTTCCGGCTGAACGACTTGTTTCAGTTGCTCCGCCGCGTTTTGCACATCATACTGTCCAGCCACTTTCAACTGTTCCCAATCAAAGTTACGGGCTGTCGGTATATGTCCTGCACGTTTATCAATCGGCTCTTGCTCTCCACGATAACGAACCGCTGCACGAGCATCGACTAATACAGCTTGGCGCACTCCCGCCACAACTTCCGCCACATCATTTCTGTTTGCATAAAGATCGTCCTGCCAATTTGGTTCAACAGTTGTTGCAGTAGGCTGCGCCACTTCTTGAGTTATCGCAAAGCCAAGCGCTTGTAATTCCTCAAAGCCTTCAAGCAACACATGAACATGTTTGAATCCCGCGTAATGCAAAATCCACCAAGCGCGTGTAGCAAAAGGATTTCCACCGTCATCATAGATTAAAATTAAATCATCCAACTCTAATCCACTCGTACGGAATAATTCAGTCAAACGCTCTTTAGAAGGGAGCATATGCCGTCCGCCTTCCATAGTTGCGTCTGATAGATCATTCGCCAAATCCCAATGAATAGCGCCATGAATATGTGCTTCGTTATAAGCTGTTATTCCACGATTTTCATCTTGAAGTGCAAATCGCGCATCAATCCATTTAGCATGTTCTGTATTGACGTCTTTACTCGATACAAATACTCGCATTACTGAACCAACTCCTCCAATCGGATATTTTTATAAATACTTTGCCATTGTTCTAGTTGTTCTGAACCGTCAAGCAATGTACGCTCCGATCCAATCTGCACCAAACTTTCTTGTAATAAATGCGCACGCAACGCTTCCGCTTCATTATCAATCCATAGATCCGCCCACTTCTCAATGCGTTCTTTTTGATCGCCTAAGTAGCTAGATGCGTCCCCTTTTAATACCTCCTCAAGCTTGGCTTTCAAAACATCACGATCCCCACGCTCGAAGAATGACTTTTGATTTTTAAACGATTTATTGACTGAACTATACACGTCTGGATTCTCATACGGGATTTCAAATGACAGCATATCCTGGTCATTCGGCTCATATGGAGAAGGTACAATAGACGAATCTATATCTGCCAATGCACGCACTTCCAAACGCTGACGTTCAAGCAACTGCTTTTTCATATAGTTCAGAATACGTAAGTTAGTCACTTTCAATTCTTGCGTCAAATCGAAGCCTACCATGATTACAGTTTCAGACAACGCAATTTTCAATGCACGATCGGAAGAGTTCTTCGCGAATGTAGATGGGCTATAGCCTTCCTTGAAAAAGTCACCGAAACGTAAGAATACACGCTGTAAAATATAGTAAACAAGTTCACTTAGTTCATCATGCGTGGCTTTTACTAAAATTTCACTTGCACTCTTTTCGAAACGCTCTTTAAGCGCCTGTTCAGCAGCAGCTAATTCTTCTAATCTTTCCGCCTTACGTGAACGGTTCTGAATCGTACGATCAATTAATGCAGCTAAACGATCGATCGTTTTCGTCGTTTCTTCTTCTAGTGCCTGTACTACTTGCGCCCGTAGATCATGTTCAAGGAACGCATAGAACCTTTCTTCAAAGTCAACCATTAATGGATTCGGCTGTTGTTTCACTTTACCTTCAAGCGCTTGTAAACTAGAAATACCGTGAACTCGTGGATTACGAATACCGAATTTCTGCAATTCACCCGCCACAAAGCCTTTAACTTCTTCTGCTTCTTCATCGTTTGACGCAAGGTCAATCGCATTGACGATAAAGAACATCTTATCTAACTCAAACGCATCTTTCACTCGTCCAAGCTGGATTAAGAATTCACGATCCGCACGTGCAAATGCGTGATTGTAATATGTTACAAATAAAATCGCATCTGCATTACGAATATATTCGAATGCTACGTCCGTATGACGCGCGTTGATCGAGTCCGCTCCTGGCGTATCTACAAGTGTGATGCCATGACGTGTCAATGGGCAGTCATAGAAGAAATCAATCGAATCAACGAAACAGCTGCGTTCTTCTTGTGCAACGAATTTCGTAAACTCTTCACGCTCTACCGTCAACGTTGTACCCAGTGCAGGCGTGTAGATTGGATAACCTGTCTGGAATGCTTGTATAAACGATTTATGAATGTGCAAATTCTCATCTTCAAGTGGTTGTTTCAACGCTTCCTCTGTCTTCGCAAAAGCGTCTTCCAATGAAGTAATGCGAATACCTAACGCCTCAAATGACAGACCTACGTCCTCAGTCATCGTCGCCTCATCCTTCAGATGAATATCTGCCGTATTATGCAAATGTACATTACTGACTGGACGAATACGATTAATCGCTGCTGTTGTTGGGTTAGGTGAAACAGGCAATACTTTTTCCCCGATCAACGCATTCGAGAATGAAGACTTTCCAGCACTAAACGCACCGAATAAGGCAACGGTAAATTCCTGCCCTTTCAAACGGGAAGCTTTTGTCATCAAATAGCTTGCCGTCTCCGCAAAACCAGGAATCGTTTCAACAGATTCTGCAATATATTGTGCATGCACAATCGCTTTTTCAGAATCAACAAATTGAACTTCAGCTTCTTCTTCCTGTACTTCCTCTTGGATAACTTCCTGCTGCTCTTCCGCTTTTACTACATAGTCGATTGTCTCGATTTGTTTAGGTTGTTCCCACAGCGCCTGCAATTTATCTCTTCCACTACGCGTAGGCGCTGATGGATTGGCAATTTCTTTATCGACCCATTGCATACGATCTTGCCATTTCTTCATTTCTTTGATTGCGTCGACTTTTTCTTGCAATACACTGATTGTCTCAGAAAGCGGTCCTGATTGCTCTCCTCCGGCATTTTTAGCGATAACGGACATCTCTTGTTTCCAACGATCCGTCTTGGCCTTATACACTAAATGTATCGCACGTTTCATTTGTTCTGCGTAATTTAGAATCGTTTCACCCGTGATCACTTCTTGTACATGCAGGTGTTCATCGACTTGATCAAACGGTAATGTCAGATCCATCGCATCAATCGCAAGAGAACGGTCATCAGTTAATATCCCTGCTTGTTTCAATGATTGTTTCATCAAGGCTTTCAGATATATCTCGATTTGCGTATGCGCTAGTCCTGAAATATTCTCATCCAATTTTTGACGGCGTCTCTCGCGTTCCTCCGCTGTTTTTTTCGCACCGAATAAAAGGCCTACTTTAAACTTCGGAGATTTTGCTTCCAAATGGTCTTTTAACAGTTCTCTTGTCTCAAACGGTGCGAGCCCTGCGTTGGATAATAACTCATTACGCTCTTTTTCGAAATTCACATAGAACTCGTCACCAGTAATTAACTCCATACGCTTTTTCGCTTCTTTTAAATCTGAATTTAACTCTTCGAACTGTTCCCACTCACTATCGTTGACAATTTCGCTATAGTTTTCTTTCACATCTTCTACTTGTTGCTGAAGAAATTTGATATGCTCGTCCTTCAACTTCAATAAGGATTGTTCAATATTTTGTTCGAAGTTTTCTTCACGGTGTTCAATCGATCCATCGACAATTTCTTTTACTTTTTCAAAGTCATTATGCGGATGATCCAACTGTTTCAATGATGTATAGAAAATGCCTTTTGGTTCGACACCCCATAGTTTGAATGAATCTTCTACAGATTTCTTGAACGAATCAAATGACAACTCACTATCACGATGCTTGTCGATCTGATTGATAATTAAATACACGTTGCCGTTATAGCGCATTAATTCTTTCGTAAAACGGAAGTTCATTTCAGATTGCACATGGTTATAGTCCATTGTGTAGAATACTAAGTCCGCTAAGTGCAACGAAGATTCCGTTGATAGTCTATGCGCATCGTCCGTAGAATCTACTCCAGGTGTATCCATAACTGTAATACCTACCGGCAGTTTAGATTCTGTGTGACCAATCTCTACAAGTGAAACTGCTGCGCCGTCTTTACTAAACGCTTTGACACCTTCAGAAAAACCGTGACCGCTAAACTTCACAGCCGTACCATCTACACGATGAATAATCGCATAGTCTTCATCTGCCTTATGCACCTTTACAATATTCGCACTTGTCGGAATTGGACTTGATGGCAAAAGATCATCGCCTGTCAATGCGTTAATTGTCGAGGATTTACCTGCAGAGAAGTGCCCCGCGAATGCTATCGTATATTCTTTGTCAATAATTTTATTAGCAAGTAATGCAGTTTTTCCTTTTCGTTCATCGTCTTCATTTGTCAAAAAAATCTGTCCATACGTGGCAGATTGTTGTAAAAATTCATGGTTTGTAGACATAATCGTCGTCCTTTCAATTTTAACTCACCCTATCATACCATTAATGCGCGAAAAAATAGATAGTTACTTTTAGAAACGGTTTTGAAGCTTGATTTTAAAGGTCAACAAGCGGCTAGTGCATAGCTTTTTGCGCTCTGCGTGGACGGCATTCAGAGGGCCCATGTTACTTATAAGGCGAAAATCTCGTTCATAACACTAACTCTCACTCACTTATTTCATATATTCTTACGAGCCAAATTAGAATCCTAAAAACACCTAACTAAAATAAAGTAGTCTTTAAGTTATATTCAGTGATATGATTGAACTATTAAATATATCTTGAGAGGGTGTTTCTTTAGATGGATAAAGCGACAAATGTACAAAAGATATTGAATGCGACAATCTCCTCCCTAACGACCGTGATCCCAATTAAATTTCAAGTGCTCTCGTCTTATATAATTAAACAACCATATGAACAGCGAGAAATCAGCGTATTAATTGGACTAATCGGCAATATAAAAGGTCGCTTAATCGTCGAGCCTACCTATGCAACCATAGGTAGAGTAGGCCAGGCCATGTTCGGTATGAATATCGAAAGCGAAATGACAGAATCATTTACAGGTGAACTCGGTAATATGATTGCAGGTAACTTATGTACGATCTTGGAAAAAGAAGATTTTACATTAGATATTTCACCGCCTACAGTCTTAACTGGCAACACAAGATTCTACGGCTTTCAACAAGCCTTCAAAATCCCCGTTATATTTGAAGACGGTGAATTTCTAAATTTATTGTTGACGATCGACGAAGAGAGGTAAGAAAAAACGCACAATCGCTGAAAGTCTCAGCAGTTGTGCGTTTTATTTATGAAAACGGAACCGGTAATACTCTCTCAATTACTGGTAGTAACTCATTACAATCAGGTTCAACGAATAGATGAATCGAACCGAAATCGTCGCTCGTACGAATTAAACGACCAACGCCTTGGCGTAAACGCAGCAACATGAAAGGTAAATCTACTTCGTCAAATGCATCTTCCGCAAACTCTCTTCTCGCTTCAAATAATGGATCGTGCGGCGGGAAAGGCAAGTCAAAGATGATGACGCGTGTTAACGATTCATTCGGCAGGTCAAGTCCTTCCCATAGGTGATAAGAGAAGAAGACGGGAACTTTCTGCTGTTGGAAATCCTTTACTAACGAAGATAGTGATCGTTCGCCTTCATATGTGACTAAAACACGTTGTTCTAGCGGCAAACTATCATAAGTATCCATCATTGATTGCTTGGAACTAAACAATACAAGAGTCTGCTCTTCTGTTGCTAAAATAGAAGAAAGGCGCCGACGATTGTCTTCTACAGTCCCTTGCTCCAAGTGAATTTTCATGACGTTTTCATAGTCAAAAGGAGACGCAATGGAAAATGATTGATAGTCGACAATTCCTAAGCTATACGCTAAGTAATCAAATGACTTCTCAACAGACAATGTCGCAGAAGAGAAGATAATCGGCATCGTACCCGTAAATAATTTCTCTTTTAGAATTGATGTTACAAGTCGTGGCATAATTAGCAACGTACTTTCCTCACGTCGCTCCTCCAACCAATCCACCGCATCATTCTGACCCGCAAATAATTCCATCGAATATATGTATTGCTCTAAATATTCTTCAACAATTTTCAAATCATATTCTGGAATTACGTACAACTCACCTTCGAAGACAAATTCTTCAAGTAGATCATTTGATAACGACACGGCCTTATTCGCCAAACGCATCATTTCTTCGTTCTTTTCAATTGTTAACCGTTCATTATCATGCTTTGTCGCGTTGCTACGTAGTTGATTGAAGAATAACTCATGAACATCCAGTAATTGTTCCATCAACTGCAAGGACTTTTCTCGAATGCCGTCCACCATAATACGCTCCAATAATTGCACAATTGTTTGTTGTTGTACTTCGTAAGTCAATGCGCGCTGAGCTGAATACTCTAGCAAATGTCCTTCATCAAAAACGACCATTGATACTTCAGGCAATAATGGCAGTTGACCTTGACGTGATCTCGATTCTTTCGTCCACAAATGTTCCATATAGAAGTCATGTGAACAAATGATCAAGTCTACTGCTTCCCGGTAATGATTGCGGTGAATTGTTTGGCCACAACGATTACGAATATCACATGCTGCACATTGCTGAATAGGGTGGTAATTGATCATATCCCACTGTTCGTCTTTTAAATACGGGTAATCAGAACGCACACCGTATGGATAAACTGATTGTAATGAACGATCGGCATAGATGAAATCAGGCAATTCATCTTCCACGAAATCAACAAAGTCTTCATTGGTCGTATTGCTAACCTCTTCTAAACGCTTCAGACAAATATACTGATTTCGCGCTTTGGCTAGTCGTACATCAACATTCAAATTAAGGGCTTCACTAAGCTTTTGAATGTCACCTTCTTCTTTAATCAACTGATCGATTAGCGTTTCATCCGCACACGAAATAACCGCAGGCTTTCCTGTATAACGCGCATAAGCAATAGCTGGTAGTAAGTACGCAATCGTTTTACCCGTTCCAACGCCCGCTTCCGCTAATAACACTTGCTTATCTTTTAGCGCTTGCTCTATTTGAAATGCCATGTAGATTTGCTCGTCACGGCATTCGAATCCTTTTTCTGTTAAGTCATCATATAACGTATCGCCCAACCAATCATTCAAAGACTCATAAAACGTTTGGTCTTTCGATAGTTGAAATGGAATTTTAGTATTCATACGAACTCCTCCTGAATGCAAGAGAAAGGAAGAGGCACTCTCTCCTCTTCCTACTCGGTTTTATTAGACTCGCTGTCCCCAAAACTGATAATAATCAGTACGGATAAAGCCGTTAAATAATTTACGTTTTTTTGTTGCGCGTTTACCATACATCTCTTCGTAATTTTCTAAAGAAGATAAGATATATACAGACCATGATGGATACTGTTTCATAATATTTCCCAAAATTCCAGCGATATCTTCGGCCTCTTCGACTTCACCAAGACGTTCACCATAAGGTGGGTTTGCAATTAACACACCATTTTGTCCTTCGATGCGCAAATCACGGACATCTTGTTGCTCAAATGTGATCAAATCTGCAAATCCTGCTTCGATTGCATTTTGCTGAGCAATGTTAATTACACGACTGTCAATGTCATAACCCCGGATATCCAGTTCCAAATCATACTTCGCAACATCTTCCACTTCTTCACGGACACGATCCCACACTTGAGCAGTCATCCATGGCCATTCTTCACTTAAAAATGAACGATTATAACCCGGAGCTAAGTTTTGTCCAATCATGGCTGCTTCAATCGCAATCGTACCTGAACCACAGAACGGATCGATAAACGGACGATTCGGGCTCCATTTTGATAATTTCACAAGTGCAGCCGCCATCGTTTCTTTCAATGGTGCGTCCCCTTGTCCTAAACGATAGCCACGTTTATGCAATCCGTGACCACTTGAATCTATCGTTAAGGTGACTTTATCTTTTAAAATCGACACTTCTAATTTAAACAATGGACCAGTTTCGTCTAAGAAACCGACACGCTTATAGGCCATTTTCAAACGGTCAACAATTGCTTTTTTAACAATCGCCTGACAGTCTGGAACACTGAATAACTTGGATTTAACTGATTTACCCGCCACAGGAAACGCTGCATCCACTGGAAGGAAGTCTTCCCATGGCAACGCCTTTGTGCGTTCGAATAATTCATCAAATGTGAAAGCTTTAAATTCGCCTACTACAATACGGACACGATCGCCTACACGAAGCCACATATTGGCACGCGCAATCGCCTCTTCATCTCCATGGAAGTAGACTTTACCGTTCTCCGTCTGACATTCATAGCCAAGATCTTTTACTTCAGACGCTACGATGGATTCAAGACCCATGGCAGCCGTCGCAACTAATTTATAATCACTCACGCTTAACACTCCATTCTCCGCAACAAATCACATTTATCACGGCTTGTTTCAATTGATTCCTTCTATATAAGGTATATGTACGTTCAGTAATAATACAAAAGAAAAACTCTCCCAAAACTGTAGGAGAGCTAATTGTAAGGTAAAGCCATAGAATATTCTGTAAGCCATGTTTTGTTCTCCGGTACTCAAACGGCTTGCGCCTCGTACTTGGAGTAGTAATCATCTATCTACAGACAATCGCCTGTCCCTTCCTCCATTGAATTCTTTCGGAAGAGCGCCCCTACCATAATTTGGGTTTCTCACTCGTGGGGTTTACCCGTTCCACTCGACATGTTTCCATGCCGACTACGTCACTGTGGCACTTTCAGAGAACCTCATCCATATCCGAAGACTTAGGATTTATTCTCGCCATCAATGCAAATGCATTGCCCCGGCTTATTTTTTCACCGAGCACGAACACTACGGTCATCTCAGATCCGTGTGAGCATGGACTTTCCTCTACAACCGAAGTTGCAGCGATTACTTGAATACTCTCTATGGCATTCTTGAGTATACACCAAATCATTGACGCTTTCAATGAATTCGTTTGATATACAATAATTAACTTCTACATCATTCTTGTTCAGCTAGTTTGTCTCCAAATACTTCTCGTTCCAAGTTAGAAATTCTTTGGATAATATCATAGTTCGTGGACTGAGGTGCAGGTGTTGAAGAACGTCTTTGTGTAGAAATCGCTTCTGCTTTTAACTTTTGATTTTCTTCTGTCAAGCGAGCAATTTCTTTTTTAAATGTTTCGTAATCCTGAATAACATCATCCAAGAACCAATCTACTTCTTCCTGTTTATATCCCCGAATCGCTTGTTTGAATTCTTTTTCCAAAATTGTTTTTGAGTCTAACTTATATTCCATGAAAAAACGTCCTTCCATCTATGATTCCATAAGGTCATTATAGCATATGTTGTCATTCTTTGTCTTTAGTCCCAAAGCTGTTACTAGTCTTCTGTCGCTTTCTGCGCTTACCCGGGAAATAGTTTATTTTGCACACGTATTTCCCGTTTTAAAAAGTTACTTTCCATTCGGTCGATAAAGCGTTTTGGCAAGTCTCGTTGCTTTTTCAGCAACATTTTTCCGCTATGAATTCGTTCATATGCATGCGTCAGATTTTTCAACTGATGCTCATATAATTTCGCTAATTCCTCGTAAGCAAGAATCTGTTCTCTGCCTTCTCCATATGTTGCAACAATTTCAAATGATTGTACCGCACGTTCAAACTTTTGATGCCGTTTTAATACAAGCCCTAGATGATAGTGTGTGAGCGGATAGCTCGTTCCATACGTTTCAACAATTCGTTGCAATTCCGAATAACTTCGCTCGGTTAACCCAAGGTCTTGGAACCATTTCGCGATATTTGTAGCAATGTGTGCATTCTCTTGACTGTTTTCATCTAACACGATGTCCGTAGACAAACTATAGAGCGTCACGAGTGAAAGTATATCCCATTCATTATGCCACATGACTTTCATCAAAATTTCGGCGCGACCATTCTTTACTGCGTCCTGATAAATAATAGGTGCCATATGACCAGGAATATCATCTTGCCGATGAAAGCCTAGTTGCTTACGCTCGACTTCGGTCAATTTGAACGACTCCATTTGCCCTTTCCAAATCCGACGCGAGCCGTGCAATAAATCGACTTGATGTGGAACAGGTAACATTGGCAATTGTTTTCGGTGCAGCGACCAACGTGTTTGAAGTTGCGGAAAATCAAAACTTTTTCCATTATAGGTCACTAACGTCAAGTCTTCCTGCCACAGCCCAGAGGCATAAAGAAACGCCGCTTCGTGATCAGGATTCGGCAGCACATATTGCGTCATGATGAATTCATCTGCCTTCAATTCCAGCAAACCAATTAAGAAAATCACAGCGCCTGCGCCTTTTAATCCCGTCGTCTCTGTATCAAAAAATAGTAACTTTCCGGTTTTTGGTGATAGCGGATGCGCGTAGCCCGTTTCCGTCCAATTTTCCAACTTCTTCTGTACTTCCCCTAGACGAATATCGCCATGCATATGTGATAGCGGATAACGGATTACGCGTTTATAAACAATACCGAAATCATTTTCTATTTTTTCAAGACCCGTCGTCAACCAACGTTTTTCATAGGTCGGGGCTGGCGGCTTGTTGAATGTCTCGGCCGTATCTTCCATGACCTTCGTTTTTTTCACAAGCGACTTCATTGCCATTAATTTTTTCTCATAAGACATGACGCTTCAACCCATTCACATGTTCCGTTGTCAAGCAGCTCTCTACTGTATGCTGTGTTGTATATGAGTAGAACCTTTTTTTATCTAGTAGCCAAAGCAATGAAACTTCACCTCGAAAGTAATACATACTGTGTATGGATTATACTATAGTTTTAAAGTTTACTATTAAAATTATGATTATCGAAAGCAAGGCCCATCATGTAGAATATACTCTAGCTTCAAAATCCCCTTAACTAGTGGAGTATACACGGGTTAAAGAACAGCATATGTTTATTCAGAAAATCCGCAGAACGAAAGCTTTCGTATTTTATTTATTCAGCATCTTTCAAAGGAGATCGATAGTATGAATGAAGAAAAAATTATTGTAGGCGCCAAGACAAAGTACCCGCTAAATGGATTACTTTGTATTCCGAATGAAACGAATGGATTGATTCCTGCCGTTGTATTAGTTCATGGTTCGGGTCCAAGTACTATGGATGGAAGAGTGGGCGAAAACTATCCGTTTAGAGATATTGCAGAAGGTTTGTCGGCAAGAGGGATTGCTACAATTCGTTATGATAAGAGGACACTAGTCTACGGTAAACAAATGAAACATGACAAAGATTTATCCGTTAAGGAAGAAACGATTGAAGATGCTATTCTTGCAACCGAACTTTTACGGCAAGATCCGCGCATTGATTCAAACAAACTGTTCATTATTGGGCATAGTTTAGGTGGAATGTTAGCACCGAGAATTGATGCGGAAGGTGGAAATTTCGCTGGAGTCATTATACTGGGTGGTTCCCCACGTACATTAGAAGAAATCATGATGGACCAAAACACTGAAGTCTTGAATTCATTGAATAAGTTTTTAAAAATGATTGCGGGGAAACAACTAGCGAAAATGTCTTCGAAGTTTGATGGAATGTATAATATGACCGACGAGGAAGCACAACAAACTATCGTGTTAGGAAAATACGTTACTGCCTATTATTTTAAAGAAATGGGCGAACATCCAGCTAGTCAATATGTAAGCGAATTAGATAAACCACTTCTCATTTTACAAGGAGAAAAAGATTTCCAAGTGACGGCCGAAACAGATTTTGAAGGTTACAAAAACTTATTATGTAATAAACCAAATGTCACGTTTACATTGTACCCTAACTTAAATCATCTCTTCATGCCTTCTATTTATGGAACAGTTATAAAAGCCAAAAAGGAATACAACGTACCCCAACATGTCGATCAAAAGGTACTTGATGATATTGCCGACTGGATTCATTCCGTTTTTAACTAACCACGCTTCTCGCCCTTCATTGACTTGAAGGGCGAATTTTGTCTATTTTTAGCATACGCTTCTTTTTTTACGCCCCAATCCATAATCGCACGAAAAACTTTAGTAAATTCATAGCCTAAAGGAGTCAACTCGTATTCCACTTTTTTAGGTGTTTCTGTAATGACATACTTCCTAAGCACGTTTTCCTGCTCCAAATCCTTCAAGCGCTCAGTCAGCAACCGATCAGATATTCCATCAATCGCATGGAGTAATTCATGGTAGCGCTTCGGGCCGTCTAGTAATTGATAGACAATGATTCCAGTCCACCGTTTTCCGATAAACTCGATCGCACGTTTATATATTTGGCATGACGCTTCTGTACATTGTGGATTGTTGTTCATCTGGCAAAACCTCCTTCGCTACTTTTCTTTATCTTATCATAATACAATACACTTAACGTAACAGTCTTACTAAACGTATGAACCCGATTTTACGATTTTAAAAAAAGACAGACCAGGTTTGCTATTGAAGATAGAGTAACGTCATCTAATAATTATTCACAATAGTTCAAATGATTTCTGAACTCTTTTACCTATTTCACAACTTTAGGTTGCTATTCTGTCAAACTACAGGTAAAGTAGTGGTAATTAAACAATCACTTATTTCGTAAAATTCCGAAGTAAGGATAGAGGCGCAAAAACCATCAGTACACAATTAGAGGATGATGAGATCCTGTGAAAATTGCGGAAAGGGGAATTTGCCGAAGTGGAGAGAGTCTCATTATTCTCGAAGCTGGTTCTGGGCTGAACAAGTACAGGATTGTCATATAGGAAACTATATGGAGGGCTATCTTATGCAGAGAAATAATTTATTATTTCAAAGCAGCAACGAGCCCTCGTTGCTGCTTTTTGCGTTCTATTATCTACCGCCCCCCACCCTCTTATGTTTTTTAATAAAAAGATAGGAAGTGGAGAACAATGAATTTTGGACAAATCGTAACAGCAATGGTAACTCCTTTTAACGAACAGGGAGACATCGACTTTGAAGCAACCCGTCAGTTAATCAATCATTTAATTGACAACGGATCGGATGCTCTTGTCATTGCAGGTACAACAGGAGAATCACCTACATTGACGAACGGTGAAAAAGTTGAATTATTCCAATTCACTGTAGAAGTAGCAGCCGGAAGAATTCCCATAATTGCTGGGACTGGCTCAAACAATACAAGAGAATCTATTGAACAAACAAAGCAGGCTGAACTAGCAGGCGTGGACGGCATTATGCTCGTCACACCTTACTACAATAAACCTTGTCAAGAAGGCTTATACCAACACTTCAAGACAATCGCAGAAACGACTGCTTTGCCCGTGATGCTATATAATATTCCAGGACGAAGTGCCGTCAACATGGAACCAGATACAATCATCCGTCTTGCTAATGTACCAAACATCGTATCAATAAAAGAAGCCAGTGGGAATCTTGAGGCAATGGCTGATATTATCGAACGAGCACCAGAAGGCTTTTCTTTATATAGCGGAGATGACGGACTTACACTTCCCGTACTCGCAATTGGCGGTGCAGGCGTCGTTTCTGTTTCCGCACACGTAATTGGTAACGAAATGCAATCGATGATCAATAACTTTAAAAACGGGAATCTTGCGCAAGCTGCGAAAGAACATCGTCAGTTATTACCAATCATTAAAGCCATGTTCGCTGCACCGAATCCATCCCCTGTTAAAGCTGCTTTGAATTTGCAAGGTGTAGCGGTTGGTGGTGTGCGTTTACCTATTATTGCTTTGCCGGAGGATCAGATAGAAGCTTTGAAATTGGTTTTGCCTGTTAGTGAACATGTTGCTTTTTAATGTAAAATAGTTATAGAAAATCGCTGTCAATGTGGGCTTTCCTACTTTGATGGCGATTTTTAGGTTCTATAATATTTGTTGGGGTATGCGTACAATTTGCATAAAAAAATACACGTGATCACCGATTTCTTTTATACTTGAATTGTCTAGAAACAAGTAAAAGTGAAAGGTGATACGTGCATATGAATTT
>NZ_PDYM01000032.1 GCF_002743055.1 Sporosarcina sp. P13 | reverse complement strand
GATATTCCAGTTGAGTTGGAATTGATTAAAGAGTAAATGATAAAGTGATAAAGTGAATAGAACTACCTGGCTAATTTATTGGTTGGGCAGTCCTAGTTGGTGGCTAATTAAGGATTTACGCTCCAGCCGTGGACGCTTGCTTATCTCAAGTCAAGTGTTCCGCACGTCAAATAAGATGAAAAGCCACACTCAAGAACTTTATTCATGGAGGCTATAACTGCAACCTCAAGGAACTTATCCTGTGGTTGCTTTTTTTATTGGTCGTAATAATTTACAATCTAATTACGGGTTCTTTTCGCTGGGATAACCCCAATCTAATCATATTATACAAAATTCTTCAAAGCCTTCTACTACTCTGTTTATTGATTTCATCTTGACACACTTCAGAACATCGGATAATGTATACTAAAATTTGAATATTCAATTAACCTGTAAGTAGAGTAAAAAGGTAGTAATTATTAATTGTATGGAGGGATATTAATGACTAAAAACAACATACACTTGCCTAACTTATCTTTCATACGCCATTGTAGTGAGGAATACAAAGTAAGTAGAGGGCTGTATAACACGATAGATCTATTTTTTTATGAACGTGGATATCAAGATGTAATAGAAAGACGCAGAAACATTTTGTCTTATCTGGATTACTTACAAAACAATAAAATTCATCCAGACGATCGTATTCGATTTGAGAGTGGCGCTTTAAAAGAATCTATGGATAAATATCTATTGACTATCCAAGATTCTTGAATCCATTAATTATTATTTATTAATATTTAGAAAATTCTATTGAAATTATAACTAACATGTTGTAAGATTAGAAAAACTAAACAATATTGCTGGCTATTTGTGTGTATTATTAATAATCTTAATAATATGCGAAGCAAACAGACCCAGTACAAAAGAGCGTACACTCTTTTGTATTGGGTCTTTTTCTATTGTTTATAAAAAAATAAAAAGGCGGGATTTTATATGGTGAAAATTACAGATGTAGAAGCGAAAACTATGAGTGGTGCGCAAGCATTAGTTAAATCTTTGAAAGAAGAAAAAGTAAAAGACGTCTTCGGTTTGATCGGTTCCGCAACAATGGAAGTTTTTGATGCATTATATGATGAAAAATCAATAAATTATATTGGTGTTAGGGATGAAAGAACTGGAACGCATATGGCAGACGCCTATTCAAGAGCTTTAGGTGGAGGCGGTTTGATTCTTGCAGGGCAAAATGGTCCAGGCGCCACAAATCTTGTGACTGGTCTGGCGCAAGCTAAATTAGCTAATTCTCCTGTTGTTGCGATAGCAGGCAGTATCTCTTCTAGTCATGTATATCGGGATGCATTTCAGGAAGTGGATCAGCAAGCTTTATTTACACCTATCACAAAGAAAACGTGGACAGTCAATAGGGCGGATAGAATTCCTGAGATGGTTCAAGAGGCGTTTAGGGTAAGTCAGGAAGGTAAAAAAGGGCCCGTTGTATTGAATATTCCTAGAGACGTATTATCAGATATCCAAGACTTTGGTCGCTTTAAGTCTCCAAGCGAATATCGTAGCGAAAGTTATCCAGCCGCCAACCATGAACAATTGTCCAAAGCAGCTGAACTATTAAGAAATGCAAACAAGCCATTAATCATGGCAGGGGCGGGCGTAAAGTGGAGCCAATCGCAACAAAGTGTGATCAGTTTAGCTGAAACTATTGAAGCACCGATATGCACTTCAGCTGGACATGGAGATGCAGTTCCCAATGATCACCCGTTATTTGCTGGTCAAGTCGGCCCAAGAGGAAATGTCGTGGCAACGGAATTGGCAAAAAATGCGGATGTAATCTTAGTATTGGGAAGTAGACTCGGCTTTAATTCGACATTCTATACGTATGACCATCTCAACCCTAACGCCAAAATTATTCAAGTTAATATTGACCATAATGCCTTGTCTAGATACTTCCCTGTAGAAGTAGGAATTGTAGCCAGTGCAGGAACTGTAGCTAAGCAACTTGAAAGCGAGTTGAAAAATGACAGAGTTGTATCGACGGAACGTTCTCAGTGGGTAAGACAATTTAAAATAAACAGACATAATCTATTAGCTCAGCGTGCTGAAGAGGGAAGAGCTACAGCAACAGGCTCCATAATTTCGCCAAAGCAAGTGTATCACGCAATTAATTCTGTAATGCCAAGCGATTCTATGTTCACTCTAGACGCTGGAACACTATGTTTACAAGCGAACGATGCGCTTCACTTCCGCCAATCACCATCGTTATTCACACCTTTAGATTTTGGTTTAGTTGGATTTTCATATGCAGCGGGATTAGGTTTGAAAGCGGCTTCACCGGACCGTACAGTCGTAAGTCTAATGGGTGATGGTGGATTCGGAATGACAATGTCGGAAATTGGGACAGCGGTCCAGCATAATTTAAATACTTTAACAGTCGTCATGAATAATCATTGTTGGGGTGCTGAAAAAGCATATCAGCGTGACTTCTTTGACGAACGGTATATGGGAGCAGATATAACGAACCCTCGATTTGATAAGATTGCTGAATTGTATGGCGCAAAAGGATACGCAGTCAATGACCCATCCCAATTACAAAGTGTTTTAGCAGATGCTTTACATTCTGTACAGGCTGGTCACCCTACAGTAGTAGATGTGCAAGTTGATCCAAACGCTTTATACAGTTTCCGTAAAGACTCATTTAAGAATCGTTCTAAATAAAAGTGGAACAAAAAATCCACAGAACAGCTTTCAAACGTAACAAAGGCTGTTCTGTGGATTTAAATAATAAATGCATATTAGGATTTGAAAGGAGATGTTGGAGTGAACATAGGTGTTATCGGATGTGGTGAGCTTGGTTCAAGAATGGCTAAGCGGTTACTTCTTCATGACTATAATGTATTTGGATATGATTGCTGCCAAGTTGCACTAGATAATGTGGCGAAATTAGGTGTAGAACCCTTGAAGTCACCTAAAGAAATTGCTAGTTATTGTGAGGTAATCATTACTTGTGTGACAGATCAATACGCGGTTGAGAAGTGTATTATGGGAGAAAATGGTGTCGTCTATGGATTGAAAGAGAATACAATAGTCATTGAAACAACTACTTCGCTTCCAAGTACAACTAAAAAGATTGGTAAAGCAATTAGAGAACTTGGGGCTGATCTCATTGATGCGCCAGTTAGTAGAGGGATACCTGCTGCTGATAATGGTACTCTTTCTATCTTAGTAGGAGGAAGACCTAGCACATTGGAAAGAAGCAGGGCGATTCTGAAAGTGCTAGGTACTGATATAATCCATTGTGGTGAATTGGGAGCCGGTCATGCTGTAAAAGCAATCAATATGATGATGATGGCATGTAATTTATTAACAACTACGGAAATCGTTTTATTAGGTGAAAGGTCAGGATTAAGCTTGGTTACCATTTTAGAGGAATTGAACCGAAACAGTGGAGAAAATTACATGACCTCCCATCACTTCCCGAAATACGTTCTTACGAATTCATATCAATCCAATTTTTCTTTTGAATTAATGTATAAAGATTTAAATATTGCGATTAAGATGGCGGATGACATGAACTTATCACTTTTAATGGGACAGAGATGCGCGCATATATATAAGTTATTGTCTACCAATGTCTTAGGTAGTGACAATATGCAATCCGTAAAAGAAATTCAAAAATGGATGGGTGATAAATATGTACAGAAAGTTACAACAGCTAAATGAAGGTGCTATTTCAGATGAAACCGAGACGTTGAAGTCTTTAAATGCTCTATTATATGCTACGAACTTACTAACAGCTTACGAGGGATTAGCCATAGCTAAAAAAGCTGGAATAAAACCGGATGTATTTATTGACGCAATCAATGCTAGTAGCGGACAAAGTTATATAACAAAAACTCTTTTAAGTTGTGATAAACAGAAAACTAAATACGGGATGGATTCCACTATTTCAAGTATATATACTAGTTTTAGTAGTACGGTGGAAATAGCTCGTTTAGAGGCTGTTCCACTAATGTTTACAAGCCTAACCCAGGAGATCTTTGCCATGGCGATAAATCAAGGTTTGTCAGCGGATAGTAATGAATGTATGTCAGATTTTATAGAGGAAACTATAGGTGTATAATTGAAAGATAAAATATAAAGTAGAATATTTAGTTTTAATGAAATATTTAAAATATTATTGACAATAATATTTTCTTGAATTACTATAGTAATAGAAATGAGAACTTTATATCTTGGACAGCAAAGATAATATGCAAGAAATGCGGTGATTAAATAATGGTAACGTCAGTAACGAAAAAAAACAATTTGGTTCTTGTAAGTGGTTTTGCGCAAACACCAAAAGGAATTCCATCTAATCATTCTCATAAGTATCTTGGTGTGATTTTACTCATTGATAGCACAACGAATGTGATAGTTGAAGTTGATTTCAGTGTCATCTTTTCTGATTTAGCCAAAAGAATTTTAAAGAGTGAGATTGAAGGATACTGTATAGATGATTCTTTTGCAGGGTTTTCGGATGGAGTGAAAAGAAATATATCTCTTCCTTCACTGGGAGCAATTTTGCAAGCAACACGTGCTGCAATAGATCGTTATAGTGAACATATA
This sequence comes from Sporosarcina sp. P13, assembly GCF_002743055.1. Lineage (GTDB taxonomy): Bacteria > Bacillota > Bacilli > Bacillales_A > Planococcaceae > Sporosarcina. Next base: position 32,298 of record NZ_PDYM01000032.1, on the reverse strand, counting down.
AAAAGTAAGGATTTTAAGTGAATAGCACTTTTAATTTAATACAAAAATTCTGGTTTATTTACGGATTTGAAGACAAAACTTCAAATACATTAGTGGATAAAACCCAGTAAGATTTCATGAATGAATTATTTCATGGAATAATACTGGGTTTTTTCTTTTTCCAAAAATTATGATGAAAGCTAATTTGCAAAGGAGTGAGTCATTTAATGAATGCATCATCAGTTCAAAGTAACAACAAAACAAACTATGAGGTGAAAGGAAGTGGTCAACCACTAGTATTAATTCATGGGGTAGGTTTGGATTTGACAATGTGGGAAGGAATTGTTGCAGAGCTATCGTCACAATTTAAAATAATTACATTTGATTTGTTTGGCAATGGGAATTCAGCCCACCCTGAAGGTCCTTATTCACTTAGTAAATATGCAAATCAACTAAACGAATTATTGCAAGAATTAAAGATAGAGAAGGCGCATATTTTAGGTTTTTCTCTAGGAGGATTAGTCGCAATGAAGTTTGCTTTACTTTATTCCCAGAAAACAACTTCTATAGTCGTTGTAAGCGCTGTCTCAAATCGAACTGTTGAAGAACGTGCAATTATTCAATTAAGGGTAAAAAAGACAGAGGAAGAAGGGCATCTAAGCGTAGTGGATGATTCGATTGATCGTTGGTTCGATCAAAAGTTCAAAGCTCAATATCCGGAAGTGGTGAATCGTTTCCGAAAGCGATTGGAAGCAAACGAGCAAAAGGGATATTTGGCTTCTTATCGGGTATATGCCAATGGGGATCAAGAACTAAAACATCAATTATCGGATATTAAATGCCCCGCTTTAGTTATGACAGGTGGAGAAGATCCGCGTTCACATACGAAAATGGCCATGTATATGGGTGAACAGATTTCCAATTCTACTGTTAAGATTATTCCAGGTATCAGACATATGCTACCTATTGAAGCGCCAAATGAGTTTAATCAAATGGTGAAAAGTTTTTTAACTTCATTACCCGAATCATGATATATTTCCGAATGACAGCTACTCAAATCATTGGTTAAAAGTATATAAAAATAAATTTCTACTACAGTACAACTTTACTAATGGGGGGGGATTATTTGGATGAATGAATCAAAAAGCATAAGGGATCAGGTCAATTGGAGCGTTCTTGGAGTTAGTGGCGGTTTTTTTGTATTCTTTATCATCATGTCAATTATGAATGATGGGCTTGTTGGGAAAATAGTAAACTTTGGTTTTGATTGGAGTGTCCGTATCTTTGGGGCCTATTGGCAAGTATTATTGCCAGCGACATTCATAGTTGGGGCAATTATTGCAATGTCGGCAAGTGGTAAGGCTGTGTTAGGTAAAACGGACAAACCAGAAATGAGTTATTTTAAGTGGGCAGCTCTTGTTATCACAGGGATGCTTGGCGCCGGTGCTGTTTTCTGGGCAGCGGCCGAACCTTTATCTTACTTTATGAATGTGCCGCCCGTGTTTTCGGGTATTAAATCAGGAACGGCTGAAGCTGTGGGTCCTGCTCTGGCCCAAAGTTTCATGGATTGGGGATTTACTGCTACGGCAATGTACGGGGCAATCGCTAGTTTAGTTCTGATGTATGCTCATCATAATAAAGGAATGCCACTGAAACCACGAACATTACTATATCCAGTCTTTGGAGAGAAAATTAAAGATAGCAAATTAGGATCTTTTGTAGATGCGGCTTGTATCATTAGTGCATGTGCAGGAGCCATTGCCCCAATAGGATTCCTAGGACTTCAAACTAGCCAAGGATTAGAAACTATTCTAGGATGGCCCAATACTTTTACAATGGTCATCATTGTAATTGGTGTTTTAACAGCGATAGTAGTATTAACAATAGTGACGGGAATCGATAAGGGAATCCAGTGGTTAAGTAAACTGAACGTTAACTTAATAATATTTGTAACTGCTGCATTACTATTATTAGGTCCAGGGGAATTCATTGTTAATACCTTTATTTCATCTATGGGTACCTACACTTCGGAATTTATCAATATTGCAACTTTCAGAGGAGATAGTGAATGGTTAAGCAGCTGGATGCTATTTTACTTTCCTTGGTTCATTGGATTTGGTCCATTGATTTCAATATTTGTTGCAAGGGTTTCTAGGGGTAGGACTATTCGTCAAGTATTTGTATTAGTCGCGGTGATTTCACCCTTATTCGTTAACTTCTGGTTCACCGTAGTGGGTGGTACAGGTATATTTTTTGAAATGCAAAATCCAGGTGTGATTTCATCGGCACTGGAAACCGGTGGGGCCCCAGCTGCTGCAATTGCTGTTGCCCAGCAAATGCCTTTTGGATTATTGATGTCTATAGTAATCATATTGCTCACGATTATATGTACTATTACTACAACAAATTCTATTTCTTATTCCGCATCTATTAGTGTAGTCGGTACTGGTAACCCACCAGTTGCTATTCGTTTATTTTGGAGCTTGATCATGCCAGCATCAGCTGTATTGTTAATTTGGCTAGGAGATGGAGGAATTGGTGCATTACAATCGTTGGTTGTAATAACGGCTGTTCCAATTTCTATAATAGTGCTACCTTTATTATGGAAGTCACCAGGAATTGCAAAGCAATTAGCCTTTGAACAAGGCCTTGTAAAAAATGATAAACCGGTTATCGGAGAAAACAATGTGGAAGCGACCGAAATGAATTGATTCATATAAAAGTGACCCAACAATTAAAATATCAACACGACGGGAGATGTTATTATGAAGTTTAGTATTTTTGCAAATCTATCAGGGCGTGATCGTATAGATGAATTTGATAAAGTTTTAGACGAAGTACGAGAGCAGGCGGTCTATTGTGATGAAAATGGTTATGAAGCAATTTGGTTTACTGAACATCACTTTGGTCACGAAGGATTTGAATTGATAGCAAATCCAATATTGATGGGTGCAGATATTGCAGCTCGGACAAAACGCATTCGAATTGGCCAAGCGGCAAACGTCATTACATTCTGGCATCCGCTAAGGCTGGCGGAAGATATTGCAATGCTTGATCAATTGAGTCAAGGACGAGTAGATGTTGGATTGGCCCGTGGATTATATGGAAGAGAAGCCGCCAATCTAAATCCACTTGCAGATCGTAAAAATGATGCACAAAATCGTGCAATCTATGAAGAGACAGTGGAAATTCTAAAGAAAGCGCTATCAAATAAGTTCTTTTCACATAAAGGTGAATTTTATGAGTTTCCACCTAAAGGTTTGAAGTGGAATCACCCATTAAGTCCTTCAACAAGTGAATTTATGAACATGGATACAAATGAAATAGAAAAAATTTCTATCATTCCACCACCTAAACAAAAAGATCATCCACCATTTTGGCAGATGGTTGAATCCCAGCGATCCATCGAGGAAGCTGCTAGAAATGAATTGAATGCGGTTTTATGGATGCCTACTTTAGAGCATTTGAAAGAACGCTTTAAGATCTATCAGGAAACATTATCTGCTGTAAAAGGTAAGCCGGTGGCCATGGGTGAGGGCCTTGGACTGGTCCGCCCGGTCTATGTAGCGGAAACTATGGAGCAAGCAAGAGAAGATGCTGAGCAAGCAGTATTGGAAAACTATAAATGGGTAAGTCATTGGAGAGGTCTGACACCATTATTAAATCCTGGAGAAGTCGTAGGAAATGAACAAGAATTGGATTTTGATTTTCTTAATCCACGAAATTTAATTTTCGGTACACCTGAACAGGTAACGGAAAAAATTCAGGAATTGAAAGATGAATTAAATCTTCAAAACTTATTGCTGTGGGTTAATTTAAGCGGTCTGCCTCACGAAAAAATGATGAAAAGTTTAAAGCTATTCACAGAAAAGGTAATGCCAAACTTTGTTGAACAAACTACTACTGAAAAAATAGGGGGAAGTGCAGATGCTAAAAGTTCGCAAGTTGTATACAGCAATTGAGGAAGTATTTATTGAAGGTGAAAAGAACGTAGATCAACCGATTCGGATGATTGCATCATTACTTGTAGTGAAAAATCCTTGGTTGGGAAGAGGGTTTGTTCAAGATTTAATGCCGGAAATTAATGAATATGCACCAGAGATCGGTAAAACCCTAGTAGATGAACTATTTAAGTACATTGAATCTGCAGATGATGTGGAGGCTTTTGGAAAGGCTGCTGTAGTAGGCGTTGATGGTGAAATCGAGCATGCATCAGCATTTATTCATACATTAAAGTTTGGAAATGTGTATCGGGATAGAGTAAAGGGCGAAAGTGTATTGAGCTTCACAAATATCCGTGGTGGTGCAGGAACTACGGTTACGATCCCAATGATTCATAAAAATGAAGAATCTACACGTTCGCACTATATTACATTCCAAGCACATATACCCGATGCCCCCCGTGCGGATGAAATTGTGATAGCCATTGGGGCATCCACGGGAGGACGACCTCATCCAAGAACAGGAAATCGTCAGTTGGATGCTCAGGAAATGGGTCTTGTATAAAAAGTAGAACGGTATTTTATCTGTCTGGCTAATAAAGCAGGCAGGTATTTTACCCTTTGAAATAAGAGTATCAATTATACGTAACAGTGAGTATGGAAATAACATTTAGGAGGATCTGCCTGTGAAAACAGTGACAAAGCTAAAACGATATGACATGTATATAAATGGTGAATGGACATCACCTACTGACGGAGAATACTTTCCCAGTCACAACCCCGCAACGGGTGAAGCTTGGTGTGAAGTAGCGAAAGGTTCGGCAGTCGATGTCGACAATGCTGTTCAAGCAGCACATGCTGCTTTCCTATCTCCTGAATGGCGAAAAATGACGCCGACACAGCGTGGACATCTAGTGTCAAAACTAGGAGAGTTAATTGCTGAAAATGTAGAAACACTTGCGAAATTCGAGACATTAGATAATGGTAAACTCATTCGTGAAATGCGAGGACAGTTACAATACTTACCAGAGTTTTATCATTACTACGGTGGCTTAGCAAATAAAATACAAGGAAATGTTCTACCAATTGATAAGCCAGATATGCTTGTGTATTCCGTTAGGGAACCACTAGGCGTAATAGCAGCTATCACTCCTTGGAACTCGCCGTTATATTTAACCACACTAAAGCTGGCGCCAGCGCTTATTACAGGTAATACAATTGTTATTAAGCCCTCTGAAATGACATCCGCTTCAATTTTAGAGTTTGTGAAGCTAGTAGAAAAAGCAGGGTTCCCAGCAGGTGTCGTAAATGTAGTTACAGGCTTTGGAATGCCGGTTGGTGATGCATTAACATCACATCCGCTAGTTAGAAGGATAGCATTTACTGGTGGAGAAGTATCTGCCCGCAAAGTGGTCGAAAATTCAGCGAAAAACTTTGCATCACTTTCACTAGAACTGGGTGGAAAATCACCAAATATTGTTTTTGAAGATGCCAATTTAGATAATGCGGCAATGGGAATTATAGCTGGTATTTTCAGCGCTTCAGGTCAAAGCTGTGTTGCAGGATCTCGTGCATTTATTCATAAAAATGTATATGACAAAGTTATGGAAAAACTTGTTCATCGTGTAGAACAAATTAAAATAGGTGATCCTTTACAGGAAGAAACCGAAATGGGACCTCTTGCTACTGAAGCCCAATTACAAAGAGTCGAACAATATGTTGATTGGGGATTAAAAGAAGGCGGGAAGTTAATATGTGGAGGAAAGAGACCAGAAAATATCGAAAATGGCTGGTATTTTGAACCAACGATTTTTGAACATGCAGATAATACATCAAAAATCACTAGAGAAGAAATTTTCGGTCCTATCCTAAGCGTGATTCCGTTTGAAGACGAAGATGAAGTCATCCAATTAGCGAACTCAACAGAATATGGTCTTGCGACGGGAATTTGGACACAAGACATAGGTAGAGCTCATCGTGTTTCAGCAGAGATACGAGCTGGTATCGTTTGGATTAACACATATAGAAGTGTTTCTCCTATCGTGCCGATTGGTGGATCTGGTTTGACCGGCTATGGACGAGAGAGTGGTATGGAAGTTGTACATGAATATACTCAAACTAAATCAGTATGGGTGAATACATCGGATAAGATTATTGAAGATCCTTTTAAGTGGGTATAATCCCAAGATGGGTTTATAGAAACTATTTATCAACGCTAATAAAGGAGGTTGAAAAATGGATATCGAGAACACTATCAATATTACAGACTCGTCAATAGTCTCCATTTGCAATAAAATATACGGCGTGAATAAAGGGATTTTCAACAAAATTGATGAGTGGTTTTATCATATTGGTGTGGTAAACATAAAAGAACGCAGGAGAACAATACTATTATTTATGGAACACATCCAATTGAATAAAATAAGTACTCAATCTACTGTTCCTTTTGGTAGCGGTGGATTAAGGATTATGTTCGACAGTTTTGTTGAAAGTAATATTGGATCAACAAATGAAAATAGAATAGCAATTTAGCAATAGAATCATGGAAGAGGAGGGGGACTTGGTGTATTATGCTGCACTATTACACATGCTGGATCCGGTGAAAAATGAGATCGTTCGCCCCCGCCATATTCAATACTTAGATGGATTGAATGAACAAGGAAAAATTTTTGCAAGGGGACCATTTGCGGATGGATCAGGTGCCCTTGTTATCTATAAAGCAGACTCTTACGAGGAAGCGCTTTCCATGGCTGTGGCCGACCCACATATTATTGAAAATGTGCGTCGACTGGAATTGAAAGAGTGGATTCCGTATTTTAAAAACTAACTGGGGAAGTGATGAATATGCAAAAAGTTGAAAAACAAGAATTATTCAAACAGATTATGGGGAATTATCCAACCGGTGTTACTATTTTAACAACTACAGATGAAGGCGGAACTCCTTTAGGGTTAACTGTAAATTCATTTGCATCAGTTTCTTTAGAACCCTTAATGTTACTATGGTCAATTGATCATCGAGTCTCTTCTTTAAAGGAATTTACAGAAGGAGGGAAATTTGCTGTACATGTTTTGGCGGGTGAACAGCAAGAATTATGTAAAACATTTGCTAGTAAAGTTGAAGATAGATTTAGTGCATGTGAATGGAAGCTTTCAGATAATAAATTGCCAATTATTGAAGGGGCTTTCGGTGTATTTGAATGTAAAACATTTAAAACGATAGAAGCCGGTGATCATACAGTTTTAATTGGAGAGGTAACAGATATTCAAATTGACCCGGAAAAAGAACCAATGTTATATCATAGACGAGTATTTGGTCCAGTACCTCAAGAGTTTTACCTGTCAGAAGTGAATAGTTGATACTATATTATAGTTATCAAATGAAATGTACTATTAATCATCATAGACTAAAGTGATAACCTTTTTATGTAATGCTAAATTAGCAGCAACAATTGCACAAAAGCCTGAAGAGATTGGAAAAAAGGCGATGATAGCAGCGATTGCTAAGTTGAAAGGCGAAGACGTTGAAGCAGATATTCCAGTTGAGTTGGAATTGATTAAAGAGTAAATAGTAAATAGTAAATAGATAAGAACAGCTCCCTGACCGGGTAATCGGTTAGGGAGTTTTTTTGTTATTTTCCATAGAAGTCTGAGGGGGTAACCATGTGTATCCGAAAAATGCTAAGAAATTATGATAGAAGTATGCTTTTTCCTAATCTAAGTCTCTATTGTATAGAGTAATAAAATAGTATTCACCATATAGTTAACAGAATAGACAAAATAATTCGGAGGGGAAGTGCAAATATGGAAACGAATAAAACAGCTGTTAGACGATCTAAACGTTTTCAAGTCCTAGAAGAGCGACCTGTCAATAAAGATGGATTTGTACATGAATGGCCAGAACAAGGATTTGTAGCAATGTCTAGTCCGAATGATCCTCCACCATCGATCAAGGTAGAAGATGGGAGGATTATCGAACTTGACGGGAAAAAACGTGAAGATTTTGATATGCTAGATCAATTCATTGCGGATTACACTATTGACGCACAGTCCGCTGAGCAGATGATGCGTATGAATAGTATAGACATTGCGAGATTATTGGTTGATTTTAATATTCCGCGTGCTGAAGTCTTAGCCGTTGTGAGAGGATTGACCCCTGCCAAGATTGTGGAAGTGCTCAATCAATTAAACGTTGTTGAAATGATGATGGCATTACAAAAGATGCGTGCTAGAAAGAAACCGTCCAATCAATGCCATGTAACGAATATTAGAGATAATCCCGTATTGATGGCGGCAGATGCAGCCGAAGCCGCATTAAGAGGATTTGATGAACAAGAAACAACAGTAGGAGTCGTTCGCTACGCACCTTTTAATGCATTAGCACTTTTGATAGGTTCTCAAACGGTCAGAGGTGGGATTTTAACACAAGATGCACTAGAAGAAGCTACAGAATTACGATTAGCTATGTTGGGCTTAACTACGTATGCAGAAACTATTTCTATTTATGGAACCGAATCGGTCTTTAAAGATGGGGACGATACGCCATGGTCGAAATCATTCCTAGCCTCTGCTTATGCATCGCGAGGTTCGAAAATGCGATTTACTTCTGGTACAGGTTCTGAAGTGCAGATGGCGGGTGCAGAAGGGAAATCGATGTTGTATTTAGAAATACGCTGTATCATGATGGCAAAAGGAGCAGGTGTTCAAGGGTTACAGAACGGTTCGATTAGTTGTATTGGAATTCCGGCTGCCGTACCAAGTGGAATCCGTGCCATATTGGCGGAAAACTTAGCGACTACTATGTTTGATTTAGAAGTAGCGTCAGGGAATGATCAGACGTTTTCTCATTCGGAAATTCGTCGTAGCGCAAAAATGCTCTTGCAAATGCTACCAGGTACAGACTTTGTCTTCTCGGGTTATAGTGCGGTACCTAATAGTGATAATATGTTTGCTGGGTCGAATATGGATTCATCGGACGTAGATGATTATTTAATTATTCAACGAGATATGATGGTAGATGGTGGTTTGCGACCGGTTGAAGAAAATGAAGTGATCGAGATGCGCTATCAAGCGGCCAAGACGATGCAAGTTCTTTTTGAAGAATTAGGGTTTCCAGAAATAACAGAAGAGGAAATCGATGCAGCAACGTATGCAAATAGTAGTGAAGATATGCCAAAGAGAAATGTAATGGAAGATTTAAAAGGTGCTGAACGTGTACTAAGTGAAGGCATTACGGGCTTGGATGTAGCGAAGGCATTAGCCAATAGAGGCTATCATCAAGTTGCCGAAAGAATCTTCAATATGTTGAAACAGCGTGTGGCAGGAGATTATTTACACACATCCGCTATTATTGATGAAAATAATATTGTTAGAAGTGCCGTGAATAATGAAAATGATTACACAGGACCTGGTACTGGATACCGTATGAGTGAAGAACGTTGGGAAGAAATCAAAAATATTCGGCAAGCAATTAGTCCGAGTGAATATTGAGGAGGCGGAAGTAGATGAAACAATCCTATTCTATTGTTATGCATATGGAAGAGACCGCCAAAGCGCTTAAAGGAACGAATCCTAAAGAAGTAGTGATTGCTATTTCACCGGCTTTTGGGAAAGCGCTTTCAAAAACGATCGTTCAAGTGAATCACAGTGAAGTATTACGGGAAATCATGTCTGGTATTGAGGAGCAGGGAGGAGTGACACGTGTCATCCGCTATTTCGAAACAGCGGACTTGGCTTTTATTGGCCATCAAGCGGCGAAATTAAGTGGTTCAGGAATTGGTATAGGTATTCAGTCTAGAGGTACGACAATCATTCACCAACAAGACTTGGATCCCCTGAGCAATTTGGAACTATTCCCTCAATCACCGCTAATCACGCTTGAAACGTACCGAGCGATCGGCCGCAATGCTGCTTTATATGCTAGAGGGGAAAATGTAAATCCTGTACCTGTCGTTAATGATCAGATGGCTCGGCCACGCTATCAGGCAATCGCTGCGATTCTACATTTAAAAGAATCACAAGAAATTGTGCAAAATAAATTAGCTGTTGATGTAGAGTGCACGTTCACTATTTCGGAGGAGGAAATGGTATGAGTCAATTCACAAGACAAGACTATCCGTTAGGTCAGAAGCGGCCGGAAGTATTATTCACACCAACTAATAAAAGCTATGATGAATTAACTTTAGAAGCAGCGATGAAAGGCGAGCTATCTAGTAAAGATTTACGCATTAGTCCGGAGACGTTAATTATGCACGCAGAGATTTCCGAAAATATCGGGCGTGAACAATTAGGTCAGAATTTTAGAAGAGCAGCTGAACTAATTCGTATCTCAGATGAAAGAATTTTAGAAATCTATAGTGCACTTCGACCGAATCGTTCCTCTTATGAAGAGTTGATGGCCATCGCGAATGAATTGAGAATAGAGTATCAAGCAGATGAGAATGCCAAGTTAGTAGAAGAGGCTGCTGAAGTATATACGCGACGAAAATTATTACGTAAAGATGAGGAATAGGGCATGGCTGAACAGCTAATCGCGGGAATTGACATAGGAAACTCATCAACGGAAGTAGCGATTGTTGAAGTTCGTGGAAATGAAGCGGTCTTTTTAACAGAGCATCTCGTGCCGACAACAGGAATTAAAGGAACAGTGATGAATTGTAAAGGAGTTGCAGAATGTCTGCAGCGCGCAATGGAGAAGATTGATAAAAAGATTGAAGATCTTTCAATCGTCCGTATCAATGACGCAGTTCCAGTTATTGGTGACCTAGCGATGGATGTTATTAGTGAAACGGTCATTACGGAGTCTTCGATGATCGGTCATAATCCCGATACACCAGGTGGCGAAGGAATAGGAATTGGTCAAACGATTTTGATGGAACAATTAGTGGAACACGCTACAGAGCAGCAAGCGTATATTGTCGTTGTTTCCAAGCAATTTGATTATGAATGGGTAGCTTATCAATTTAATAAATTAGTAGAGAAAGGCATTCAAATCACAGGTGTAATCGTACAGAAGGATGATGGAGTACTCATTCACAATCGGTTGCAAGTAAAAGTTCCGATTGTAGATGAGGTGACGATGATTGAGAAAGTACCTATAGGAAAAAAAGCAGCAATTGAAGTGGCTGCTCCTGGACATGTCATTCGAATGCTTAGTAATCCGTATGGTCTATCCACTGTTTTTGATTTAACTCCTTACGAAACGAAACAAGTAGCGCCCGTTGCGAAATCATTAGTCGGAAATCGATCGGCTGTAGTCATTCGAACACCTGAAGGACAAATCAAGGAACGAAAGATTGAGTCTGGTAGTGTGCTAATGATCGGGGATCGATCAAGTATTAAAGTGAATATCACTGACGGTGCAGATGAAGTGATGGGAACGTACAAAAGAATCGGTGTATTACAAGACGTGATGGGAGAGCAAGGCACAAATGCCGGTGCTATGCTCAATGGCTTACGTCATAACTTGTCGGAAATTACTAATCAACGGATTGAAGAGATCAGTATTACAGATTTACTTGCAGTGGATACGAAAATCCCCACTTCGATACGGGGAGCGTTAGCTGGAGAAATCACGATGGAAAGTGGAGTCGCTTTGGCTTCGATGGTGAAGACAAAAAAGACGTCTATTCAAACGGTAGCTGCAAAATTAGAAGCATTAGTAGGCGCTTCTGTTGAGGTAGGCGGTGTCGAGGCAGAAATGGCAATCATGGGGGCATTGACTACTCCGGGAACAGAATGTCCTATTGTCATATTGGATATGGGTGGCGGTTCTACGGATGCGGCCACGACGGATGAAAAAGGAGTCACCCGTACGGTTCATCTAGCGGGAGCAGGCGATATGGTCACTATGCTCATAAATACGGAGCTTTCCCTCCATGATTTGGAGCTAGCCGAAAAGATCAAAATGTATCCGCTTGGAAAAGTACAAAGTCTTTACCATATGCAATTGGAGGACGGTACATATCTTTTCTCAGAAGAGCCATTTTCACCAGATGCATTTGGAAAAGTAGTTCTTCGAGAAGGACATGAGATAACACCCCTACCTGTTCGCCATTCAATGGAAGAAATTCGAGCAATTCGTCGAGAGGCCAAACGAAAAATTTTCGTCACGAATGCGATTCGTGCATTGGAACAAGTCATTCCGACGCGTAATATTCGGCATATTTCATTTGTTGTCATGCTCGGTGGATCTGCTTTGGATTTTGAAATTCCCGAGATGATTAATGATGAGCTATCCAAATATGGTATTGTCTCTGGATTTGCAAACATTCGAGGGACTGAGGGGCCGAGGAATGCTGTGGCAACTGGACTCGTCTTATCGACTTTGAATGGATGTGTGAGTGAACGATGAAACAAAGCGAAGTGTATGTACCAATTTATGTATCAGATACAGTGAATCAACTGCTTATCAAAGAAATATGTGCCGGTTTAGAGGAAGAAGGCGTTCCATACGTCTGTAAACACCTGGCGGAAGAAACTATTCGTTTCACATCATTACGAGTGACTATTGTAGTGAAACGTACGAATGAAATAGCGATCTTTCATGAAAAACTACCGGATCGAGCGTATTTGATAGAAAAGGATCTAAATGGTAGAAAAGCGGGGCAAAATGCTGCGCGAATGGTGAAAGGGCAGCCATTAGTTATCGAGGAGGAATAGTATGTCAGAATTGACCTTAGAAGTAGCTAAGAACATGATTGAGAAGGCAGAAGAAAAAGCTAAAGAAATCAATGTACCTATGGTTATTACCATTGTTGATAGTGGAGGAAACTTAATCGCTTGCCATCGCATGGATCGAGCCTTTTTAGCAAGTGTAGATATTTCGCAGAATAAAGCATGGACAGCCGTTGCACTACAAATGCCTACTTCTCTATTACAGGATGTAGCGCAACCAGGTGGCGAGCTTTACGGGATTAATACAACGAATGATGGAAGAATTATTGTTTTTGGAGGTGGCATTCCAATAACGAATGGTGATCAAGTGATTGGAGCTATAGGCGTTAGCGGTGGTTCCGTAGCCGAGGATACGGAAGTAGCAGAAGCAGGAATTGAATAATTGGATACGTTATTTTTTCTATCCTTCCGTCATTCACTCAAAAATGATGGGAGGATTTATTGAGTTGTCTGAATAGTTGTTGTAGTCTAGTAACATAGGTTCTGATATATAAAACTAAGGAGGAGAGATCGATAAACATTTTAATTGTCGATGATGAACCCCTTGAAAGAGAAGTTTTACTCGATATCATTCAAAAGAATCAACTAGGCTTCAATCATTATTTTGAAGCGATGAACGGCATGATGGCGATAGAAATTGCGAATACGAACACTATTGATGTGTTGTTAATAGATATCAAGATGCCCAAAATGGATGGCATTACAGCAGCTAAAATTATTAGAAACATACAACCCTCTATAAAAGTAGTATTTTTGACTGCGTTTAATGAATTCGATTACGCCTTACAGACAATTAAAATAGGGGTAGATGACTATTTATTAAAGCCTGTCAGTACAGAGGAACTCGTACAATCTTTGAGAAAAATAGTTAAGAGTATGAACCTAGAATGTATAGAATCTCCGTCCACTGAAGCAGTTGAACGTATCACTTCGTATATAAAAGAGCATGTAGATGAAAAGTTGACTTTAGACATACTTTCACAAGTAGTGCATCTTCATCCGCAATACTTAAGTCGCTTATTCAAAAAGAAAATGAATCGGTCAATTAATGAATACATTACGTCCGAACGCATAGAGAAGTCAAAAGAGTTGTTAAGTCAAACGCAGTATACGATAACGGAGATTAGCAGATTATGTGGGTTTTCTGACTTGAATTATTTTACTAGAATATTTAAGAGACGCGTAGGATCAACTCCAAGCCACTATCGGAAAAATGAAGCATTACTAAAAAAAGAACAGGTTAAAAAGACATATATTCATCATATGATCTAGAACGAATAGTTGGATAGGAAAGAAGGGGTCAGTATGGTAAAGAATTTGCGTGAATTCGTGAATATTGATCAATTGCAGAAGCTCCAAGAACAATTCGCTGAAGCGATGGGAGTGGCGGTTCTAATTTGTGATGCGCAAGGAAATCCAATGACTGAACCAAGCCAATTTACTGCCTTCTGTAAATATATACGTTCATGCAGTGAAGGTCTGAATAGATGTATACTTTCTGACGATAAAGTAGGCAAGTTGGCAGCAAATAGTAATTATCCAGTCATTCATCGCTGTCACACTGGACTTGTTGATTTTGCCGCTCCTATTATATTACGTGATGAGTACTTAGGTTCTATTCTTTGTGGCCAAGTATTATTGGAGGAAGAAGAACTACATGAATTGCCGAAAATAGAGTTGAGTATAGCTGAGCTGCCACTAGATCAAGGAAAGTTGCAGAACCTCTATAATAAGGTAGAGCGAAAAAACAAAAGTCGTGTTCAATCGATTGCGGAACTATTGTTTATTACCGCTAATTATATAGTCAAGTTGGGTGATGCCTACTTAACGGCACAAGAGCTATCGATAAAAAATGAAAAGCTATTAACAGAATTAAAACATCGTTCAGCGTTGGAACAACAACTGAAAGACACACAGCTCAAAGTGCTCCAAGCACAGGTTAACCCACACTTTTTATTTAATACATTGAACACGATTTCCCGTCTAGCGTATGTAGAAAATGCTATACAAACTGAACAAGTAACACAATCACTAGGTAAAATATTGCGATATAGCTTACGGAATATGGAACAGCTCATTTCAATAGAAGAGGAAGTTGAACAACTTCAACAGTATCTATTGATCCAAAAAACGCGGTATCGTGATCAAATACACGTTATTATGAACATATCAGAGGATAGTAAACACTTCAAAATACCCATTTTCACATTGCAGCCAATCATTGAAAACTCGATCGTTCACGGCTTTGAAACTTCGGGGAAACCTATTACAATAACAGTGGAATCTTTTATAGAAGATTCGAAAGTCATTATCAATATTAAAGATACTGGAATTGGAATTGGAAATGAAGATAAATCAACAGATCATCTATCAACAGGAGCTGGACATACGACGAGAATTGGATTAGATAATGTAGATAAGCGTATTAAGCACTATTACGGACAACAATGGGGGATCAATAAACTAGAACAACTTCCAGAAGTGGGAACGCTCGTTCAACTGTCTATGCCATATGATTATTAATTAATAGATGTTATTATTGATTATGAATCTTATATAATTAATAATAAGGGGAGGTTACTTGTCTTGAAACTTGTAAAGAAACTAGTGATGAGTAGTATGCTAATGTTTGTATTACTGATCGCTATGTCGCTATCAGTTGAGGCAGCTAGCATTACATGGCCACACTCACCAAATGAAGAGGCAGATAAAACATGGACTATTTCTTTTAGTAAACCTGTGAATCGTACAACAGTAAATTCAAATACGGTTTATATTACAGACTCACTTGGTGTAAGGCAGACGAATTCATTCGCATTTTCAAATTCTGATACGTTCGTTCACATTGCAGCTCCGTCCGGCGGTTATCGTCACGCGGAAACATATACATTACATATTACACAAGGCGTTAAAAATAGTGACGGCAAGGCGTTAAAAGAGTATGTCACTAAAACATTTACGATTAAAGCTGAACTGACATATGATGTAATAAATGTGAAGCAAGACGGCACAACTTCACTCGTTGCTAAGTACAGCACTTTTGAAGACGCTTCACATCGTATGCAATCAACTCAAGCCGTTTCATATCAAGGAAAGATTATTCACATGCCAGCTGGATTAGTTTCCACGAAATCATTCGGTTCGAGTTCGATAACGATCCTTCATTCGGACAAGCTACTTAAAAAAGAAGTAACATATGTGCCTGCGGATTCAGAACTAATGTATGTAGATTCTACGGATGCTTATGTAGAAGTAGAATTGGCGGGTGTGAATTATTTCATTAAACAAGAAAACAGTCGCTTATTGCCTAGTCAAACGATAAAAGACCGTTCGTACTATTATGTTAGAAATGGTTCACTGTTTCATTCGATTTATAGACATACGGCTGCTAGGTATGGAACTTATGAGATGGGCGTAGCACCAACGTTCATGCAAGAAGGTCTTAAATACTTTAGTACGGATGGCAGTCATTTTTCAAATGAAGCGGGACAAGCTGTAGGAACGGCCTATCAGTATTTTCAGTACTTGCCGTTACGCAGTGAAACGCGTTACACAGCAGCTGAGTTAGATGCATATATACTAAAAAGACTGCAAGAATTGGAGAAAGCATACCCAAATTCGCCAACGTATCGCAATGCAACTACTAAAAGTAAGTTGTTAGGTCTAGGTACTGAACTCAAGCGTATTGAAGCAACTAGTCATGTGAACGCCATGCATATATTGGCGTTGGCACAGCATGAAAGTATTTATGGCTTAAGCGACTATGCACAGAAATACAATAATTTATTTGGTTTATATGTAAATGACGATCGGCCAAAAATAGTATATTTTGAAACGGTCGGTCAAAATATCGAAGAGTTACTGAATGCTTTTCTAAACAAAAACTACTTGCCGCCGAATGCGAAATATGCCAATGGAATAAATTTTGGCAATAAAGCAGTAGGTGTCAATGTGAAATATGCATCAGATCCATATTGGGGATCGAAAATCGCTGGCCATATGTATCGAATGGATCGTATGATGGGTGGTAAGGAGTTAGCAAATCCTGAAAAAATCGGCTTGTCAAATACGGTGAATTTGAATGTTCGTCGTGATCCGAACACGAGCCGAACACCTGCCTATACGTATGCCAAAACCGGTATGCCGTTCATCATTTTAGACGATCAATTATCCGCAAAGCCATGGATGAAAGTTCGTTCGGATTCTGTGCCATATGAAGAGTTGTATGTGCATGGGGATTACGTGGACAAGCTAACATGGTAGAAATTATAATACACCCGACAGCCTCTGCACTTTAGAGGCTGTTTTTTATTTGGGAATTGTGCTAGACGGCACAATCTAAAGTCTGTTAGGATTCTTTTTTGGTTTGTAAACAAACTATCGAAAATGCCGATAAAATGGGAAGAAGTCGAAAATTATTAAGGGTGTGGGAGGGCTTTTACAGATGTGTACGGAACAAAAAATAGCGCGGGGGAGAATGAGTAGATGAAAAAATTTATGAAAAACATATTTGCATTAGTTCTGGCGATTAGCATGCTTAGTATCGGACTAAGAGCAGATGCAGCGCCAAAGACACCGGAAGTTTTTGAGAAGAAGCCTTATGAGTATGAGTTTAAAGAAACGTCGGACTTGTATAATGGATTTACTGGCGCGAAAAAAATGGAGATTACATTTGATAAGAATATTCATGCGATTACAGAAAGTGATGTTCATGTTGAACAACTTGTAGGTAGTAAACACGTTTCATTACCTATTGTGAAAAAAGTTACTCAGTCGGGAAAAGTACTTACTATAACATTTAAGAATTTGGAGTTCATAGATTATATGGATCAAGAAGACTTTAAACTAGTCATACCAAGAGGGAAAATGTATTTTGATCAATTGACTGATTATGAATTTCCGTTCAAATTCTACGACCTACTGCCAGGATTTGAGTCGGTGTTTGTCAATAGTAACAACGCATCGCTCATTAATGAAAAAATATTCAAGCATAATGAGCCGCGTAATATCATGATCCAAGTACCACCGATTTATATCACGAAAATTGAGACCATTCACCGCTATAAAGGGGTTGTCGATTCAGATAAGAACGCGCCCAACTTATCGAATATTGACGTCATTGCAAGTGGTGATGCAACAAGGTTGAAAGTGAAGTTAGGATCGAATAAACAATATGAAAGAGATTTAGATCGTTCGACAGCTGGCGTCAATGGTTTTTCCATGGGACAAGCAGGCATTGACGAACTAACATGTGTAGATAACACGCCGTCTACAGACGAGTGTAAAGAATATGTACTCAATGATGACTTTGAATTAACAGCTTACAGCAAAGATGGTCGCAAGCTTGAAACAAAAAACTTTAAAATGCGAGTAAATGATCAACTAAAAGACTATAAAGTTAGTGACTATATAAAAGCCGATACCAAATTTTTTGGTAAGCCAGTATCCCTTTATGAATTGATGCTGTCAACCACTTTACTAGATAGTATTATGAAAGAAATTGATGTAAGAGCGCTGAATGACTTAGGCGTAGTTTATTCTGTAAACCCTGTAGCAACCGTCACAACTAGAGAACAATTTGAATTAGCCTTATCAAATGTAAATCTTAAGAAGATTGAATTACAAAATCCGTTAATATTGACTAATACATCTGCAGCACCATTTGTTATTGATCGTGATGTAACAATTACAGGTGAAACAATTATAGGAAATGTTCAATTAGGGAGTGGGAAAAATCGGATTATACGTCTAGAAAATACAACAATTATTGGAGACCTAACAATAGATGTAGGCGATAAAGGAACGGCTGTGTTAGATAAAGTCACAGTTACAGGCGTTTCGGCAGCCCCACATACAAAAGTTATTAGTGGAGGATCAAGTTCTATTCATTTGAACGATTTCAAATCTGTAAACGGAATAGAACTATCTAACACGAAGCCACTTCGTATTGTGACAACGAATTCGCCGGCTGATGTATTGGAATTTCATTATGGCGCTAAAGCACTTGTCCAACTAGAAGTAGTGAGCGGGAAAGCAGACTTGAAGTTAAGTACAGGGAATGTAATGACTCAAAGTAATTTCTTTACTGTACTAGCTAACGAAAAGAATAATGTAACTGCTTCTACAGATTTGACTACTAGTGGATTCTTTAAGCTAAATGAACAAGCGGTAAAAGGTGATTAACAGCTACGATTCAGCGGTAGATAACAAAAAGGAGGTAGGGTGTGCGATGGCGCGCCCATTTATTATTTATGAAAAATATTAAGATTCTCGTATGGTTTAGTATTCTATTACTACTAATTCCAGCGATTCCAGCGCAAGCGGCTGTGATAAAGACGGCAGTCGGTGTATCTTCTGCATTTGTAGAAAAGACAGGAACCGTAAATTTAACGGTATTCATCAGCAGTGATGAGAAAATCGCGGGTGGTTCACTCGACATCCTGTATAACTCGGATCAAGTACGTATTAACGCCAATGATGTCAAAATGACAGATACACTTTCTCCTTATTTATCTTCAGGTGGCAGTGATGCGGCAGGAAACGTTTCATTGTCATTCGCTAAATCAACAGGTAGCGTGATTGACGGTACAGTAATGGAAGTGAAAGCAACTGTGCTAACGCTAGGTTCTGGCAAGGTGAATGAGTTGAAGCTAGAGAACGTGGAGTTATACACGGAACAAGGTAAGAAAATCACAACTCAAGTAATCGATGGACAAATCAAGCCGTTCACGGGTAAAGAAAAGACACATGCGAACCCAGTAGCAAATGACAAGTCGTGGGTTGTGACGTTGAATTCATCGTATAATCCAGCTACTTTAAACGCCCAGGCAGTCAGCGTTAAGCGCGGAAGTATAGTAGTTCCTGTCGAAGTGAAAGGAGTCAGTGCTACGAAATTCAGAGTGAAGCCGGTTGGAACGTATCCGCGTGGTACGTACACAATGGATATTACTAATCAACTACGTTCAACCAATGGAGCAAAATTAAGTAAGCCTGTACGGTTTACGTTTAAGGTGAATTGAGGTGGAGGAAATGAACTATACAATGAATAGAATAATGACTTTATTGATGGTGTTCGGTGTCGTGTTACTTTCCGGTTTCATTGGAGGAAAAGTGCACGCAGCGGAAACATTAGAAGTAGGGGAAAGTCGTTCGCTTGGAACAAACGTGGAAGTGCCTGTTACAGTGCGAGATGCAATGTATTTGAGTTCAGGTAACGTTGTCATTACTACTCCAGCCAATCAAGGGGTTAAGTTGAAACGTTTCCGTCCGACACCTGCTTTTGAAGATAAAGTATTCCGTACGAAGTGGACTGTTGTAAATAATAAACTAGATCTAAACTTCGTGTCGATTTCAGGCAAAGAAGAGAGAGTAGCAGATAAGAAGATTATAATGGGTTATTTAGTTTATGAACTATCCGACAAGTTTGAAGCAGGTAAGTCTGTAGATCTTTCTATAGTGTCTGCCAACATGAAAGGTCGTTTGAATACAGATTTTCTTGTGGCTTTCATGCATGGTAAAATTGAGCGCAAAATGCCAGTCGGTGACGTGGTAGGAAATAATAAGCCAACTGCTGCGGCGGCGATTCGAATTTTACAACATTTGAACAATCCGATTACAGATCGTGAAGCATTTCTTTCAGCGGACGTCAATGGCGACGGTGTGCTGACGCAAGAGGATGCGCAATGGATTCTTGACTACGTTGCAGGGAAGCGGACAACGTTTTTGGCGATTCAGTCAAAAGAATTGGATAATGCTGTATTGAAGAGTGAATATAGCGATCAGGTTTCTGCGTTAAACGGTCGAGCACCGTATACCTTTAAACGAGTGGGTTCATTGCCTTCGGGTATGTCGCTCGATGAAAATACGGGTAAAATCAGTGGAACACCGACGCGTGCGGGAAGTTATACCTTTACGATTCAAGTAACCGATGCGGTGGGTGATATCGAAAAACAGATGTTCCGGATCGATGTCATTGATTCGAATCTATTATCCGTCGAGAAGTTGTTACCGATTAACGTGAAGTTAAATGGTACGCCTGAATTACCAGCGAAAGTAAACGTTACGTATAAGGATAAAACGAAGGGTACAGAGTCGGTTACTTGGCAGCCAGTCGATACTTCGAAAATGGGTACGTTTATAGCGAAAGGTATGATTGGGGATAGTGGATTTACTGTTAGTGTAGAAGTGAACGTTGTAACGGCAAATTACTTGAACAGCATAAAAGTTGCTTACGTCCAGTTCTTAAATCTCCACACGATTGAAGTGGATGTTTCAGCAGATGTTTATAAAGTAACAGTCAATTCGACGTATAATATGCACTTTGAAGGAGATAAGAAATTCAGCTTGATCAGTTCGAGTTTCGATGCAAATTCAACGGTCGTCTTCCGGATGTATGATAAATACGGCAACCTTCTTGAAACGAAGCAATATATATTAAAACCGAATTAACTAGTTAACAAGGGTCTTCCAACTGATTTGTAAATAATCAGCAGGGAGACCCTTTTTATAATCTTCATCAAATGTGTGCTATTGACATCATGTAAATGGCAACTGACAGTCGGAAATCTACCAGTCACTTGAATTCTAAAGCGGAATTCAACAAACCTCAGTATACTAAGGTTAGTAGCCAGTAGATTATTGTAAGGAGGAGGTGTCTTAACATGAAGGTTTCCTTGAATATTGATCGTTCGAACGTTGAAACAGTAGTTACGATTGAATGTAAAGAAATGGATCAATCCATCCAAGAACTATTGGATTACCTAAAGGGGCAACAGATTGAATTCATTGTGGGGAAGGATGGCGACATGCAACATATTTTAAAGCCAATGGAAATTCACTACTTTCATACCACGCCAGATGGTGTAACAGCCGTCACTTCGAATGGTTCCTATGTAGTCAGGGAAAAATTATATGAACTGGAGTCGTTTTTACCATCGGGAAGATTTATTCGACTTTCTAAGTCTGTCATTGCAAATTTATATGAATTAAGTAAGTTTGAAGCATCATTTAACGGCACGTTAGCTGTTTATTTTAAATCTGGAATAAAGGAATATGTGTCACGAACGTACGTGAATGGCATTAAAGAAGCACTTACTATGAAAAGGAGGAATAACGAATGAAAACCTTTTTGTTTCGCAGTATGATTGGGATATTCTTTGGCGGTTTTTTAGCGGTGGTTCTTACTAGTATGATTATTTATTTTGGGGATGTTAGCACGCTAGACGCCGGAATATTTATGAAAAACGCCTTGGGTACAATTTTTTGTTCTTGGTTTTTCAGCGTCACTCCACTCTATTTTGAAAACGAAAATTGGTCACTAGTACGTCAATCAAGTTATCACTTTATCACTGTATTGGTTCTATACTTCATCACCGCTTTTGGAATCGGCTGGATTGATTTCACAATGAAGAGCTTTTTAACATTCGTAGGTCTGTTTCTAAGTGTATACGCGGTCATTTGGTATTGCTTTTACTTGTACTTTGCCAATGAGGCGAAGAAGCTAAATAAAGAGTTGAATGAGTTGTAGGTTTGATAAATTAAGTGAACTGGCGGTTTACTAGCAAGTGGTGTACGCGCTCATAGAGTTGTGTTTCGCGCTCATAGGAGTGGTGTATGCGCTCATAGAGTTGTGTTTCGCGCTCATAGAAGTGGTGTACGCGCTCATAGAAGTGGTGTGCGCGCTCATAGAAGTGGTGTACGCGCTCATAGAGTTGTGTTTCGCGCTCATAGAAGTGGTGTACGCGCTCATAGAGTTGTGTTTCGCGCTCATAGAAGTGGTGTACGCGCTCATAGAAGTGGTGTACGCGCTCATAGAAGTGGTGTACGCGCTCATAGGAGTGGTGTATGCGCTCATAGAGTTGTGTTTCGCGCTCATAGAAGTGGTGTACGCGCTCATAGAGTTGTGTTTCGCGCTCATAGAGTTGTGTTTCGCGCTCATAGAAGTGGTGTACGCGCTCATAGGAGTGGTGTATGCGCTCATAGAAGTGGTGTACGCGCTCATAGAGTTGTGTTTTGCGCTCATAGAAGTGGTGTACGCGCTCATAGAGTTGTGTTTCGCGCTCATAGAAGTGGTGTACGCGCTCATAGAAGTGGTGTATGCGCTCATAGAACCCACTCCCCCGCTCATAGCAACACCAAAACTACAAAAAATCAAGCAGCCTACGCTAAATAGGCTGCTTGTTTGTACTTCCACTACACTTGTGCTTAGTGACATTCTAACTTGCGTGTCTAGCACCACTTCATCGTTTTTACGTGTGTATCAATACGAACTATATTTAATCGTGCAGATGTCCGCTAAGGCTAGTTCTTGAACAGCGGATTCACCAAACGGTTGAAAGTGAATGACACGATTGTTTCTATCAAACTGTAAGTAATAGCCATTTAGCTGATGATCTTTTGATTCTTTTAATGTAATTTCTACTGGAGCCCCCATCGATAAATCGACTAGTATATGAACAATCTTTTTATTATCATAGCATCGAGGTTCTCTTTTAGGGATATTGGGGGGATCACACCCTTTGCAAGGTCTGAAATTTCTGTACGCCATATGCAAGCACCTCCTTCTCTTCTAGCGTATGTTCAAAAAAAATGTAGAACTGTGCCGCTTCATTGGATGAATGAGATAGTACGTTGCATTTTTTTAAAAGATTGAACGACAGAAGATTCCAATGTCACTATGCTACAATACATAGCAACTACCTAAGACGAGGTGAATACATAATGAAAATACTACTTCTTATAAAAGACCCATTAGAAGCACAAGGTCTACAATGGCTTCTAACCTCACAATGGAATGATGTCACAGTAGAGGTGACAGACGAAGTGAGCGTCCTACGTAATTTTTCGGATGCGTATCTCTATATTATCGATATGGACTTTATCAAAAAAGAAGATGTTGAATTGCCGGCACAGACGATTTGGCTTGGGATATCATCTGAGCGAACGTTCCAAACGGTCTATCAAGCACTTACGCTTAAAGCAGAAGACGTACTTTTTCGGCCATTTCCCCCTGAAAGATTGTTAAAGCAAATACAGCAAATCCGATTTCGTTGGCGCAATGAAAATGTAGACAGAGCACAACCGGCCCCTATAGGAAAAAACTTGATTTCGTATGAAGACTTATTGATCCGCGATACATTAACGGAATATCCGATATGCGTGAGTTTGCTAGCTATATCCGATCTTGAAGTACTAGACATACTCGTAGACAAACTGAAACGTTATGATTTTCCATCTGCATTTCAAGTCTTTCCGTTTTCGGATCATGTACTCGTCATTCATCGTCTCCGTGAAATGCAGTCACTACATGAAGCGTATCGTGTATTTTTCTCACAATGGAAACTTCAATCAGATGCGTTGCTGACAATTTATCTTTATAAAGAAGAAGAGCAAGTGAGCTACCGTCTGCTTTATTCGAATATGCGGTTATTCCATGAACGAATTTTCTATGATGGCTACGATATCCTCATGCAGATTGAAGAAGACTTTCAATGGAAGGAACTTGATCCGTTTCTGTCACCAATTGATCAGCAAAAATGGATTGAGATGTTGAACAAACAGCAACTGCAAAGTATTCGTGAGTGGTTAGAATATGACTTTCTAACTTTGGAACAGCCATATCCGAATCCTGAGATGGTGCGTGTTCGACTAACGAGTATTTTGGCACAAATGCGTCGCTACATGATGGCGAATTCGTTGCAGACTTCGAAAGTGGAACAAGCGTATCATGCACTATTTAATAAAACGATTCAGGAGCCTGTGATGTACCATATTATCCAGTCTTTCATCGCGTTTAGTAATGACTTGATTCAAACATCGAGTGATCTGCATATTTCACAAGACTTTGTAGGGAAAGTGCGTGAGCGAATGGTTATGAACTACTGGAATTCTTCTTGGAACTTGGCGGATTGTGCTGAGGAAATGAAGATGCATAAAAGTACATTGAGCCGTAAATATGCGAAGGAAGCGGATGAATCATTTCGTGATGCGTTACTGAGAATCCGTATCGAACAAGCGAAACGTCTATTAAAAGAGACAGATTTAGCGATTGCTGACGTGGCGGAGACTGCAGGCTTTTCACATCCAGCCTATTTCAGTAAACGATTTAAAGAAGCGACGGGATGGACACCGTATGCCTTCCGTCAGTCATAAAGATGTTTATCTAACGTAATAATTGATAGTCTTTGTTAATAAAATATAAATGAAAACGTTTTCCTTTAAACTGTGTAAACTAAATATAAAATAGTCATTAAAATGCAAAGATATTGTGAGATTATTCTTAGTATACTAAGAGTAACTTATGAGGAGGTCATGAATATGACAGTAAAACCGACAAATACAGCAGCAGCAAAAGTAATTCACTATACAGGAACAGAACTTCATACGAAAGGGTGGCAACAAGAAGCAGCCCTTCGCATGTTGATGAATAATTTACATCCCGACGTGGCAGAGCATCCAGATAAATTGGTCGTCTACGGTGGAATTGGTAAGGCGGCACGTAACTGGGAAAGTTTCGACGCGATTGTTCGTTCATTGAAAGAATTAGAGAATGATGAAACATTACTTGTTCAATCAGGGAAGCCGGTTGTTATTTTCAAAACACATGAAAATGCACCACGTGTCTTGATTGCAAATTCAAATATCGTACCCGCTTATGCGAACTGGGATACATTCCACGAGCTAGATAAAAAAGGCTTGATGATGTACGGCCAAATGACTGCGGGAAGCTGGATCTACATCGGTTCACAAGGGATTGTGCAAGGGACATATGAAACGTTTGCTGAACTAGCGAACCAACATTATGGTGGTTCTTTAAAAGGAACGATCACATTAACGGCAGGGCTAGGCGGCATGGGTGGTGCCCAACCACTAGCAGTCACTATGGCAGGCGGAGTTTGTATCGGAATTGAAGTCGATGAAACACGGATCGATCGTCGAATTGAAACACGCTATACAGACGTTAAGACGGATTCGCTAGATGAAGCGATTCGACTTGCAGAGGAAGCAAAAGCAGAAGGTAAAGCATTATCGATAGGCTTATTAGGAAACGCATCAGACCTATTGCCAGAAATGATTGCACGCGGATTTATTCCGGATGTTCTAACAGATCAAACGTCTGCTCATGATCCATTGAATGGCTATATTCCATCTAAAATGTCTCTTGAAGACGCGGCACAACTTCGTGAATCCAATCCAGAAGAATATGTGAAACTCTCGAAGAAAGCTATGGCACAACACGTAGCAGCGATGATTGACATGATGGATAAAGGCGCAATCACATTTGACTATGGTAATAATATCCGTCAAGTAGCGAAAGACGAAGGCGTGGAACGTGCATTTGATTTTCCTGGATTTGTACCGGCTTACATCCGTCCTCAATTCTGCGAAGGAAAAGGACCTTTCCGCTGGGTAGCACTTTCTGGTGATCCGGAAGATATCCGTAAAACAGATGAAGTGATTTTACGTGAATTTAGCTATAATACGCATCTTTGTAATTGGATTAAGATGGCGCAAGAAAAGATTCAGTTCCAAGGCTTACCTGCTCGAATTTGCTGGTTAGGTTATGGAGAACGAGCGCGCTTCGGTAAAATCATCAATGATATGGTGGCGAGTGGTGAATTAAGTGCACCGATCGTTATCGGTCGTGACCACTTAGATTCAGGTTCAGTTTCTTCACCTAACCGTGAAACAGAAGCGATGAAAGATGGATCAGATGTCGTCTCTGACTGGCCAATCTTGAATGCTATGATCAACGCAGTGGGTGGGGCAACGTGGATTTCACTTCACCATGGCGGCGGTGTAGGTATGGGATATTCTCAACACTCGGGAATGGTTATCGTGGCGGACGGAACGAAAGAAGCGGAAGCACGCCTTGAGCGCGTATTGACAACAGATCCTGGTATGGGTGTTGTTCGTCACGCAGATGCAGGCTATGATATTGCGATTCAAACAGCAAAGGAAAAAGGAATTAATATGCCAATGTTGGAAGGTGGAAAATAATTGAAACCTCTATGGATTAAACACGCAAAAGAACTAGCAACTATTGCTGGTGAAAATGGACCGCGTAAGGGCAAAGACATGTCGAACCTTGCGATCATTGAAGACGGAAGTGTCTGGATCGAGGACGGCAAAATTGTGGCGGTTGGTACGACTGAACAGTTAGAACAACAATTTGCTAATCGTGCGAATGAAGCGGATATCGTCGATGCGATAGGACGATTAGTTACTCCAGGTCTAGTCGATCCACATACGCATGTAGTGTATGGTGGAAGCCGAGAACGTGAATTTGAAATGCGTCTTGAAGGCGCAACGTATATGGATATTATGAATGCCGGCGGGGGAATCCACGCGACTTCCCGTATGACTCGTGAAGCAACAGAAGATGAACTAGTCGAGCAAACTACTCGTCGATTGGATTCATTCGCAAAACACGGTGTGACGACAGTTGAAGGAAAAAGTGGTTACGGTTTGGATTTTGAAACCGAAATGAAGCAGTTGCGAGTGGCGAAGCGTTTAAATGAGCAGCATGCGGTAGAAATTATCCCTACATTTATGGGTGCTCATGCTGTACCTAAAGAATATAAAGGGAATGAAGAAGCATTTGTAGATTTGATCATCAATGAAATGCTTCCGGCAGTAGCAGAAGAGAAATTAGCTGTATTCAATGATGTATTTTGTGAAAAAGATGTCTTCACTCCAGAGCAATCTGAACGTATTTTAGAAGCAGGGAAAAAATTGGGGTTAACGCCTAAAATTCATGCAGATGAAATCGTATCGTATGGCGGAGCAGAACTCGCTGCCAAAGTAGGCGCAATTTCTGCCGAGCATTTATTGAAAGCATCTGACCAAGGAATTGAAGATATGGCGGCAGCTGGAGTCATCGCATGTTTGTTGCCGGCAACAGCTCTATTCCTTCGCGAAGAAGCAGCGAAAGGACGTCAAATGATTGATGCGGGAATGGCAGTAGCGATTTCAACAGACTGCAATCCGGGTTCTTCACCGACAACATCTATGCCACTTGTCATGAACTTAGCTTGTATTTCTATGCGCTTGACGCCGGCAGAAGCCTTAGTTGCAGCGACAATAAATGCAGCTAGCGCGATCAAAGTGGAAGATCGGTCAGGTTCTTTAGAAGTAGGTAAGCAAGGTGATGTCGTCATGTGGGATATTGGTAGCTATCAAGAACTACAGTACTTATTCGGAGTCAACCACGTAGAAAAAGTGTGGAAAAAAGGTCAATTAATCGTCGGTTAAAGGACTGTGCAAGAACGTCTAGAAAACGTTCTTGCGCTGTGTTTTTCGCAAGAAGAGAACGAATTTGAGGGGGGAGAAATGATGGATCAGGTAAAAGAAATGGCGACAACTAAAACAAACCCAGGTATGTGGAAGTTCTTTGTTTATAGTGCAATTGGAGCATTCATGTTTTTCGTTCCAGTGACCATAGGTGAGAAAGATTCAATTATGCTAGACCATATCGTTACATGGCTTCAGACGAATGTAAGCGCTGTCTTACCATACTATGCATTACTCATTTTATTAGTGGGTGCTGTATATCCGTTTATTTCAGGTACTTGGAAGAAGTCTACAGTTGATATAGTGTTTTCGATATTTAAAGTAGTCGGTTTTGTAGTAGGAATACTTTTAATCTTCAATATAGGACCCGCTTGGCTGTTTGAACCAGATATGGGGCCTTTCTTGCTAAATAAATTGGTTATACCTGTTGGATTATTAGTTCCAATCGGTGCAATTTTCTTGGCGCTACTCGTTAGTTATGGCTTACTTGAATTCATTGGCGTACTCATGCAACCTGTTATGCGTCCAATTTGGAAAACTCCAGGACGTTCAGCTATTGATGCAGTCGCGTCCTTTGTTGGATCCTACTCATTAGGACTTCTCATCACCAATCGTGTGTATAAGGAAGGGAAATATACAGCAAGAGAAGCGGCAATTATCGCCACAGGTTTCTCTACTGTATCTGCCACATTCATGGTTGTTGTAGCGAAAACGCTCGATTTGATGAGTATGTGGAATTTATATTTCTGGCTCACATTAGTTGTAACGTTCATCGTAACAGGAATTACGGTACGCATCTGGCCCCTTGCTTCGATGAAAGATGAGTATTATGAAGGATCGACACCTCAGCCTGAAGTAAAGCCGACAGGAAATCGAATGGTAGCAGCATGGGACGAGGCGATGGAGACCGTTTCTTCTGCTCCTAGCGTCGCAAAAAACATTGGTGTCAATCTAAAAGATGGAATTATGATGACAATGGCGATTTTACCTTCCATTTTGTCAATTGGATTATTAGGATTAGTACTAGCAGAATATACACCGGTGTTTGATTGGATCGGCTATATATTCTATCCATTCACATACTTGATGCAAGTCCCAGAGCCTATGCTAGTTGCAAAAGCGAGTGCACTTGGTATTGCGGAAATGTTCTTACCTGCATTACTTGTTGCGGAGTCAGCAGTGATTTCAAAGTTCATTATCGGAGTAGTATCTGTATCGGGAATCATTTTCTTCTCCGCACTCGTGCCTTGTATTGTAGCGACAGAAATTCCAATTTCCATTCCTAAACTGTTAATCATTTGGGTACAGCGTGTAATTTTGACGTTGATCATCGTCACACCCATTGCATTTTTAGTATTATAGAAAATGAAAGTTATTTAAACGTCTGTCATTCAGATGTTTAAATAACTTTTTTTGTCTTTAGACTTCCTATATAACCTATCATCTATAGGCTTGGATTCTGTCGGAATATGATATACTTTGCCTATATAGAGAGGGGTGTCAATATTGGTGAAAAATTCAGAGCGTTTTTTAGTTGCATATAACCGTATTGATAAGTCGCTGATGAAAATTACAGACTTGCCAAGTCATTTGTCATTCGCAAAGAAAGTTGACAAAGCTAAACATCAACATGCACTTATTGCACATTATGAGGATGACTTAAAGGAGTTTGGTAGTCTGCGCAATGCAATTGTACATAATCGAACAGGTTTAGATTATGCTATTGCAGAGCCTCATGACGTGATTGTGGAAACAATTGAATTGATTGAGAAGAAACTTTCACACCCGGTGACGGTAAAGGAATTATTCGAGCGAAAAGTACATACTTTACAAGCCGATGAATCATTAGCGGCGGGATTGAAAATAGTGAGAGAAAAGAACTTTAATCAGTTACCTATTTATCAAAAAGGGAAGTTTATTGGTCTAATTACGGCGAATGGTATAATGAATTGGCTAGCAGGTCAGGAAAACGAAAACATTTCCCGGGAAATACCGACATTATTGGATATTTATAATCATGAGAAACGTAAAAAAACGTATCGATTTGTCAAAAGTACGATGTCAGTTTATGAGGCGGAAGGTTACTTTAGAAAATCCATTATATCGGGCAACCGTTTGGAAGCTTTACTTATTACAGAGCAAGGCGGTAAAGATGAAAAGCTGATTGGCATTATTACGCCACTAGATTTATTGAAATTAGATTAATGACTGAAAGTAGAAAAGGTGAAATCAATGGATGAGGAACGGAGTCATTCGATGTACGAACCAGCGATCCATTTCCAAAGAGTCTCTTATCATGTACAAGACACGACTATTTTACGGGATATTACGGGATCATTTCCTGAACAGAAAATCACTGTGTTAGTTGGTCCTTCCGGTGCGGGAAAGACAACTTTACTCAAAATGTGCAATGGGTTGTTGAGTCCAACTACAGGAGAGATTTACTTAGAAGGGCAGCGAGTAGATGAGATTACTCCGATTGATTTGCGGCGCAGGGCAGGAATAGTATTACAAAACTCTCCAATGATTACTGGAAGTGTCTTTGATAATTTAGCATTGCCTTTGCGTCTTCAGGGTAAGGAATTGAGTGAAGAGAAGGCGTTAACTATTCTAGATCAAGTGGGACTCGAACGTAAATATCTTACAAGTGACAGTCAAAACCTTTCTGGCGGTCAGCAACAAAAGGTATCCATTGCTAGAACGTTGCTAAATGAATCTAAAATCTTGTTGCTAGATGAAATTACGTCAGCGCTTGATCCTTCTTCACTGAATGAAGTGGAGGATTTGATTCGAAACTTAAATGAAACATATCAAATTACTGTCATTTGGATTACGCATAATTTAGAACAAGCGAAGCGAATGGGACAGTATGCTTGGATCATGGTAGATGGGAAGCTAGTAGAAACAGGGGAGATTGAGGTTTTGCAATATTCTGAAATACCTTCCGTCAATCGATTTTTGAAGGGGGAATTCAAGTGAGTACAACTGCCTTGTTACTGACGCTCATATTCGTCTT
The DNA here is from genome assembly GCF_002743055.1 of Sporosarcina sp. P13. GTDB lineage: Bacteria > Bacillota > Bacilli > Bacillales_A > Planococcaceae > Sporosarcina. The sequence goes on along the minus strand of NZ_PDYM01000032.1, from coordinate 1,398 downwards.
GATTCCCATTGCATTATCTAAAACGCTTGGTTTACAACTCGAGCGCGATACCATTATTGCAACGGTGCGTTCAACCATCCAATTATTACTGGTCGGTTTCGTGCTGAAATTCGTCTTTGATTCGGAGAGCTTTGTATTTATCTTTTTGATGGTATCGCTAATGATAGGTGCGGCTGTACAGAATGCCCGCAAAAAAGGTCAGCAAATAAAAGGGATTACGTGGAAACTAATTGTCACGTTTGTGTTGTTGGAAGTCCTGACCCAAGGAATTCTACTCGGCTTCAAAATTGTACCAGCTACCGCGCAATATATTATTTCGATTACTGGCATGGTAGTCGGTAACTCGATGGTGTTGGCTATTTTATTCCTTAATCGATTTGTTTCTGAAGTAGAAGCGCATCGATCCGAAAGTGAATTAATTCTTTCTTTAGGTGGTACACCAAAACAAGCGATACATAAGCAGTTAATCCGTTCGATTCAAGCAAGTATGATACCGACAATAGAAAGCCAAAAAACTATGGGACTTGTACAATTACCAGGTATGATGAGTGGACAGATTATTGCAGGTGCAGATCCGTTAGAGGCTGTGCAGTTTCAAATATTAGTCATCTTTCTGCTATTAACAACAGCTGCTATGACGAGTGTTTGCTTAGGTTTACTGTCCTATCCAACATTGTTTAATGAGCGTATGCAAATGGTACAAAAAGAGCACTCGGAGTAGTCACTTTCCGAGTGCTTTTTTATATGGATTACACACCGATACGATGTACAGCTGCAAGGTCTATGTAGTAAGTTTAAGCCACTTCAATCCGCTGCTGTATGTAGGGAAGTGATCGTCACTGTACTCACTGCGGCGCTGGCGGATGGCTCCCGCGATGAGCCAGAAAGGAAGTGCGCCTCTCTGTCTCATTGCTCCGCCTACCGCTTGTAAGGCGCCTTCGTTTAGTAAGGAGTGGTAAGTGGCATAGTTTTTTGACGTTAGTAAGGGATTCGGAAGTTCTAGACACTTTAATCCGCTTCTTTATATAGAGAAGCAATTCGTCACTGAACCCACTGCGGCGCTGGCGGATGGCTCCCACAATAAGCCAGATAGGAAGGGCACCTATCCGTCTTATTGCTCCGCCTACCGCTTGTAAGGCGCCTTCGTTTGGTGAGGGGGAGTAAGTGGCATAGTATTTTGTAGTCTAAAAGTGAATTTTTACTACGTACCAAAGACTACTAGAACTAGACTATACTCAAAAAGCGAAGGCACAACTGCGGGGTCAGCCGAAGCCAGGAGACTACTAGCGCGACCTTCGCTAGCTGGCTCCTGGCGGGAGGCAATCCCCCACGTGCCGAAGCGATGATAGAAAGCAGACCTTTACTGACTCCAGTATCGGAAATATGTCGAGCAACGAT
>NZ_PDYM01000031.1 GCF_002743055.1 Sporosarcina sp. P13 | reverse complement strand
TGATCTTGTTCTTTTTTAGTGAATAATAGTTTAGTCATTTGATCCGACCCCCGACATCATTTTTATGTATAAACAAAAATACCCTATAAGACGGACTTTTTCAAAGTGTCCATCTTATAGGGTACAGTTTATTATGGGAGACTGTCTTTTTGTATGTGGATTAAGTGTCAGTGGAGAGCGGGTGGCGGGTAGTATACCGTTTTACTCCGCTCCAGGCGGACGTGTGCCGGAGGGCCAACCTTAAAAACGATGCCCTAACGCTTCACTAGAATTCTCTCCTGAAGTTATTAGTAGGTAGAATTTTAAGCTTTACAATTTGTCTTTTTATTTGAATTAAAAAAGGTGAAGGACCAACGCCAAGTCACCTAATTACTAAAAAGACATCTCAAACTTGTGGTACATTATTTACCCAATCCCTTGAAAGCTTGTTCCAAAGGATCTTTCAAAGGTGTAGCTAATGTTTTTACGTACTCTGCGGTTAAGTGGTTATTATCACGATAGACAATGATGTTGCCGATTACTGGATGACAAGTGGTTTCGTCGCAGAAGTAATCCGTTAGGTCCTCGAAGATAACGTTGGATGGGATGCCTTCGCTGTTTTCCCAAGGGAGTATGTCTGAGACACCCTCTGAACGATCGATTGCACAATCTAAAGGATCTTTGGCGTTTTCTAAACAAAGAGGAATTTTCTCTTTCATCCGCGGGTTATCACGAATGGCGAAGATCGTAGTAATGCCTTCAAGATATTTCCACTGATTAATATAACCAGGTGGGACTGTATCATGCTTGTTCAATGTAGCTGTCGTAAACACCAAATCGGGTGGATTTTCTTTCAAATCTTCTATTAAATTGGCATTCCACTCTACGCAAGCTTTTGTTAAATAACCGTCAGGATCTTCATCCGTGAATCGACAACCGTCGTGATTATACAGATCGATTCGGAAATTTAGTTCTTCTGCAAGTATTTCAAGTGCAGGGAACCAGTGTCCGGAATGGGATCCACCGACTAAAGCGAGGACATACTCTGGATTGTCTATTACGCCATACGAACATTTCCTTACTTCGGTACGATCGCGGCCTAAACATTTCAAATCCTTATAAAAACTAGGTAAATCCGTTTTAATAGCTAATGCAGAAGGAATCGGTTCCAAATCTTCTGGTGGGTCAATATCATAAAAAATGGCCTTGGCACCGGGGTAGTTTTTTTCATCCTGATCCCAATTGATCATACTTGCTGAGGTCTTTTGAATATAAACTGAAATCGTTACAATTGAAGTGCATGTAATTAAAAGCATGAAACTTAACACAGCGATGAGTTTTCGTTTCTCACGCCCTCTGCCCATCTTAAGGACAGGTTTTTCAAGCAATTTAGTAGAGAAAATTGACAATACTAGTGTGACGAGTAATAGCGCTATACCATCTACTATCGGAATCGTTGTCGTATTCATATGTGCTCGATAGAAAATTAATAACGGCCAATGCCATAAATAAATTCCATATGTAAGACCACCTAAATAAGTGAGAGGCTTGATACTTAACAATCGATTGACCCCGAACTTTGTGCTGACTTCTGTTGATAGTAAAATGAATAACACACCACTAATAGGTACTAAAGCTAAATAACCAGGAAACACAGTGGATACCGGCAATAAGACACCTGTTAAACAGATGATCAATAGACCAATCCATCCAATGACTATACTGACATTTTTATTAAATCGTAAATAGGGTGAAACTAAAGCGAATATCCCGCCGATGCTGAATTCCCATAGACGAGTAAATGTATCAAAATACGCCCATGGCTGATTGGCATATGTTTGATAGATTGAATAAGACAGAGAACATAAGCACACTATGAGAAGTGAAACTAGTAATGTTTTCCGAACCGGTGTCTTTAACACTTTTTTTGCTATAAAATAGACACTAGCGATGACGAGTGGCCAAAGTATATAGAACTGACCTTGCACGCTGAGTGACCAGTAATGTTGGAAAGGACTTGCAGCATTATCCAACGCCAAGTAATCTACAGAGTCAAATGCCAATCGCCAGTTTTCAAAATAAAATGTAGAAGCTATGATATGTGCAACAATTTCTCCCCACTCAATCTTCGGTAAAAAGACTATAGACAATACCCCGGTAACGACTATGACGAGTAGCGCTTGGGGGAATAATCTTCTAGCTAACCCCAAAATAAAATTAGGAAATCTTACAGAACCTGTTTTCTCAATTCTTGATAAAAGAGATAAGGTCATTAAGTAACCCGAAATGATGAAGAATACATCGATTCCCCCAGATACTCTGCCTAGCCATATATGGTAGATCGCGATAAGCAGGGTTGCGATAGTTCGTACACCTTCGATTTCAGGACGAAATCTCTTTTCGGATGAGCGTAAATCTGTCATGCGTGTTCTTCACCCCATATATCTTATGTAGTTCATTTATAAATACAGACTGTAATAATATTAATAGATAGTAGTGGAAGTTTCAAATCCTATATTTGCTAGTAATGCATGGTGGACAATCAAAAAACAACACATCCTACGTACGGAAGTGTTGTTGGTTATGAATCAATCTTCATATTTTAATGGATCGCCTTCGAAGGCTTCATCCGCAATTTTAATTGAATCAGTAGGGCAACCATCAAATGCGTCTTCGAGATCCTCCATCAGTTCTTCTGGAACTTCAGTGTTTCCCATGTTATCATCTAAAATAACAAACGCAATTCCCTCATCGTCATAATCATAGATATCTGGTGCAGCTGCGCCACATGCTCCACATGCAATGCATGTATCTTGATCGACAATCGTAAACTTTTTAGACATTGTCTTTCTCCCTTCTTCCTTTCGCTATTCACACAACCTGTTTGTATCTACTCTATTCTAAAGCTGTTTTCAACAATTTTCAACAATAAAACTCAATTTCTTCAAGGGGGAGTGCAATTGACTTTTAAATCTGTCTTATTAACGATGTTTCAACGCTTGCACGGTGAACGATCAGCACAAGGTGTTTATCATATTCTACGGGGGAAACGTTCAGGGCAAACGTTGCAAGATGTAGAATATTATCAGTTAAAATCTTTTTATTCGTTATTGCCGAATCTGTCAGCAGTAGATTTCCAACATGCGATCGATCGTCTCGTTTCGGATGGATTAATACGAATTGAAGATCATCTGGTATATTTTACTGAGAAAAGTGAGCGTGATCACGTCGATTATGGCTGGCGCTTTAATGGCTGGGACTATCGTGGCAAAGAGAGGGAGTTCAGCAAACGGCTGGCACTTGTTGTACAAACGCTGTCGAATATCAGGATTGGCGAGAATATGTTCATGCCGATACAAAAAGAATTGCCTATCCAACAATTTGTCAAGGAATTTCTACGGAATTACCCCATTCCGATTCGTGAGTTGTCTAGAATACTACGCGGTGAGTTAGAGCGGGTGATGCTCGAATCTCAACTAACTGAATTACAATGTATAATTCTGTCCAATCGTTTAACAGGCTATCGATTAACGGCGTTAACGTGGGAACAATTGGCGGATCAATTGAACGTATCTAGTACAACCGTCCAATTGACCTTTTTAGAAAGTCTTCATATCGTAATGGATTTCATTTATGAACAAGAAGAGTTTCCGTTATTGAACAACTTAGCAGCTGGTTGCCGGGTGGACACTTATTTGACACATTCTGCTGAACGAACTAAGTATTTATTTGAAGATGGATACTCCATCGAACAAATCGCTTCGTTACGCAACTTAAAAATGAGTACGATAGAAGATCATTTTGTAGAAATGGCGGTGAATATGAAGCACTTTCCTTTTGAAGAATTTGTGTCGCAGGAACAAATTGATGATGTTTGGCGTCACATTGATCGATTGCAGACGAAACGATTGCGTGTATTAAAAGAGCATTGTGGTGGGTTAACGTATTTTCAATTGCGTTTAATTATTATCTATGGAAAGTAGGTGAGAAGGTAATGGAACTTCAGGATGTGTTGCGCCAACGGTTCGGTTATGAATCTTTTCGACCTGGTCAACAGGAAGTGATCGAGCATATAGTGGCTGGAAGAGACGCTATTGCGATTTTTCCAACGGGTATGGGGAAGTCTCTTTGCTATCAATTACCTGCTTATCTAATAGAAGGAGCCGTCATTGTAATTTCACCATTGGTCGCATTAATGGAAGACCAAGTCGCGAATTTACGCAAACATAAAGAAAAGCGTGTCGTAGCAATTAATTCATTTTTATCAAAGCAAGAGAAAGACTTGGCATTGAGCACATTGAATCGTTTTAAATTCATTTTCCTCTCTCCAGAAATGTTAATGCAACCAAATGTGCAGCAGTTGATCCGCCAATTGCACATTGCTTTTTTCGTTGTAGATGAAGCGCATTGTATATCCGAATGGGGCTTTGATTTTAGACCTGATTATTTACGCTTGAAAGAAATTTTTCAAGGGGAGAATCGAGTGCCGATTTTAGCTCTAACAGCTACTGCCAATGAAAAGGTTGTATCGGACATCACTTCTTACTTACATATGAATGATCCGTATATTGAACGTCAGCCAATCGACCGACCGGCCATTTCCTACCGTGTTTTACATGTAGATAATGAGCGAGAAAAGGCGGAGTGGATTATCGGACGACTTTCTACGACAATCGGTCCTGGTATTATCTATGTCGCTTCTAGAAAACGAGCGGACGAACTGGCAGCACTCATTCGAGAGCATGGTATTCGAGTGGCAAGCTATCACGGTGGAAAAGAACAAGATGAACGATCCATCATCCAAGAACAATTTATTCAAGGTGAGTTAGATTGGATTTGTGCGACGAATGCGTTTGGTATGGGCATCCATAAAGATGATATCCGGCAGATCATCCATGAGCATCTTCCAGCGACACCTTCTGCGTATATTCAAGAAGTAGGACGCGCTGGACGTGATGGAAACAAAGCGGTTGCTACGTTACTTTATTGTGATCGAGATACTCAAATAGTGAAATTTATTGTCTATGAAGATTTGCCCGATGAACAACAGATTCGCTACTACCATTCATTGATTCAGACGGATGTTGCAGTAGAACTTGCTGCTCAACAATGTGGACTGACGGAAGTAGCTTCTAGGCTGTTAGCTTACTATTTCGGGCAATTTAATGAACATCAAGTCATTCGACAAATTAGACGTATTTATGAAGTGAAAGAAAAACAAATTGCAGAGATGGAATCGTATGTGAAAAGTGACAGTTGTTTACGTCAACAGCTCATGCATCATTTTGGTGAACAGCCTGCAGTTACTAGTACAGATTGTTGTTCGCATTGTGGAAATCTTAGTGAAGATTGGCTGATTAGAAAGAATAGTGAAGAAGAAACGAAAAAAGTCTTGCAATGGAGAGATAGGCTCCAACAATTACTAGGATGAGATCGCTGCACATATTTACTTTTTCGGTAATATTCGGCATAATAAGACTGTGAATAGAATGGCTTCTATTACTTAAAGACATAAGAAATAGAAAACTTCATATACTGGTAGCTAATATTATGAGGTGTGAAGGAGTAGTTGAAATTGAGTGAAAAACAGTATGAATTGGATTTTGAAAAACATCGCAGAGAGATTCCTGCAAAAGAAGGGTACATGCCTTCAAGGACAGAAATCCATGGTAAGAAAAAAGATGGACAGCGAGATTCGATGAAACTAATTACAATATTTCTCGCTATTTTCACATTAATCCCGATACTTTTTTTACTATACGTATTAACGGGCTTATCTTCGCCCACTATATCAGATCAAGTACCAGTAGAAATGACAGAGGTTTCTATGAATGAAACGTTTATACAATGCGAGTATCAATTCTTGGAATTTTCGTGACTATTGATATAATGAATAAGTATTTATACTACTAAGAAAGCAAAGTGGATACTTTGCTTTTTTCTATGGGAGCTGTCTAATGAAAAGACTATTTCTAACAGTTGTACTATCGGCTTGTAGCGTACTTACGTATATGTTTGCCTTAGCCCATCAAAATCGACTGATGACGCATACCGTGTCGATAAAAGACTATTCATCCAACACGTTAAACGTTTTCTTCATATCAGATATCCATAGACGCCGGCTATCGAAGCGACTGATTAAGCAACTAAGCAACAAAACAATTCATGCAGTCATTATCGGAGGAGATGTGGCGGAAAAGGGAGTTCCATTAGAGCGTGTAAGGGGAAATATGCAAATGCTCGCTTCTGTTGGACCGCTGTATTATATTTTCGGCAATAATGATCAAGAAGTTGGAACAGAACAATTATTGAAGATTGTTGAAGAAGTAGGCGGTGTGACGTTGATTGACCAAACCGCTACTATTCCTCTGCATCCAACTTGGGGAGTATGCGGATTACAAGATCCAGCGAATGGGTCAGTCGATATGGATAAGGTAGTTGCCTCGGCACAGTGGTGTGAGCACACTATCTTAGCCGTGCACAATCCATCGCTATTCCGTAAAATAGAAGGTCGTATGCAGCCTGAACTTATGCTGGCGGGTCATACCCATGGCGGGCAAATCCGTCTAGGGACTTGGGGACTGCAGAAGAAAGGGAAGTTTCAGTATACTCAAACAGGTGCACGGTTAATTAGCAACGGCTATGGTACGACGATGGTGCCATTGCGTCTAGGTGCGAAATCCGAATGTCATGTAGTGGAAGTTCACTATTAGTGTGGGGAAGTTAGGAGAGAAGATTTCATGAATTCTGTTGATGCAGTAATTGTCGGTGGCGGTCCATGTGGTTTGTCAGCGGCCATTGAATTGCAAAATATTGGTTTATCGGTAGTGGTCATTGAAAAAGGAAATATTGTGCATTCTATTTATAATTACCCTACCCATCAAACATTTTTCAGTTCAAGCAGTAAATTATCAATTGGCAATACGCCATTCATCACAGCGATTGATAAACCAAAACGTAATGATGCATTGGTCTATTACCGAACGGTAGCCCAATTGGAGAAATTACGTATCCATAGTCACGAGAGAGTAGAAGATGTAACGAAGGTCAAAAATCGTTTTGTTATTCAGACAGATAAAACAATATACGAAGCGAAGTATGTTGTTGTCGCGACTGGCTATTATGACCAACCGAACCGTTTGGATATAGTTGGAGAAGACTTACCGAACGTCTATCACTATTTTAAAGAAGCGCATCCGTATTTTAACAAAAACATTACGGTCATTGGTGGAAAAAACTCAGCTGTTGACGCCGCACTAGAACTGCAACGGGCAGGCGCGCATGTTTCAGTTGTTTATCGCAATGATACGTATTCCAAAAGTATCAAGCCATGGATTTTGCCTGGCTTTGATAGTTTAGTCCGTAACGGAGAAATCAAAATGTACTTCAATTCGGATGTAACAAAAATTACAGAAACTGCAGTCACGGTCAATCAACAAGGTAAAGTGTTCGACCTACCAAGCGACTATGTATTCGCTATGATTGGCTATCACCCCGATCATGCGTTTTTACAAAAAATAGGTATCCAAGTAGATAAGGAAACAGGACGTCCGGTTTTTAATGAAGAAACGATGGAAACAAATGTCGATAATTTATTTATTGCAGGAGTCATTGCTGCAGGGAATAATGCCAATGAAATATTTATCGAAAATGGCAGATTCCATGGCGCGATGATAGCTGAATCACTCAAGAATATGAGTTAAAACAACAACCGTTTGCTCTATGCAGGCGGTTTTTGTCGTATCATGACTAGAATGGTATACTGGCGATATAAGGAGGCGCGCCTATGTTCATATTATTAACTGTAGCGATAGCGCCGGGCTTAGCGCTCTTTAGTTATTTGTATCTTCGGAAGCAAATGGCTAAAGGACCATCACGCACATTGTTTCATGCGTTTATTTACGGTGCGATTATGACATTCCCGATTTTGTTTATTCAGCATGTTTTCGAAGAAGAGCATGTTTTTACTAATGAATTTTTACGTAATGCTTTATTTACAAGTAGTTTGGAAGAATTTTTTAAATGGATTATTATTTACATCCTTGTTTATAAAACAGTCGAGTTTGAAGATGCCTATGACGGAATTTTATATGGTGCAAGTGTGTCGCTCGGTTTCGCCACAGTCGAAAATATTTTATATTTATTATCCTTTGGTCTTGATACTGCATTTATCCGTGCGTTATTACCTGTATCGAGTCATGCGTTATTTGGTGTCGTTATGGGTTATTATTTTGGTAAGGCTAAGTTTTCCCCTGCCGGCCGGCGTGGTAGATGGATCTGGGTGGCCTTAGTAGCTCCATTTTTACTCCATGCGCTGTATAACGCAATCTTGTTTTTATATGATTACTGGTTGTATTTAATGATCCCTTTCATGCTGTTTCTTTGGTGGTTCGGTCTCACGCGTGTCAAATATGCCCACACATTTGCCATGCAACAATTCAGGAAAAAAGCACATACTAACTTTAGGAAAACGCACTAGTGAATCGGAGTGCAAGGCAGTAGCTTAGTGTGATTAGAGTGACAGGGAGACAACTAAAATGTGCTTAAGACTAGTTGTTTCGTCTAGACCGAAGCGAAACGGTACTCATCGCATCACTCTACTCTTTCGAATATAGACCAAACTCGTTTTTTATTAAACGGGTTTTTTATTTTTTTCTTATAAATTTCAGTAGGTTGGACAAACTAGAAAAAAGCGGAGAAATTTGGAGGTGGACGTTGATGAAGCGAGTGATACCGCGCTTGCTGTTTATTGTATTAGCGAGCGTACTAATCGGTTTTTTCTTTGTCAGTCAGAGTGAAGCGTTTAGTGGACGTGATTTGGCTAAAGGAGCAAAGGGGGACGATGTCATTGAACTGCAAGCGAGACTTCAATACATTGGCTTCTATAACGGTACGATTGATGGGAATTTTGGATATGGCACGTACTGGGCGTTGCGAAAGTTTCAGGAGCAATACGGCTTGCCGGTAGATGGTATTGCTGGAAAAGGAACGAAGAAAAAGTTGCAAGGTGTTTCTGATTATGATGAAAAATACGTCAAAGCACAACTTGCTAAAGGCAATAAGTTTACGTATTACGGTGGACAACCACTAGAAGACCAAGTGAAAAAGGGCAGTCAATCGCAGAAACAAATGCAGGCGCCACCAAAATACACGGACCAAGATATTAAGTTACTCGCAAATGCCGTCTACGGAGAATCCCGAGGTGAACCATATGAAGGACAAGTAGCAGTCGCAGCGGTAATTTTAAACCGAGTCGAGCATCCGGATTTTCCAGATACGATTGGCGGGGTCGTGTTCCAGCCAGGTGCGTTTACAGCGGTTGCAGATGGACAGATTTGGTTGACCCCGAATGAACGGGCGAAAGAAGCGGTCATTGACGCGATCAACGGATGGGACCCTTCTGAAAATGCCATTTATTATTTTAACCCGATCACAGCGACGAGTAAATGGATCTGGTCTAGACCGCAAATTAAGAAGATTGGGTTACACATCTTCTGTAATTAACTGAAAGGAGGTCGCGCACCGTGAAAAAGATGGTCTTTTTCCTGACGTATTCATTTATCGTATTGGGCATTTATACGTTGGGAACTACCCGTGAGAATGAGCAGTTGTCTATTGCGCTCAACACTCAATATTCAAACAGTATTTCAGATGCATCCCAGAAGTTGGGAGAGTTAGAAGATGCGGTGAAAAAATCATTGTTATTTGAAGACAATAAAAGCTCCTCCAAAGAGCGGGAAGATATTTGGCGTTTATCTTCCGACATTAAATCGTCGATAGCAACGTTGCCAGTGGATGAAAGCTTCTCGACCTCTTGGATGAATTACCTAGGACGCTTGGGCAATTTTGCCAAAGAGTCTACAGAACAAGGCAATCCCGACGAATATTATGAAGTGATTCAAAAAGCAGCGGATAATTTGAATGAACTATCAAGTGAATGGCAAGTAGCAACGAAAGGTCTGTTATCTGGAAATCTGTCGATTAGTCATTGGGAGAATAAGTTACGTGATTCGCCAGACGGAAAAGCAAATTGGAGTAAGATGGGTCAATCGGTCATGGAATATACAGAAACGGTCTTTCCTTTAACGGCGAGTGAATCGGATGCCCAGAAGAAGAAGGATTTAAGTGGTATCAAAGAAGCTAAAATAGCGGAAGAAGAAGCTATAGATAAGTTTAAGCAGCTATTTCCGAATGTATCGAATGACTTAATTGTTGTGGATAAAAGTAGGAAAGGTTCTCCTTATCCGTTCTATCATCTTCGTTTTGCAGAGAGCTCAGCGATAGGCTATATCGACATTACCCAAAAAGGTGGGCATGTACTGTCCTATTTAGTCGAACGGAGAATGGGGAAACCTACTAAAGATTATGAAGAACTTGAAAAGCTAGCAGAACAATTTCTAAAACAAGCAGATTATTCCGATTTGGTCTTAGAGGAAGCGAGAGAAAACGATACAGCTTGGCATTTCGTTTTTGTTCGTGTGAATCCCGAAAACGGAGCAAAAGTATTTTCCGATCCAATCCACATGAAAATGGCCAAAGATACGGGAGAAGTGCTTGGACTGGATGCATCTGAATATATTCGCAAAGAGAAATTAGCACCGCAACCCATTAGAAAAGTGGACTGGAAACAATTCTTTAGACCTGGTGTAGAAGTGATGGATGAACAGCTCGCATATGTTGAAGATCGTCAAATGCAACAACGATTAGCGCATTATCTAACAGTTGTTTCAGATAAGGAGAAATCCGAAACCTATAAAATTCTTGTGGACACTGACACACTGGAAGTGATTACAACAGAAAAACAATAGAGGTATGTATTTCAGTAGCGTATTAGAAATAGTTTGGAAAAGTCTTCTCCACATGACATAATAGACGTACTAGTGACTATTAGAAGGTGGAAAGATGAGATTAACTATTGCAACCGTGTTAACAATCGAAAAAGATTACACAGAGGAATTAGAAAAATTCAAATCACGAGTAGTGGATATAGAGGACGATCATCATTTCATGATAGACTATCCAATTAATATCGAAACAGGGAAGACTGCTTTCTTTATTGACGGCACACAACTTCTAGTGACATTTGTTGATGATTATAAAATGTCATTTGCATTCCGGACGGAAGTCCATAGTCGAATGAATCGAACCATTCCTATGTTAAAGCTGAAATATCCTGGCGACAAAGAGTTGATCAAAATCCAAAGACGAGAATTTGTACGCGTCGAGACGTCTCTGGATGTTACGGTTCAATTAGAATCAGAGGATGAATTATTACAACTCGTTTCGATAGACATAAGTGCTGGTGGATTAGCTGTCAATATGAAAAGTTATGAATTTTTCCCTTTAAACGAGGTTGTGGATTTGAGGATAGTACTTCAATTCACAAAGCGGGAAATCAAACATATTTCTTGTAAGGCTACAGTCGTAAGAAACTGGGAAGAGGATAAACGTCGGTTAAGTTCATTCAAGTTCGCTGGGATTGATGAAATGGATCGTCAGCATATCATTCGGTACTGCTTTGAACGACAACTAGCGTTACGGAATTTCTAAAGAAAAGTCTATCTACAACAGACTTTTCTTTTTTTCTTATGGTACAATAAAGGCAAAATGGAGGGGTTTCTAGCATGATTGGTGGAATGAGAATCGCAATCGATGGACCTGCAGCAGCGGGGAAAAGTACGATTGCTAAATTAGTAGCTAAAAAACTAGGATTTACGTATATCGATACAGGCGCTATGTATCGAGCAATCACTTATAAAGTGCTTCAACACGCTGTGGATCTTCATGATGAAGAGGCCGTAGCAAAGCTCATAGAAAAGACTGATATTGAATTGCATCCAAGTGAGCAAGCGCAACAAGTGATATTAGACGGAGTGGAAGTCACTGAAGTGATCCGTTCACATGAAGTGACATCAACGGTTTCTAAGATTGCGGCACTTACATCGGTGCGTGAACTATTGGTTGCTAAACAGCAGGGCTTGGCGGCTAACTCTTCTGTCGTTATGGATGGCAGAGATATCGGCACGGCGGTTTTACCCGACGCTGAATTAAAGATCTTCATGACTGCATCCGTAGAAGAACGTGCACAAAGGCGTTTACTTGAAGAACAGTCGCGAGGCATGACAACAGATTATGAAACATTGAAAAATGAAATATCGAAACGTGATCAGGCGGATAGTGAACGCGAAATTTCTCCACTAAAAAAAGCAGAAGATGCCATTATAATTGACACAACGGGGAAAACAATAGAAGAAGTGACAACTAGTATTGTAAATTATGCTGAAAAGAGGTTGCCGTCATGAATTTATATCCTTTAGGCAAATTTTTGATCAGTACGGTTTGTTACCCACTTTATCGAATCAAAGTAATTGGCAAAGAAAAGATCCCTAAAGAAGGCGGAGTGCTGTTGTGCACCAACCATATCGATAATTTAGATCCACCGGTAGTTGGTATTACGTGCCCGAGAACAGTACATTTTATGGCAAAAGAAGAATTGTTTACGAAGCCAGTTCTAAAGACTGTGTTACCACAAGTTCAAGCATATCCTGTGAAACGTGGGATGAGTGATCGCGAAGCATTCCGCACGACGATTAAATTATTGCGTGACGGCAAAGTGGTCGGTTTATTCCCAGAAGGTACACGAAGCAAAACAGGTGAACTTGGGAAAGGATTGGCAGGTGCCGGTTTTTTTGCTTTAAAAGGTGGAGATGCGAAAGTAGTACCATGTGCAATCATTGGTCCGTACAAAGCATTTTCACAGTTAAAAGTCGTGTATGGAGAGGCTATTGATATGACGCCTTACCGTGAAAGAAAAGCCTCTGCTGAAGAAGTAACAGAAGCAATTATGGCAGAGATATCCAAGTTGATTGAGCAGTATAAATAAAACAATAAGAGTAATTTTTTGTTTTTGTGTGTAGATTCGAATACTATAGAGATAAGATTCATTATGGAGGAGGACTACATATGACTGAAGAGATGAATATGGAAGAAGTAAAAACGTATGGTGAAGGTGATCATGTAACAGGTGTAGTGACGAAGGTTGAAGAGAAATCGGTGACTGTTGAAATAGCAGGCGCTCCTTTTGACGGCGTGATTCCAATCAGTGAACTATCAAGCTTGCATATTGAAAAAGCAGCCGATGCAGTCTCAGTCGGTGACGAATTACAGTTAGCGATTACAAAAATAGAAGACGATGCCTATGTTTTATCAAAGCGCCAAGTAGACGCTGAAAATGCATGGGATTCATTGAAAGAGCAATTTGAAAACGGTGAAATTATTGAAACAGAAGTGAAAGACGTGGTTAAAGGCGGATTAGTCGTTGATTTAGGCGTTCGTGGATTTATCCCTGCTTCTCTTGTGGAAGACCACTTTGTGGAGTCTTTCGATGATTACAAAGGTCGTACGATGACATTCAAGATTGTAGAAATGGATCAAGAAAAAAATCGTTTAATCCTATCACACCGGGCAGTTGTTCAAGCGCAAAATGAAAAGAAAAAAGAGCAAGCACTTTCTACGATTCAAGAAGGAGATATCCTGGATGGTACTGTACAACGTATCGCCTCATTCGGTGCATTCGTTGATATCGGTGGAGTAGATGGGTTAGTTCATATTTCGCAAATCGCTCATGGACATATCGAAAGCGTTTCCGATGTCTTACAAGAAGGCGATGAAATTCAAGTAAAAGTATTGTCTGTTGATCGTGATGCAGAGCGCGTATCATTATCGATCAAAGATACATTGCCTGGACCATGGGAGAACGTTGAAGCTAATGCGCCAGTTGGTTCTGTACTAGACGGTACAGTGAAGCGTTTAGTCGCTTACGGTGCATTCGTTGAAATTTTCCCAGGTGTGGAAGGCCTTGTACACATCTCAAGAATCGCACACGAGCATATCGGCACACCGCAAGAAGTATTATCAGAAGGTCAGTCTGTACAAGTGAAAGTGCTAGACGTTAATCCGCAAGAGAAACGTATTTCACTCAGCATTAAAGATCTTCTAGAAAAGCCAGCAGATGCGCGTGGAGAAGAGAACTTTAGCTATGAGCTACCTGAAGAAACAACAGGCTTCTCGTTTGGCGATGTAATCGGTGATCAGCTGAAGAAATTCAAAGAATAATCATTGATTGTGATCAACTAACAACAACTTATAGAATAAGTACCCCCGGAATGATGATGCTTTCATATGCATCATCATTCTTTTTGTGTATAATATTCAAAGATAGGTCGGAAGGGTGTAATGAAAGAAATGAAAAAACCAACAGTAGCAATTGTAGGAAGACCCAACGTAGGAAAATCAACAATATTTAACCGAATCGTAGGGGAACGTATTTCCATTGTGGAAGACGTCTCAGGTGTAACGCGAGATCGTATTTATAGCGCAGCAGATTGGTTGAACTATGAATTTAATTTGATCGATACAGGCGGAATCGATCTTGGTGATGAACCACTACTCGAACAGATCCGTGCGCAAGCTGAAATCGCCATTGACGAAGCGGATGTTATTATCTTTTTGACGAACGGTAGAGATGGTGTAACAGATGCGGATGAACAGGTAGCGAAAATGCTTTATAAAACAAAGAAGCCTGTTGTTTTAGCGGTCAATAAAGTAGATAATCCCGAGATGAAAGAAATGATTTATGATTTCTATTCACTCGGTTTTGGCGAGCCTTATCCAATTTCCGGTTCACACGGTTTAGGCCTCGGAGATTTACTCGATGCTGTAGTTGAAAGCTTTAAACAAATGGATTTGGAAGAAGAGGACGATGATTCCATTAAATTCTGTTTGATTGGACGTCCGAATGTAGGAAAATCGTCACTTGTTAATGCATTGCTTGGTGAGGAACGCGTAATTGTGAGTAATATCGCAGGAACTACAACAGACGCGATTGACTCCGTGAAAGTAGTAGATGGTCAAGAATATAAGATCATTGATACAGCGGGGATGCGTAAAAAAGGTAAAGTGTATGAGAATACAGAGAAATATAGTGTATTGCGTGCGTTAAAAGCGATAGACCGCTCAGACGTTGTATTGATCGTTTTAAATGCAGAAGAAGGTATTCGTGAGCAAGATAAGCGAGTGGCGGGATTTGCAGAAGAAGCGGGGAAAGGCGTTATGTTCGTTGTCAATAAGTGGGATGCGTTAGAAAAAGACGATAAGACGATGAATAACTTTATCGATGACATTAGAGATCAGTTCCGCTTCTTAGACTATGCACCGATTCACTTTGTATCAGCTGAAACGAAGCAACGAGTGCATACACTCATCCCGAACATTCAAATGATCAGTGAAAATCATGCATTGCGTATTCAGTCTAGCGTCTTGAATGAAGTAATCGAGGATGCAGTTGCTAGGAACCCTGCACCTTCAGATAAAGGGCGTCGTTTACGTATTTATTATGCGACTCAAGTGGCAATTCAACCACCTACTTTTGTTGTATTCGTTAACGAGCCAACACTTATGCACTTCTCCTATGAACGATTTTTACAAAATAGATTACGTGAGGCATTCGGATTTGAAGGTACGCCAATTCGCTTAATCACTAGAGCCAGAAGTTAACTAATCGATTAGAAAGGGTGGAGGGAATGGAAAAAGTCTCTATACTAGGCGCAGGTAGTTGGGGAACGGCACTTGGATTTGTACTGGCTGAAAATGGACATGATAGCTTAATCTGGACAAGACGTGCGGAACAAGCGAGTGAAATCAATGATCAGCATAAAAACGACCACTATTTACCTGACGTATTACTGCCTGAAAACCTTACTTCAACTAGTGATTTAGCAAGGGCTGTACAGCATGCGAAGATCATTGTGCTGGCCGTTCCTACTATAGCGATGCGTGAAACGTGCCGGAATATTCAAGCGTTAGTTAAAGAACCGAAAGTTTTTGTTCATGTTTCCAAAGGGATTGAGCCTGATTCTTTGAAACGGATATCTGAAATCATTGAGGAAGAAATCGAAGACTCCCTTCGTGATGCGGTGGTCGTATTATCCGGACCTAGTCATGCGGAAGAAGTAGTTCTACGTCATCCTACGACGGTGGCAGCTGCTTCTTCTGATATGGAGGTGGCGGAACGTGTACAGGATCTATTCATGAATAATTATTTCCGTGTCTATACAAACCAAGATGTCATGGGTGTGGAGCTTGGCGGTGCATTGAAAAATGTTATTGCGTTAGCTGCTGGTCTTTCTGATGGTCTTTCTGATGGTCTCGGTTACGGTGATAATGCCAAGGCGGCGCTCATTACGCGTGGCCTTGCAGAAATTACAAGACTTGGCGTTCGGATGGGTGCAAACCAGCAGACATTTTCTGGCTTGGCGGGTCTTGGTGATTTAGTCGTTACTTGTACAAGCGTGCACTCGCGGAATTGGAAAGCGGGCAATCGTCTAGGGAAAGGTCAATCATTAGAAAAGGTTACAGAAGAGATGGGTATGGTCATAGAAGGTGTTCGCACGACGAAAGCTGCCTATCAACTCGCAAGGCATTATGAGGTTAATATGCCGCTGACAGAAGCGTTATACTCCATATTGTTTGGAGAAGTACCGGCAAAGGAAGCGGTAGACCAATTGATGAATCGCGGGAAAAAGCAAGAAATAGATATGTTCTTTGATGGTATTTAATTGACTAGGAAGGTGACAATTTTGTCCTCGTTAGATAAAATGTGGCTATCTTTTTATGCGATGGGTTTCATGGTAATTTCAATGGGTTTGATATACGCAAGCCGTTATAAAATAAAAAACCGTGCAATTCAAATCATATTTGCGATTATAGCCTATACGTTATTAATTACATCGTTCTTTGCGATGGTCTATTTAGTATTCAACGGACCGACTGGAGGGGCGTAACCAATGAATAAACGATTACTCATTCTATCTGTTATGATCTGTGCAACTTTGCTGTCAGGTTGTCTATCTCGTTCGCCCGAAGAGAAGCAGGCAAGCGAGACACCGTATCCTGATCAGCTAGAAACAGTGCAGAAAGCTGTAGAGCGTTACCAGGAGCAAGCGGGGGGGCTTTTGCCAATCAAAACGCGTGACATGGAAACGGATCAATATATTAAGTATCCAATCGATTTTTCTAAGATCGTGCCTGATTTTACAGAAAAGATTCCAGGTAATGCATTTGAAAATGGTGGGATCTTTCAATACGTATTAACAGATGTAGAAGAGAATCCTACAGTAAAGCTCGTTGATTTGCGTATTGCTGAAAAGCTACGCGATATTAATCTACGTACGTTCATCAACGGTAATTTGCCGTTTCTTGATTCTGTGGGCGAAAATGTTTATGAAGTAGACTATAAGAAAATGGGCTTTAAAGAGCCGTTAACAGTAGCGAGTCCATACTCCGATACGCATCTACCAATCGTGGTAGCAGGAGACGGTAACTTCTACGTAGACTATTCGATCGACCTTAACAAAATCTTGATGGAGAAAAAAACAGAAGTTGAACCAGGCACGGATATTCGTTACCTGTTGTTCGAAGATTCTGCGGTTCTTCCGGCGTACTCTTTGCCATACACTGTCAATGAAGATAACGAACCGGTCTTCATGAAGAAGTAAGTGTCCGACCTTGAAACTTCATCAGTAGAAGAAAAACGTTTTGTGCATTCATGCATGAAACGTTTTTCTGTTTCATAAGCTACTATGCGGAGAAAAAGGAGGGCTAAAGATGAAAGAAGAATTATACGAAAACTTAGCTAGAAGAACAGACGGCGACATTTATATAGGTGTGGTTGGCCCTGTTCGTGTAGGAAAATCCACTTTTGTCAAACGAGTCATGGAGGAAGTTGTCATACCTAATATGACTGATGCAAACGATCGAATACGTGCACAAGATGAACTACCACAAAGTTCCCCTGGGTCTGTGATCATGACAGCCGAACCGAAATTTGTACCGGCACAAGGTACGAGCGTATCGATTGGCGACGGTGAACTGGCATTTCAAATTCGTTTAGCAGACTGTGTAGGCTACGTCATTGATGGGGTCAAAGGCTATGAAGATGAAAACGGTCCGAAATATGTGCATACCCCTTGGCATAATGAACCGATTCCGTTTGAGGAAGCAGCGCGTATCGGAACAGACAAAGTCATTCGAGATCATTCTACAATCGGCATTTTGTTGACAACAGACGGTACGGTGAACAATATTACACGAGCTGCTGCTGAAGTGGCAGAAATTGAAATTGTTTCAAAGTTAAAGGAAATTGGTAAGCCGTTCGTTATTGTACTGAATTCTAAAATGCCGGCCCATGAGCGCGCAGTAGATTTGAAGCGTCAATTACATGAAAAGTATGGTGTTCCGGTTATTGCAATCAGTGCGGATCAGCTGAATGCAGCAGAAATCCAACTGATTCTAAAAGAAGCGTTGTACGAGTTTCCGATTACGGATATCGAACTTCAGCGTCCGGATTGGATGGAGGAGCTTGGCGATGATCATAAGCTGAATGCACGTATTGACCATATTATTAACGACGGTTTCCTAGGCGTCTCGAAAATTCGTAAAGTACAGGAAATTGCCGAGTTATTGCAAGAAGAGGAGTTTGTGCGACAAGCCGAAGTCGTAGAAGTTGATGCAGGAAAAGGCAAAGCGATTGTCAATATCGATATGGATGAACAAGCGTATGTTGCGGTTTGTGAAGAGTTTATGGGCACAGAAATGCGTTCGAAAAAAGACTGGCTCGTATTTATTAAAGAAGCCGTGAAAGCAAAAAAATCGTATGATATGTATGCGGAAGCGATTGAAACGGCTAAAAAGTCTGGTTATGGTGTGGCGCTACCTTCGATTGAGGACTTCCAGCCTACAGCACCTGAACTTATTAAGCAAGACACATTCTACGGTGTCAAAATGAAAGCGAAAGCTCCGTCCTTGCACATTATACGCATCGACATGGAGGCGGAATTTGCGCCGTTGATCGGCTCGGAGTTCCACAGTCATCATTTACTTAAGGAATTGAAAAATGCCTATTTACATGATCGCGATGCGTTATGGGAAACACAATTATTTGGCACGCCCCTGCACGAGGTAATGAAAGAAAGCATTCGTTATAAAACAGCTGCCGTTCCTGACAGAGCGAGAAAAAGACTGCGTGAAACGATAGAACAAATGGTCAACGATGGAAATAAAGGTATGATTACATTTATTGTTTGACACACTCAAAATCTAGCTTTAAACAGAGAAAGATCCGGAAAACGGATCTTTTTTCTATTGATTTCACAAGAAAACCTTAGAAATGCCGTGAATAAAGGAAAAGCACGATAATATTGTTGCACCGTCGTTTTTCTTATGTTACTCTTTTTACAGTGTTAACAAGCAGTAGCATCCCCTTTGAGAGGAGGTGAACGGTGTGAATAAAACAGAATTAATTAACTCTGTAGCAGAAGCGGCAGGTCTAACAAAAAAAGACGCAACTAAAGCTGTTGAAGCTGTATTCGATACAATTCAATCAACTCTTGCTAACGGTGACAAAGTTCAATTGATTGGTTTCGGAAACTTTGAAGTGCGTGAGCGTGCTGCACGTAAAGGACGTAACCCACAATCAGGTGAAGAAATCGAAATCGCTGCAAGTAAAGTTCCAGCTTTTAAAGCAGGTAAAGCACTTAAAGACGCAGTAAAATAATTCGAGATTTTACATAGGAGTCTGTCCAGCGAATCTGACAATCAGATGACCGTGGATGGACTCCTTTACGTTTCGACAAAAGAATACATAATGAGTACCCTAACTGTACGGAATGTGTGGAATGTGCTACTATTTTGGTGAAATAGGTTTTGTTCCTAATAAGGAGGACATGCTGAGATGAATGAGCAAGATATGAATAAATTAGAACGAGCAGTTACGATGATATTGGAAGCTGTTGGAGAAGATCCAACGCGTGAAGGCTTACTGGATACACCTAAGCGTGTCGCCAAAATGTATAAAGAGGTATTTGAAGGATTAAATAAAGACCCAAAAGAATATTTTGAAGTCGTTTTCCACGAAAATCATGATGAAGTTGTTTTGGTGAAAGACATCCCGTTTTATTCGATGTGTGAACATCACTTAGTGCCGTTTTATGGTGTAGCGCATGTAGCGTACATTCCGCGTGACGGGGTAGTTGCTGGACTGAGTAAGCTAGCAAGAGCCGTGGAAACGACAGCGCGCCGTCCGCAGCTACAGGAACGCATCACATCAACCGTTGCTGACGCTATGATGGAAATGCTTAATCCAGTCGGTGTCTATATCATCATTGAAGCCGAGCATATGTGCATGACGATGAGGGGGATTAAAAAGCCAGGAGCGAAGACCATCACGACAGTGGCTAGAGGAATCTATGAACATGATGACGTGAAACGGGCTGAAATTCTTTCTCTCATTAGAACGAATTGAGGTCTTTGCCGAGTGCTCGATTTATATGCTATCATTAAGACCATATAGAGACTGGAGATGCGAAAATGACACAACCTGATTATCTAATTATCAAAGCAAAAAAAGATGGAGTGAATGTCATTGGGCTCACACGAGGGAATGACACGAAGTTTCACCATACCGAAAAACTAGATCGGGGAGAAGTCATGATTGCGCAGTTCACCGAGCATACGTCCGCCATCAAAATTCGGGGTGAAGCTGAAATCCATACAGCTCATGGAGTAATTTCGAGTGAAGAAAAAGAATGACCGGCGAAGACTAACGGGAATGGAGCGTACTGATGGAGACACAAGGATTCACTGACCAAGTCGACAATTATATACAAAACTTGCGACGCGCTATTTATCAGCCGATTATCGAGCGCGATGCAGGTCATGCAGCGATTGATAGACGAAAAGCAACATTACTATTGTTGCCGTTATTGAACGGAGAACAATGGACCCATGAAATGCATACTGCAGCGTTAGCTATTGGCGCCATCCATACGGCGTTTGATATTCATGATCAAATTGATATAGCGGACGCTTCATCCAAAGAACAGCAATTGATGGTTCTCGCAGGTGATCACTTTAGTGGTATTCACTATAAGTTATTGGCGTCAATCCCTAACTTCCATCTGATCCGTTCGTTATCTGCCGCAATAGGTAGAATCAATGAATGTAAAACAACGTTGCTACAAGTGCCTCCTAACTCACTTGTTGATCGGTTGCGATTAATCAGTGAAGTGGAAAGTGGATGCATTGTGGAATTCTACCAGACATTTGGCTTTACGCGCTATATAGCCATTGTAGAATCACTGTTCCCTTTACTTTGGTTGAACGAAAGTAATAAACAGGATCTGAGTCATATGAAGTTTCCGCATCTAGCACCAACAACTATAGATACGGAACAGTGGATTGATAGGTACCAAAGAAATCTGGATGACAAATTACAAAATAGCTTTTTCTTACATAAACCTGTAGTAAACCAATTAGTAGGGATGCTTGAGCTAGGAGAAAGCAAACTGAACTAGAAAGAAGGGGCAAAACGTGGCGACCTCAAAAGAAGAAAAAGTTCATAACGTCTTTGAAAAAATTTCAACAGACTATGATAAAATGAATTCCGTCATCAGTTTTAATCAGCATATTAAATGGCGCAATGATATTATGGTTCGTATGAATGTGCAACCGGGTGCGAAGGCGCTTGATGTTTGCTGTGGCACAGGAGATTGGACGGTGGCACTTGCTAAAGAAGCGGGTCCAACTGGTGAAGTAGTAGGTTTGGATTTCAGTGCAAATATGCTGGATTCCGCTAGACCGAAAGTTGAACCTTACCCAAATCTTACGCTGCTGCAAGGAAATGCGATGTCTCTTCCATTTCCTGACAACACATTTGATTATGTGACTATTGGTTTCGGATTGCGTAATGTACCGGATTACTTAACGGTTTTAAAAGAGATGCGACGTGTATTAAAGCCAGGTGGTATGGCGGTTTGTCTAGAAACATCTCAGTCTAAGATTCCGGTGTATCGACAAGCGTTTCGTTTTTATTTTAAATATGTGATGCCTTTATTCGGTAAACTATTTGCGAAAAGTTATAAAGAATATTCATGGCTTCAAGAATCTGCTAATGATTTTCCAGGAATGAAAGAGCTAGCACAGTTATTCGTCGATGCTGGTTATCAAGAAGTTTCGTACAAGTCTTACAGTGGCGGTGCGGCGGCGGGCCATATCGCATACAAATAATGAGTACACGGGAGAAGGTAATGGGTTTGGAAAAAATTAAATTGATGTCACTTTATACGGATTTCCGCAAAGATGTGGCTTATATTGAAAAAGAGCTTGAGCGTTCCGTGCAATCTTCCTCTCCCATTGTCCGTCAAGCGTCTTTGCATTTATTGAAAGCAGGAGGGAAAAGAATTCGGCCGATCTTTGTTATTTTGGCGGCACACTTCGGGCGTTACTCTCTTGAAAATGTAGCTAAAGTCGCGGTGTCGCTAGAATTAATCCATATGGCTTCACTTGTCCATGATGATGTCATAGATGATTCAGACATGCGGCGTGGATTGGAGACGGTCAAAGCGAAATGGAATAACCGGGTTGCAATGTATGCCGGTGATTTCATCTTTTCACGCGCGTTGACATCTATTGGCGGCATTGAGAAAGAATCAGTACATAGAATCCTTGCAGAAACCATGCTTGAAATATGCAAAGGGGAAATTATACAAATTGATTTCCAGCAACAAACTGATCAAAATCTACGGGATTATTTGAAGCGGATCAAACGTAAAACAGCATTATTATTAGCATCAAGCTGTGAACTGGGTGCGTTAAGTGCGGATGCAGATGCGGAAACTGTCCAGAAACTTAGAAGATATGGCTATTTTACAGGTATGGCATTTCAAATCATCGACGATATTTTGGACATCACTTCAACAGACTCAGAGCTCGGCAAACCAGCGGGTAGTGATTTGTTGAACGGCCATATCACCTTGCCTATCTTATACATAAAAGACGATATGGAGTTCAAACCGTTTATGGAACGAGCATTTACGGGGCAGATGGCAGAAGCGGATCGCCAGAATATGTTGCGCTATATTCGACAAAGTGGTGCTCTTGAAAAAGCTCAACATATTAGCAATCTTTATTTGGCGAAAGCATTAAATGAACTAGATAGCTTACCGAATGGTAAATCAAAAAAAGCGTTAATCCAAATAGCTGACTTTATCGGACAACGAAAATATTGATTCGATTTTTTAGCTCTATATAGTTTTCGGAAGATTTTTACGCATCTTTTGCTCTTCAAACTCATTATTAGTTGAAAGAAAAAGGTGACAATGGTACGATTTAAAAGGGTAAATTCCCATAGACAGATGAAGGAGTGTTTCATAAATGGAAAGAACATTTTTAATGGTAAAGCCAGACGGCGTACAACGTAACCTAATAGGTGAAATTGTTGGTCGTTTTGAAGACAAAGGATTCCAATTAGTTGGTGGGAAATTGATGAATATTTCTCAAGACCTTGCTGAGCAACATTACGGTGAGCATAAAGAACGTCCGTTCTTCGGAGAACTTGTAGATTTCATCACTTCTGGACCAGTATTCGCAATGGTTTGGGAAGGTGAGAACGTCATCTCTACTGCACGTTTAATGATGGGTGCTACAAATCCAACAGAATCTGCTCCTGGAACAATCCGTGGAGATTTCGCTGTAACTGTAGGCAAGAATATTATACACGGTTCAGATTCATCTGAGTCAGCAAGCCGCGAGATCAACTTGTTCTTCAAAGAAGAAGAGCTTGTGACTTATGACAAAACAGTGAACAACTGGATTAACTAATCGCCAAAAACAGCCGAGCGAATTTCGCGTGGCTGTTTTTCTTATACATACAGGAAGTGTTTTCCGCTATAATAGGAACGTAAATAGAAAGATAGGGTAATGAGGAGGGGGCAATACATGTCTGATTACTCGATATTGATTCAAGGGATTAAACAGAAGACTGGCATCGACTTATCGTTATACAAAGAAGCACAGATGAAACGTAGGCTCACCTCTTTATATGAAAAGAAAGGTTATCGTGATTTTGGGGAATATTTCCAAGCGATTCAAGCTGACAAAAGTTTGTTGGATGAATTCTTGGACCGCATGACGATTAATGTGTCAGAATTTTACCGCAATGCGGTTCGTTGGAATGTTTTGGAGAAAAAGATTTTTCCGCAATTACTAGAAAAAAATAAACGATTAAAAATTTGGAGTGCAGCTTGTTCGACTGGTGAAGAGCCTTATTCTTTGGCAATGGTATTATCTTCACATGTACCATTACGCAATATTTCCATTACGGCAACTGATTTGGATGTAGGTGTCTTAGAACGCGCAAAAGTAGGACTCTATGGTGAACGCTCGTTAAAAGAAGTGCCTAAACCGATTGTTGCCAAATACTTTGTTAAAGAAGGGCAATCGTATCAAGTAGTAGATGATATCAAAAAGACAGTTACGTTCAAACAGCATAATTTATTGGAAGATCATTATGATACGAATTATGATTTAATTGTCTGCCGTAACGTCATGATTTATTTTACAGAAGAAGCGAAAAATCTTATTTATATGAACTTTTCTAAAGCGTTAAAACCAGGTGGGATTTTATTTGTTGGCAGTACAGAGCAAATATTCAATCCTGAAAAATATAGCTTTGAATCAGTAGATACATTCTTTTATCGGAAAAAATAATAGATTATTCTAGGAGTGAATTAAACATGCGGTATTTTACAGCTGGAGAATCACATGGTCCACAACTGACAGCAATCATCGAGGGATTACCTGCTCAGATGGAATTGACGGCCGAAATGATCAATAAAGAATTAAAGAGAAGACAAGGTGGACATGGTAGAGGACGCCGAATGCAAATTGAGAAGGATCGCGTGGAAATTACTTCTGGTGTACGTCATGGTAAGACGATGGGTTCACCGGTTACGTTAACAGTCGTTAATGATGACTGGAAGCACTGGACAAGCATTATGGGTGTTGAACCACTTCCGGAAGACGTCAATCCTGAAGATGTGAAGCGTCAAATCACAAGACCGCGTCCCGGACATGCGGATTTAGTTGGAGGTATGAAATATGGCCATCGCGACTTGCGTAATGTACTTGAGCGTTCATCTGCACGTGAAACAACAATGCGCGTAGCAATCGGGGCGGTTGCGAAACAATTTTTACGTCAACTAGGCATCGAAACGGTTGCTCACGTAACGGAAATCGGTGGAATCGAAACAGATCCTTCGACTTACGCAGGATTAGCTATCGAAGAGTTACGCGCAATTGTAGAAGAAGATGCAGTGTACTGTGCAGATAAAGAAGCATCCGTTAAAATGACCGAAGCCATTGATGATATTAAAAAACGTGGCGATACGCTCGGTGGAGTAGTAGAAGTCATCATCGAAGGTTGCCCTCCTGGAATCGGCAGCTATGTTCAATTCGATCGCAAAATGGATGGCAAATTAGCTGGCGCGATGATGAGTATTAACGCGTTTAAAGGGGTAGAGATTGGTCTAGGTTTCGACATGGCGAAAATGCCAGGAAGTGAAGTGCATGACGAAATTAGCTGGAATGAAGAGCTTGGCTATTACCGCAAGTCTAATCGCTTGGGCGGACTAGAAGGCGGTATGACAACAGGTATGCCGATCGTTGTGCGTGGCGTCATGAAGCCGATTCCTACATTGTACAAGCCGCTTGAAAGTGTTGATATTGATACGAAGGAGTCATTTGTTGCGACAATCGAGCGTTCGGATCCTTGTGCGGTTCCAGCAGCGTCAGTCGTGGCGGAGCATGTGATTGCAACAGAAATGGCGAAAGCGATTATGGATGAATTCCGTTCGGACACAATGGATGGTTTACAGAGAGATATCGAACAATATAGACAATATGTAAAGGAGTTTTAAGATGGAAAAGTTAACGGTTTCCGTCCGCGATCACCAGTACGATGTCTATGTAGGATCGCAAACATATAAAATGTTTTCGACGGAATACGCGGAGTTACTAAAGAGCACAGATAAAATTGGTATTATTGCGGATGCACATGTGGCAGAATTGCATTTGCCTATGCTACAAGACGCGCTTGCGAGTTCTGGTCGCGAAGTATCCGTGAAAATTGTGCCAGGTGGAGAGAGTTGTAAAATGCCAGAAGTGTATGTAGCGTGCCAATCGTTCTTACTACAAGAAGGATTCACACGTAACTCGCTTCTTATCGCTTTCGGTGGCGGCGCTTGTGGCGATTTGACAGGCTTCGTAGCTGCGACGTTCATGAGAGGCATTCGCTTTATTCAGTGCCCTACAACTGTCCTTGCGCATGATAGTGCAGTTGGTGGCAAAACAGCGATTAATATGCCAGAAGGTAAAAACATGGTAGGTTCATTTCATCAGCCATCAGCAGTGTTATTTGATACGGATGTTTTTAAGACGTTACCCGCTTCAGAAATGCGTTCGGGTATGGCAGAATTGGTTAAACACGCATTCATTTCGGATGCAGACTGGACAGAAAAGTTGCTAGAAGAAGAACAATTTTCAGCACCTTCCGTCAAATGGTTAGAGCCGGAATTGCTACGGGGAATCGGTGTCAAAGCACAAATCGTTGGTGAAGATGAATTCGAACATTCGACACGTAAATACTTAAATTTTGGTCATACATTTGGTCATGCGGTAGAAGCTGCGTCAGGTTTCGGCAATTTAAGTCACGGTGAATGTGTCATGATTGGTATGGGTTATGCCTTCTTGTTAAGTGAAAAACATGGTGACTTGCCAGCTGATTTCACGGGCCGCTACTTGCGCTTTGCAAAGCGTAACGGCTATACATTCAATCCAGTCTTTAACTATAGCTTCGAAGAGTTATTATCTTATATGCAAAAAGATAAGAAAGCTTCCTTTGGAAAAATGAATTTTGTCTTATTGAAACAATTGGGTCAACCATTTGTAAAGGAAATCAGCACGGAAGAATGCCGACAAGCATTTGAAGAGTTTAAGGGAAAGTTAGAAAGTGAGGTAATCGTATGAGTGTTAGAGGTATTAGAGGAGCAACGACTGTTGATCTTGATGATGCACAAGAAATCCTACAAGCTACAGAAGAGCTCGTATTAGAAATGGCTGAGGCCAATCAATTCACACCGGATGACATTGGTTCTGTCATTGTCTCTACAACAATGGATGTCAAAGCAGCATTCCCAGCGAAAGCGATTCGCTCTATTGAAGGATGGACATATGTACCTGTAATGTGCACGCACGAAATTGATGTGCCAGGCTCGATGCGCAAATGTATCCGCGTCATGATGAATGTTAACACCACTACACCACAAAACGAAATACAACATATTTACCGCAACAATGCAGTGCAGCTACGACCAGATCTTCAAAAATAACGAATTTGTTACAAGGAGGAACTACCCTAATGAATTGGAAGCCAATCTTATCTTCTATGAGGCCATACGCACCTGGGCGTTCTATTGCCGAAGTGAAACGTACATACGGCCTTCAAGAGGTACACAAATTAGCGTCAAATGAAAATCCTTACGGCACATCGCCTGCGGTTGCAGAATATTTACGTTCTTGCGCAGACCAGTTTGAAATGTATCCAGACGTCTACACATCAGGGCTACGTGCGGACTTAGCGAACTATCACGAAGTAGATCCAAATGAATTAATAATTAGTAATGGATCAGATGAAATGGTTACAATCATTTCCAGAGCCTTGTTGCAACCAGGCGCGAACACCGTAATGGCTTCCGTGACGTTCCCACAATACGCGCATAATGCGAAAGTTGAAGGTGCGGAAATCCGTCAAGTAGAGATGCTTGATAACGGTGATCATAATTTAGAAGGCTTTTTACAAGTTGCTGATGAACAGACAGCAATCATCTGGGTATGTAATCCGAATAACCCGACAGGTAATTTCCTACCGAGTCAAACAATTAAAGACTTTTTAGATCGTGCTCCAAAAACAGCATTAATTGTACTCGATGAAGCATATTTCGAATATGTCACGTCATCTGAGCAAGAAGATGCGATGCGCTGGATCCACGATTACGACAACTTACTTGTCTCTCGTACGTTCTCAAAAGCTTACGGATTAGCAAGTTTCCGTATTGGTTATGCCGTTGCGAATGAAGGGATTATCCAAGAGTTGAATAAGGTACGTAACCCATTTAACTGTAATACGCTAGCGCTTGGAGCGGCTGAAGTGGCTCTTGCTGATCAGCAGTTCCTAAAAGACTGTGTAACGAAAAATGAGACAGAACGTACTCGTTACGTTGCGTATGCTAAAGAAAACCAACTAGCAATCTACCCTTCCGAAACAAACTTCGTACTAATCGAAGTGCCGGTGGATGCAAATGAAGCATGTGAAATTCTGCTACAACACGGTTATATTGTTCGCAGTGGTAATTTACTTGGTACACCAGGATTTGTACGTGTGACGATCGGAACAGAACAGCAAAATACGGGCTTCTTTAAAGCTTTTGATCAATTATTAACTAACAAATAAGGATAGATGATAATGAAAACGACTGTTAGCATAATCGGGCTGGGATTGATCGGAGGATCACTCGGTCTGGCATTAAAACGAAATCCCGATGTTCATATTATCGGTTTTGACCGCTCATACGCGACTGCTGATGAAGCATTTCGCAGAGGGATTATTGATACAGTCGCACCTTCCGCAAAATCAGCCTGTGAGCAGGCTGACTTTGTTATTTTTGCGACTCCTGTCAATACGACGGTCAAGTTATTTGAAGAAGCGATTGATTGGAACTTTAAAGAACATGTGATTGTGACGGATACGGGAAGCACGAAAAAACCAATCATGGATGCTGCGGTAAAATTGCAGGAGAGCGGTATTACGTTCATTGGTGGCCATCCAATGGCAGGTTCCCATAAAAGTGGCGTATCGGCAGCGATGGAACATCTTTTTGAAAATGCCTATTATATTTTAACGCCTACAACTGACACATCGGAAGAGAAAATTTCACTTCTAGAGACGTTGTTTGAGGCAACGAAAGCGAAACTTATCGTCTTGCAAGCAGAAGAACATGATCGCATGACTGCAATTATTAGTCACTTTCCGCATATCATCGCCTCTTCTTTAGTCGGACGTTTAGAGGCACAAGAAGAAGGACAACCATT
The DNA here is from genome assembly GCF_002743055.1 of Sporosarcina sp. P13. Taxonomy (GTDB): domain Bacteria; phylum Bacillota; class Bacilli; order Bacillales_A; family Planococcaceae; genus Sporosarcina. The sequence continues at coordinate 8,013 of NZ_PDYM01000031.1, read as the reverse complement.
CGTTAAACAGTTGGCGGCTGGTGGTTTCCGTGACTTAACGCGAATCGCTTCGGCAGATCCTGTTATGTGGCGTGATATTACGATTCAAAATAGGGAAGAACTACTGTCCCAAGTTGACGGTTGGCTAGATGAAATGACGAATATCCGTGAAATGCTCGTTGATAATAATCCGGAGCAAATTTTTGATTTCTTTGCCCAAGCGAAAACGTATCGCGATCAACTGCCTTCTACATATGAAGGGGCAGTTCAAGGTGCGCTTTATATGACATTTGATTTGCATATTGATGTGCCCGACCATCCAGGGGTTATTTCTGAAATTACGAAAATCCTTGCAGATGCAGATATTAGTTTAACGAATATACGCATCGTAGAAACACGTACCGATGTCTACGGTATTCTAGTAATCAGTTTCCAATCAACAGCTGAGCGTAAACGTGCGCGACAAGTGCTGACACAAGAAACCGATTATTCCATGCACATACTTTAATATGCACATAATTTAAAGGAGGAGAGCTAGATGTCACAACAGAAGACTGTTTCATTTGAACGACCCGTCCTCCGCGGAGCGCTACAAGTACCGGGAGATAAATCAATTTCTCATCGTGCGGTTATGCTCGGGTCCATCGCTAAAGGGAAGACGACAATTGCAGGATTTCTAGACGGAGAAGATTGTTTAAGTACGATTGAAATATTCCGTAAGCTTGGCGTAACGATTACACGCGAAGGGACAGATGTCGTAGTAGAAAGTCCGGGAATTGCTAATTGGCAGACACCTACTGAGGCACTTGACGCAGGTAATTCAGGTACGACTGCACGTCTAATGCTCGGCATCTTATCGGGGGCATCGGTCACTTCTGTAATGTGCGGTGATCAATATTTATCCAAGCGTCCAATGAAGCGAGTGACCGATCCGCTGGGCTTGATGGGTGCGAACATCACGAGCGAAGGACAAGCGGACTATTTACCGCTTACAATTAAAGGTGCAGCGTTACAAGCGATTGACTATAATATGCCTGTAGCGAGCGCACAAGTGAAGTCTGCTATACTTCTAGCTGGACTTCAGGCAGAAGGAGTAACGTCTGTAACGGAACAAGCTGTTTCAAGAGATCATACTGAACGCATGCTGATGCAATTTGGAGCAAATGTAGAACAATCGGATAAAACAATTCGCTTACAAGGTGGACAACAATTGACGGGGACTGATGTTGTAGTGCCTGGCGATATTTCATCTGCTGCGTTTTTCATGGTTGCTGCGGCAATGGTGGAAGATAGTGAAGTAACGTTTGAGAAAGTTGGATTGAATCAGACTCGTACTGGAATATTGGATGTACTAGAATCGATGGGTGTACACATAAATATTTTGGATGAGCAAGGCTTTTCAGGAGAACGTTATGGTAGCGTGCGAATCAAGCATTCGAAGTTACAAGCGACTGAAATTGGTGGCGATTTGATTCCTAGATTAATCGACGAACTACCAGTTTTGGCTTTATTAGCTACACAAGCGGAAGGTCAAACGATTATTAAAGACGCGGAAGAATTGCGTGTCAAAGAAACCGACCGTATCGAAGCGGTGGCTACGGAGTTACGAAAGCTAGGGGCGACTATCGAGACAACGAAAGACGGCATGATCATTACTGGTCCGACGCCGTTGACGGGAGGAACTCTTCAATCGTATGGTGACCATCGTCTTGGAATGATGGCTGCTATTGCAGGCTTAATAACGTCAGAGCCTGTTCATATTGACAATCCTTCGTGTATTGCAATCTCCTATCCACATTTTTTCGAAGATCTTTCGAATCTAGTGAAACACTAAAGTCTAACAGAAAGTTCGGGTGAAAAAATGAATTTATTGCAAGAAATGGAGCAGCTTTTATTAGATGGGGATGCAGATGCTCTACAACAAAAAATCCAAACACTTCAAGCGAATCATGAATATGATGCATTATATGATGTAGCCAATCTTCTAATCAATTATGGTTTCATCGAACAAGCAGATGGTATTTTTGCACAATTACTACTTGTTTTCCCTGATGAAGCACAGTTGAAAATAGATCGTGCTGCTGCGTTGATTGAACTCGGTGAGGAAGATGATGCGCTACTTTTATTGACTGATATTAAAGAAGATGAAGAAGAGTTTGTGCAAGCGCTACTTGCACAAGCCGACTACTACCAAATGCTTGGCTTTGCGGAAACAGCGTTAGCTAAAGTACGTGAAGCAGCGGCACTTGCTCCACATGAACCGGTCATTCAATTGGCGCAAGCGGAATTATTGCTAGACTCGGGTCGCTATAGTGAAGCGGTAAGAATCTATAACAAATTGCACGAGACGAACGATGAACTAGCAGGCGTTAGCATATCTTCACGTTTAGCAGAAGCGTATAGTGCGGGAGCTGCATATGAAGAAGCGATTCCGTTCTATGAGGAGCTACTAAAGAAGCAAGCGAATCCAGAAGAGTTATTTGGCTTAGGGCTCGCTTATTACCAAACAGAGCGCTATACCGACGCAATCAGTCGTCTTGAGCAATTACTTGAGATGGATCCAGATTATTTTTCCGCTTATATGCTTGCAGGTCAAAGCTATGCGCAACAAAACGAAGATGAGCAAGCGCTACAATTATTCAAAAAAGGAATCGAACGTGATGCTTTTGATAAGGAACTGCAACTCGCGGCTGGAAAGTCAGCTCTTAAACTGCAATTGCCAGAGCAAGCTGAAAATCATTTGAAAGAAGCACTCGTCTTGGACCCTGAATATATAGATGCGCTTGTAACCCTTGCATCATTATATAATCAGCAAGAAGATGATGAGTCATTACTAGAGTTATTGACATATGCAGAAGCCGATCAATTAGAGATACCATTATTGCACGCATTCTTTGCTTACGCTTACGAACGTACAGAAAATTATAAAAAGGCGTATGAAATATATTTGAAAGCATATGATGGGATGAAAGAAGATGCGGACTTTTTGGATCAATATGCCCGATTCTTGCTAGAAGAAGGTAAATCATCCGAAGCATTGCCAGTCATTCAGCAACTAGTAGTAGTCAATCCACAAGCAGAAGAATGGACGGCATATGTAGACGCGCAATCTGAAGAGGGGGTATGAAATGAATGCCATGGTTCCTGTTGCTGCCAAGAAAGATTTTTTGAGGTGGTTTTTGAAGCGCTATCGATTAAAGCGTCGGGAATGTGTATGGATTTTAAATTATCTTCTAAGCAATGAACATTTATTGACCAATGTTCACTTTACGGATGAAGCTCATCACTGTCCGCGGGCCATGATTATTTCCACTACAGAAGTAGACAGTATCCCATTCCGTTTTTACAAAGGCAATCTCATGACCGCGGATGCGGAGAAATCTTTTCACGACTTGCGCTTACACCCTAATGAGGACATGTTCATTCAGTTAAATTTCAAAGACAGTTATAAATGTCCTGAATATGCAAGTGTGGCGGAAGAAAATCCGTATGTGCCTGAAGATCTTTTAACGAAAAGAAAAGACCAGGAAGTCGCAGAACGTCTGTTGGAAGAGAGCTTCACAATCATGACGAAAGAGATGTTGAACAAACGGATTGATGAAGCACTCGACAAAGGGGATCGCGAACTGTTTATTAGCTTAACCGAGCTGTTGAATGAAATGAAAAAAGACCAATGACTTCACCAACCTTGGTGAAGTCATTGGTTTGCGTTGGGCAAATGTTTAAGCTACACTTTATGGAACAAGGATTGGAGGAATGAAAAATGAATTGGGTACCAAAAGATGTGGATACATATATCAATCAGAAAGATTATATTGATACCATTGTTGTGCCGTTACTCTCAATCGATACGAGACCAGAAACGATGAAAAATAGCGCATCATCTTCTGAATTTCTTATGAATCTATCGATGTTTATAGAGAAACAGTTCAAGGGGCGTATGATGTTCATGCCACCAGTTTCCTACACACAGTCTACGGACTTACAACAACTCGCAGACACGCTTTCTGAAGACTTGAAGAAATCTTCGTTTGCACATACCTTTTACCTAACTACAGATGCCAAATGGACTTCTGTAACTGTAGAAGGTAAAGTCGTTTGGTTGCCATCGATTCCACTCGAAACGATGGACGATCACTTGCGCCAAACAATCATGGAGGATCAACTACGACAAGTCCTGACGCATTTTATGGAGAAGTGGAACGTGCAGTAAACTGATTCAGCAATCGAAATCAGCTAAAGCACTTATTTGTACAACATGAAAGCCTCTTTCTCGTTTGTCACATAATCTTAATATTTGTTCACAAACTTAAAGGCCTACTAAAAGCATTATTGAATTTAGTTTCATATTGATATATCATAGATATGTCCTAGTATTACAATTAGCAAAAGAATGTCCGTGGGACTGACTTTGGAGTAAGAGGAGGGAAATTACTGATGAGCAATAAAGTGTCTAGACGCACGTTCCTGAGTTATACACTAATGGGAACTGGTGGGTTCATGGCTTCTGCTATGTTGATGCCAATGATTCGTTTCGCGATTGATCCTGTACTAGCTAATACCGGTGGGTCGGATATGATTCCAACACCGCAAAAAGCCGCTGATTTAACAGAGACTCCAATTCGCGTAGACTATACAATCAAAGACCGACAAGACGCGTGGTACACATCTGATGAATCTAACACGGCTTGGGTCTACAAAGAAGGCGACAAGGTCATAGCACTTTCTCCAGTCTGTAAACACTTAGGGTGTACAGTTAACTGGGAAGGGGACGTGTATAAAAACGAATTTTTCTGCCCATGTCACGCAGGACGTTACAAAAAAAATGGTGATAACATACCAGGATCACCGCCGCTTGGACCACTTGATGAATATGAAGTGGAAGTCATCGACGGATTTGTCTATCTTGGTGGAACAATACCGAACACATTAGTCTAAAGGGTAAGGGGGTACGACCGCAGTGTTAAATAAAATTTATGATTGGGTGGATGAACGGTTAGATATCACTCCAATTTGGCGAGATATCGCTGACCATGAAGTACCTGAGCACGTAAACCCTGCACATCATTTTTCTGCATTCATCTATTGTTTCGGAGGTTTGACGTTCTTCGTAACGGTGATCCAAATCTTGTCTGGTATGTTCCTGACAATGTATTACACACCGGATATCGAAAACGCATGGAAATCAGTTTTCTACCTTCAAAATGATGTTGCATTCGGTGAACTTGTGCGAGGGATGCACCACTGGGGAGCTTCGTTAGTTATTGTCATGATGTTCCTACATACTTTGCGTGTATTCTTTACAGGGTCTTATAAGAAACCTCGTGAGCTTAACTGGGTAGTCGGCGTGCTGATTTTCGGCGTAATGCTGGGTCTAGGCTTCACAGGGTATCTACTGCCTTGGGATATGAAAGCTCTATTTGCAACAAAAGTTGGGATTGAGATTGCCGCGTCAGTACCATTTATCGGAGAACAGATTAAAATTCTTCTCGCGGGTGATTCCACGATATTAGGTGCTCAGACGTTAACAAGATTCTTCGCGATTCATGTGTTTTTCCTACCGGCTGCTTTGCTTGGGTTGCTCGCAGCACACTTTATCATGATCAGAAGACAAGGTATTTCCGGACCACTATAAGAACCAATTTTTTGGTTAGGGTCATCTGAAATTTAAGAAGGAGGGAATAACATGCACCGCGGTAAAGGGATGAAATTTGTTGGGGATTCGCGCATAAAAGCTGCAGGAAAAATGCCGAACGTACCTAAAGATTACTCAGAATATCCGGGTAAAACCGAAGCATTCTGGCCAAACTTTCTATTGAAAGAGTGGATGGTTGGATCGATTTTCTTAATCGGTTATCTAATCGTTACACTTGCCCATCCGTCTCCACTTGAGCGTCAAGCGGACCCGACGGATACAATGTATATACCGATTCCAGACTGGTATTTCCTATTCATGTATCAGTTATTGAAATATGAATTCGCTTCCGGACCATATAACGTGATCGGTGCGATTGTCATTCCAGGATTGGCATTTATGGCATTAATGCTAGTTCCATTCATGGATACAACGAAAGAAAGACGTCCATTTAAGCGTCCATTGCCAACAGGCTTTATGATTCTTTCATTCTTAGCGATTTTCTACTTAACTTGGGAATCTGTTGTAAACCACGATTGGGAAGCAGCAAAAGTTCAAGGTGCTATCGTTGAAGAAGTAGAGTTTGATACAACAGCTGAAGGCTATGAAATCTATCAAGGTTCTTCTTGTATCGGCTGTCACGGTGATTCATTCCAAGGTGGACTTGGTTTACCATTAACCAATACTGGATTGACTGCAGATGAAATCATTACGATTGCTCATGATGGTCAAGGCGGTATGCCAGCTGGTACATGGGATGGTTCAGATGAAGACCTACAAGTACTTGCTGAATTCATCGAAGGCTTAAATACGAAGTAAGAAAAAAGAGTCAGGAAACTGACTCTTTTTTTCTTTATATACGTCCTATATGGTGCGACCGACAAAGGGAGGGTATTGCTTTTGCGTTTATTATGGACACAGTTATGGATTCTTCTTTCACATAAATCATTCTTATGGCTTCTGCTCTTTATCAACATACTCGGTTCGGTCTACGGTTATGATTGGTATATGTGGCAACTTGAAATTACGGAGCCAAAGTTTTGGATATTTGTACCGGATAGTCCAACAGCTACGTTGTTTTTCTCAATAGCTATTATCGGCTGGTTGCTTAAACGGAATTTTAAATTGATGGAAGCGCTCGCACTCATTACATTGGTGAAGTATGGGTTATGGGCTGTGGTGATGAATTTATTGACGCTCGTAGAGACAGGTTACATTGGTCCGGTAGGCTGGATGCTCATCGGCTCACACTTTGCGATGGCAGTACAAGGCGTTCTTTATTTGAAAAACTATCGATTCAGTGGTTGGCACATCGCAATTGCAGCGGTTTGGACAATGCATAATGATGTCATTGACTATGTTTTTGGTCAAATGCCAATCTATCATGACTTAACAAAGTATAGTCCGCAAATCGGTTATTTCACATTTTGGCTGTCTGTTGCGTGCATCGGACTCGCGGTTTGGAGTTTAAGATCAAGACTACAAGAGCGACAGTTGAAACTGTAGTTAAAAGTTGCAGTTAGCACTTAAACATTATAAAATTGGTAAGAGAGAAAGGGGAGAGATAGTCGTGTTCTGGATTTACTTTGGTTTCATTATATTGCTTCCTATCTATGCGCAATTTAAAGTGAAAAGCACATATAAGAAATATTCAAAAATACGTTCGACCTCAGGTATGACGGGTGCTCAAGTGGCCCGCCTCATGTTAGACCAAAATGGTTTGCATGATGTAAAGGTAGTAGAGCAACAAGGTTTTTTAACAGATCACTACAATCCAATGACGAAAATTGTGGCTTTGTCCACAAGTAACTATCACGAAGCATCGGTAGCAGGAACAGCAGTTGCTGCGCACGAAGTAGGGCACGCGATTCAAGATAAAGAAGCGTACGCGTTTCTTCGTTTCCGCCACAGATTGGCACCAGTTGCTAGTTTGACTTCCAATGCATCTTGGGTATTCATCATGATCGGTTTAATATTTTCTAGCATGAATTCATTGCTTGGAATCGGGATTTTGTTGATGGCTGTTGGGGTATTGTTCCAGGTCGTTACGTTACCAGTGGAGTTTAATGCTTCTTCTCGCGCGATGGATCAAATCGTTCAACTCGGTATTATCCGAAATGATGAGGAACCACAAGCGAAGAAAGTATTAAGCGCAGCTGCCATGACATACGTTGCCGCTACAGCTGTTGCCGTGCTTGAATTGGTACGTTTGGTAATGATCTTTACAAATCGTGACTAATCCATAAGAATAATCCGTCTGCGGCAATAAACTGTACCCTTTGTAAAGGACAATTAAAAAAAGCCTATGCTAGTTGTTGAAGTTGCTGCCTGTATTTTGCAGGCGGCAACTTTTTTAAATTCCATTGCCCACGATAATGATTGTAGTACGTCATATACCT
>NZ_PDYM01000004.1 GCF_002743055.1 Sporosarcina sp. P13 | reverse complement strand
CGTTCGTCCTGAGCCAGGATCAAACTCTCCATAAAAGAGAAATTCGATTAGCTCGAGTTTCATTTGCTGGCATCAATTAAGATACTCATTTTGTTTATGTCACCGACAGAGTCGATGCACAAACGTTTATTTCGCTAACGTTTTGCTGTTCAGTTTTCAAGGTTCAGTTTATTAAGTAATATGGAGCGGGTGAAGGGAATCGAACCCTCATCATCAGCTTGGAAGGCTGAGGTTTTACCACTAAACTACACCCGCATATAAAATTGTATTGGTTAGAATGTTTGGTGCGGTAAAGAGGACTTGAACCTCCACGGGGTTAACCCCCACTAGGCCCTCAACCTAGCGCGTCTGCCATTCCGCCACTACCGCTCTGTTTTAGCGACAAACTCTATTATACATGACTGATCTACGATGTCAACAACTTTTTTAAAAAAAGTGGTGAGCCGTACAGGATTCGAACCTGTGACCCTCTGATTAAAAGTCAGATGCTCTACCAACTGAGCTAACGGCTCGTTTCAGTAGTAATGAAACGAATTGTACCAAATACCTTCTTTAGATTCTATAACAACCGTTAGAAACGACTGTAATAAAATGACTGGGGTAGCTGGATTCGAACCAACGAATGACGGAGTCAAAGTCCGTTGCCTTACCGCTTGGCTATACCCCACTAATGATGATTTGAATCCAAATCTCTAGGCATTCGTTTGTGATTACTAAAAGTGACCCCTACGGGATTCGAACCCGTGATACCGCCGTGAAAGGGCGGTGTCTTAACCGCTTGACCAAGGGGCCTTCGTTATAATGTCTGTCGAACATGCAAGCAATTTGTTTCGCTTGTCTCACTCGACTTTTACTATTATAGACAGACTCATTCATTTCGTCAACTGTTTTCGTTAAAGTTTTTAAAAATACTTTTTAAACACCTTGGAAACCTTGATTTAACAACGTTTACCTCGTATTTGTTTTTCATTTTAATTTAATTGACAGCTGAACTTATTACTTTCAATAATAAAGACAACCAAATCATGACGACTTGGTCGTCCTATTAATTCACCTTGGTAATTTCACCTGCACATTTACCGCAGCGATACTTTCTGCAATTCATTCTTCTTCTTCTTTGATATTCTAGACCACAACTTACACAACGATAGATATGAATGACAGAACTCTTGGCTCGGCGTTGTGCAAGTGGCTTACAATGACGTGGTGAATTCGTGCTTTGCAATAACTGTTTAAAATCATCATCCCCATGTTTATACCCTCTTCCTTCTATATGAAGATGGTAATGACACAACTCATGCTTAATGATTCCGATTAATTCATCTTCATCATAGAGTTGTATGACGAGAGGATTGATCTCGATGAAGTGATTGGATAACTTATAACGGCCACCTGTTGTACGTAGCCTTTTATTGAAGATCGCACGATGTCCAAATGGTTTATAAAAAATATCTTGTGAAATACACTCGACCAGTTGTTGTAGTTCCTCGTCCGACATACTCAATTTCCTCCTTTATTTAGTTGGAGGTAGCATCGTTAATGCTATACGGCCTTTTTGACGATCGACTGAATCAATCCAGACGGTTACAATATCACCCGATGCCACAACATCTAGTGGGTGCTTGACGAATCCTTTTTTCAGTTTTGAAATATGGACTAACCCATCTTCAGAAACACCTATATCAACGAAAGCACCAAAATCAACCACATTTCGGACGGTTCCTTGCAGTTCCATTCCTTCATGCACATCCTTGATATCCAGCACATCAGCTTTCAATAACGGCTGAGGATAATCGTCACGCGGGTCTCTATTTGGTCGTTGCAACGTTTGGATAATATCTTGAAGTGTAATTTCTCCTACATCTAGTTGAGATGAGAGTTGTGCAGTATCTACTTTTTCAAGTGCAGCTGTAACTTCTGGTGTTCCTAGTTGGGATTTCTGTAACCCTAATTCTTTTAATATCAATTCTGCAGTCTTATAACTTTCCGGGTGAATTCCCGTTGAATCAAAACGTTCTTTAGATTCGGGTATGCGCAAGAAACCTATAGCTTGCTCGTATGTTTTCGCACCGAGTCTAGGAACTTTCTTCAAGTCTGTCCGCTTCGTGAACATACCCGCTTCTTCTCTTGCTTTAACTATATTCTCTGCGACTGTTTTAGATAGGCCCGAAACATATTGCAAAAGAGATGATGAAGCTGTATTGACGTTGACTCCAACCCGGTTAACTGCCGTTTCAACGACGAACGATAAAGATTCCGTCAAATTCTTCTTCGCCACATCATGTTGATATTGCCCGACACCTATAGATTCTGGATCAATTTTTACTAGCTCGGACAGCGGATCTTGTAAACGACGCGCTATGGACACCGCACTACGTTGTTCAACTTGTAAATCTGGGAACTCTTCTCTAGCTTGTGGCGATGCTGAATACACACTCGCTCCCGCTTCATTGACAATGACGTAGGAAACTGGTTCTGTCGCTTCTTTAATCAGATCTACGATGAACTTCTCGGTTTCCCGCGAAGCCGTTCCGTTACCGATTGCGATGATCGATATTGGATACTTCTTCAATAAATCTAGTATTACTTTTTTTGAAGCTTCTTTTTGCGGCTTTGGGGGGTGCGGATAAATCACAGAGATATCATGTAGCTTCCCTGTTTCATCTACTACTGCTAGCTTGCATCCCGTACGGAAGGCAGGATCGACACCAAGAACGGTTCTACCTTTTAACGGCGGTTGCAATAAAAGACTTCTTAGATTTTCGGAAAATACATGAATCGCCTGCGTTTCTGCTTTTTCAGTGAGCGCTGTTCGCACTTCTCTTTCAATAGAAGGGGCGATTAATCGTTTAAACGAATCTTCCAATGCTTCTTTTATATAGAAAGCCGCTGGGGTCGCAGTATGCTTTAGATAGGTTCTTTCTAAATCGCCAACAATACGAGCAGATGGGAAACTTACGCCTACGCGCAGAACATCTTCTTTTTCTCCACGATTGATTGCTAGCACTCGGTGGGGTACGATTTTATTTAGCGGTTCTTCATATTCATAGTAGTTTTCGAATACTTTACGATCGTCTTCCGCATCTTTTTTCAGAGTTGCAGTCAATTTACCAGTGGACCATGTGATTTTACGAATTCTCTCACGCATAGACGCATCTTCGGATACACGTTCAGCAATGATGAATTTTGCACCTTCTATAGCATCCTCAATTGTATTGACTTCTTTTTCAGGATTAATATACGCTTGTGCTACCGTTTCGATTGACGCAGATGTTTGCTGCATCAACTGATCCGCTAATGGTTCCAGACCATTTTCAATAGCAATCATCGCCTTCGTCCGGCGTTTTTGCTTATACGGGCGGTATAAATCTTCAATTCTTTGCAATACTGTAGCACGTTCAATTTCAGCTTTTAATGAATCATCTAATTTTCCTTGTTCTTCTATTAAACGAAGCACTTCTTCTTTCCGTTGTTCTAATGCTTTCACATAATGATACGCATTCTCAATATCCTTAATTTGTACTTCATCTAATGATCCCGTCGCCTCTTTACGATAACGGGCAATAAAAGGTACTGTGTTGCCTTCTTCTAAAAGTGCGATAACACTTGCAGTTTGACGTTTGTCAATTCCTGCTCGACTCGCAGTTGCTTCCATAAGATCTCTCGACATTTCAACCACCCTTTCTCCTTTCCATATAATAGCATATATTGATAGCGCTTTCCTTCCTACGCCTTCTATTTTTATACATAAAAAAACTGCCTCAACTTAATGAAGCAGGCTTGCCGCGATAAATGTCGCGTCATCATGATCTTCAATCGTACTTTCAACCTTCTTGTACAACTGATATGGTGTTGAATTTTCCTGCAAGTACTTTTTCGGACTGCGCAAGTTCACACCATCCGAATGAAGGAAAAAACGATCATTCTTATGATACGGATAGCGTTGTGTGCGCAACAATTGTGGACGTCCAGATAAATAACCCATGACCGGCAGAGGATAAATCATCTGACCATTTGATTGTAAAATATATAGACGGATATTGCCGACACAACTATACTCCAAAGTTTGTTGTGCATAATAAACTTTTACAATACCGACCGCGGCGCCACGTTTATGGAACATCTCCTTATTGCAACGCAGTAACAAATCGTCAGGTGATTCATGATGATATTCTTCCAGAACTTCCGGGATCACTTCAGCAGATTCCATTGCAAGTAACCCACTCCCCAAGCCATCTGCAATTGCACAAATGAAATAATCTTCTTCTGAATGAATGTAGTAAGCATCCCCAGAATCTTTATTTCCTTTTTTCGACTGTTGATAAATACAAGCTTCTACATATTCATTCTCAAAAGTTTTCACTGTTTTGCACCACCGCTCGTAAGAATAACTTCCTGCAGTTTTTTAATCGCTTTCCTCTGTAACCTAGAGACATGCATTTGAGATATATCCAATAATTCCCCAGCTTCTTTCTGACTCATCTGATCAATATATGTATACTGGATAATTTGTCTTTCGCGCTCGTTTAGGACATTAAGGGCATTTAACACAAGCATTCGCTGATCTGTTTTTTCAAACCCATCATCAACTTCACCTATAATATCAAGCAACGTAATCGTACCGCCCTCGGAATCAGCATCTAGCGTATGATCTATCGACAATGCCTGATAACTCCGGCCCATCTCCATCGCTTCAAGTACAAGTTCTTCGTCTGTATTTAGGTATTCAGCGATTTCATACACCATAGGTGAACGCTGAAACTCTGTCGTCAAGACCTCAACAGCCGCTTTTATCTTCGGTCCCAATTCTTTAATGCGGCGCGGCACATGAACAGCCCATGTCTTATCACGAAGAAAACGTTTAATTTCACCAATGATTGTCGGTACAGCAAACGCCTCGAAACTCCGCCCTTGTTCCGGATCAAAACGACGAATAGCGCCCAATAAGCCAAGCATTCCCGCTTGCACAATATCCTCGTGATGCGATTGACCCCTAGAATATTTACGAGCAATCGAGTGAACGAGTCGTTCGTAATGAAGGACCAGTTGCGTCTGCGCTTCCTCATCATTATTCTCCTGATATTCGTGTATCCATTCAATCACTTGTTGTTTCGTTTCATTGTCACGAGAAGACTGTTGATTTGACATGCCCTTCTCCCCGCTCTCTGCCCAAATATTTGGTCATGAAAACAATGACGCCCTCCCCATGATCAACTTTTACTTCATCCATCAGCGTCTCCATCAGATAAAGACCTAAGCCACCTTCTCTAAGCGGTGACTCTTCATTCCAATCTTGATAAGGTCCGACTTTCTTTTTCGTTTCTTCAAAATCAAAACTTTGTCCGTGATCTGTAACAACAATCTCTAAACGATCTTCGTAGATGGCACAACCTAAAATGACTTCGCCCGCTTTCCCATCATCATAAGCATGCTGCACCGCGTTCGTCAACGCTTCACTTGCTGCGATTTTCAAATCCTCGATTTCGTCATATGTAAAGCCGACACGACTCGCAAGACCCGATATCGCAAGACGTGCAACACCTACATATTGTGGCTTAGCAGGAACTTTTACTTCGATATAATCAAACACTTGCATCATCTTCGCCACCTTCAGCCTGTTCTATCTGCATAATTTCATTTAAACCAGTGATTTCAAACAGTCGGTACAGACGTTGATTCAAACCTTTGATTACTAAACTACCATTATTAGCTGTTACTTCTTTATAAAAGCCAACAAAAACACCCAGGCCTGTACTGTCCATATAATTCACTTCAGATAAGTCCAACTCAACTTCCATTCCTTCTGCTTGCTCTAAACTAGCTAAATGTTCCTTTAGTTTTGGCGCTGTATATATATCGATTTCCCCGATAATCTTAAAATTATGAACCAAATCTTTATCTATTTGCTCTACTTGTAAATTCATATCGACACCCCGATTAGTTTCTTTATTTTTTTCATTGCATGTACATTTTTCTGCACACCTTTTGTTTTATACCCATTTCTGAACAAACTAAACCTTTAATTTACTTTCTTTAAAATAACTAATGTGAAATCGTCATGCAACACATAATCCTGCATTTTAGATAGTTGGTTAAATATAAAGTCAACCATCGTCTGTGCTTTTTCACACTTTACATCGTGCAATAACTTTTCAAGGATATCTAGCTCAATAAAGCCTTTTTCTGTTCTCGTTTCAGTGACACCATCCGTCATAACAGCTATGAAGTCCCCTTCTTCTAATCTAACGATGCGTTCTTCATATTTCGCACCTTCCTGTACGCCAAGTAAGAGCCCTTTGCTTTCTAATAGCAAAAACTTCTTTTCCGCCGCACGGTAAAGGAGTGCTGGTTCATGTCCAGCTGATGCATATCGGAACGTAGAAGTATCCGTATCATATTTCCCATAAAACATAGAGATGAACATAGAATCAGAAATACTTTTTTCAATCATATTATTAATGAAACTAAGAACTTCTGAAGGACTTCTCTGTTCATAACGTAAACTATCCATACCGAATTTCACCATGGACATATGCATAGCCGCTGACATACCTTTACCGATGATATCTGCAACCGCCAAGCAGACTTCATTTGAAGTTTCGTTCAAAAAGTATACGTAGTCCCCGTTCATTTGTTTAGCTGGTTTTGAGATCCAGCCAACGTCCAGCCCAATCACTTCCGGAGTGGTCGTCTGTAGTAGAGTATTTTGCACTCTTACCGCAATGTCCATCTCCATTTGGATGGACTCTTGTTTACGTATAAGACTCTGATGTTCTTTTAGTGCAAGTCCATAATGAATCATCATTTCAATTAAGAAATCAAACGAAACACCAACATCTGCCGGCAAATCTTCAATCAATTCTTCAATAGAGTTTTTGTGAATACTAATGACATCTTCCGGTGCTATGTTCTTCTCTATAAAACTACGGCTGAACTGCTGACCTAAATAGAGATCTTCCTCTCCTTTAGAGTGCAGATAATTCTCCAGCATTTGCTTATACTGCTTACCCGCCTCTTGTGGCATTGTAGCTCAACTCCTAGTGCAACCATTTCGTCGCTGTAATCGTAGTTCCGACTCCAACTTCCGTTTCAATGCGGAAGTCGTCCATTAACCGTTTAACTCCTGGCATACCTGCGCCTAATCCACCTGAAGTTGTATAGCCATCCGTCATAACTTTCTGTAAATCCGCTATACCCGGCCCTTCATCTGAAGCAATGATAACTAAACCTACACGCTGTCCGACTGTAATGGATTGAATCTCGATTCGCCCTTTTCCAGCATACAGATAGATAGTTCGTGCTAATTCGCTGATGGCCGTTGTAATTCTCGCTTGATCCACCGTTCCAAAGCCCGTGCTTTTTGCTTCGTTACGACCCAATTGTCTTGCAGCAACAATATCCCATTCCGTATTTATATCTATAGAAGACCTGTGTTCCATGGTCAGGCCTCCAATTCTCTAGTCAATTTCTCAAGCCTGTTCTCCAGATCTAATGCAGTTATTACATTTTCTAGGCGGATGCCAAGTTCGATTAATGTGATAGCTACAGATGGTTGAATACCTGTAATGACCACTTTCGCACCCATCAAACTTGTCATATGAATGACGTCACCAAGTACTTTTGCGATAAAGGAATCAATGAAGTCGATAGGTGTCAAATCAATAACAACGCCACGAGCGGATGTCTTATGCAGTTCATTCAATAAATCCTCTTGGAACTGTAAAGCGGTCTGATCATCCAACTCCACTTGAATCGATACAATCAATGTTTCTTTCAGCTTTAGAATCGGGATTCGCATCTTCATCCTATTATTCCTCCTCCACAATAGTACGCCCTGTCATTTGCAATGCTTTTTGCATGCCGCGTCTCAACGTACTCGTCGTTGAAAAGTCTGTTAGATTAATGCCAAGCGTCACGATTGTCTGCGCAATTTCCGGACGAATACCCACTAACATACATTTCGACCCTACAAGACGGACCGCATCTGCCGCTTGTATAATATGATGTGCGACCATCGTATCTACGACTGGTACACCTGTGATATCTAGCAATACTACTTCTGCACGTTGCTTCACGACACCTTCTAGCAAGTTCTCCATAATCAGCTTCGCACGCTCCGTATCAATCGTACCCACTAAAGGCATGACAGAAATCTTTTCGAATACGGGAATGAGTGATGCAGAAAGTTCTTGTAACGCTATTTTCTGCAAGCTATCTGTACGCTCCCATTTCACGGAGTATTCCTCAATAATACTTTCACGCAACGGATTAATCCAACTTGCGAAGATATTGACTCCTTCGCGGAGGTTTTTGTCTGTTAAAATCCCATTCTCGAAAAACAATTCATATATAACGGAAGAAAATGCGTCGATTGCCCGGTTGATAAATTTTATCGACCATCCAAAATGAATGATTTTCTTTGTAAACTCGTCCAATCGGTCTTTATCTACTTGCTCTTTAGTGGATAAATTTGATGTCATCAATTCAGTGAATTCCCTACTCATCGTTGCCACTACTGGAGCCGGCATTATATCTAGAAAACGTTCATCTGAATGGTCTTTCATCCTCTCTATCCAGCGCGTAGTAATAGTTTCAATGTTATCAAATATACTATTTCTCATGACTTCGTTCATCCAGTTTCGTCCTCCCTATTTCTTCAGTTGTCTCTATTGTAACGAAAATCTACATAAACTACATGTTTTTCGCGACGTTCCTTGAAAATACTACAAAAAAACACTATAGCCTTTTGGCTATAGTGTTTTATAGTGAGCAGCCATACTGGCGCTTGTTTGCAAAAACTGTAGTTAGAATATGTATGCTAAAACTTAATGAGCCCGAAGCTGACTTGTAATGCTCCATCGACTTGTTTCATTAACGTATCATCTAAGTGCGTAATTTTGTCTGTTAGCCTAGACTTGTCGATTGTGCGGACTTGCTCGAGCAGGATGACTGAATCCCGCTCGAAACCATGCCGTGCCGCCGTAATTTCGACATGTGTCGGCAATTTTGCTTTTTGTATTTGCGCAGTAATAGCTGCCACGATTACTGTAGGACTAAACCGATTGCCGATGTCATTTTGTATGATCAGTACCGGCCGCGTCCCTCCCTGTTCAGAACCGACTACAGGCGACAAATCTGCAAAAAAGACGTCTCCACGTTTTATTGCCAACTTTTCAACCTCCGCTGACGCAACGTTCCACGGTATGCTGAGCTTCAAATTCCGCATATAAACACTCTGCCGCTATGTTAAGATTAATCTGCGACATTTCAACATAACCCCTGATCATAGCTTCCCGCAATAAAGAAGCTTCACCATTTTCCATATGTCTCGCTGTTGTCATATAAACGAAATCATCTTGCAACTGCTCCCGTTTAAAGGTCGCATCTTCATTTTGCTGAAGCGATTTTGTTGAGGGTATACCTAGTATTCTTTTATTGTTTTTATCTGTACGCAACTTGAGCACCTCCGACAAACCCATCCCTTTATTCTATATCAAGTCTATCTTACCATTTATATTCTAATAAGAATAGACAAGGATTGAACTCTTATGACAAGATACACAAGTTTATTCGCTAGTTTGTCGAAATGCACGATAGTTGCGACGACACTTTCCTTCTATACATAAGTCTTATTTAATTATAAATTCTAGGTATCCTAGATGAAAATGTTACGGCTATTTCATATGGGATGGTGTCTAGTCGATTCGCCCATTCTTCTACCGCAATCTCTTCATCCCCTTGTTTACCAATTAACACTACTTTTTCACCTTCCGGGAATACATGCGGTAACCTAATCATGCATTGATCCATGCAAATCGTTCCAACGATTGGAGCACGCCTGCCTCCTATTAATACTTCTTGCCCCGTAAGACCACGTTTCAAACCATCCGCGTAACCTATCGGCAACGTGCCAATCCATTCTTCTTCGTTCGTTACGTATCTCCCACCGTAACCCAGCGGTTGACCAGCCGCCAATTTCTTGACATATGCGAGTTCCGTTTCAATCGTCATCGCTCTCTCAAGCGCAAACGGTAATCTTTCCTCTACCACTTTGGACGGCGCAATACCGTATAGGCTAATCCCGTAACGAACAGCATCAAGCGCATATTCCGGAAATACTAATATCGCAGCGCTATTCGACGCATGAACAAGGCGTGGTTTTTCAGGAAAACAGCCAACTAGTTGCATGAAGTGATGAAATTGTCTCTTCGTCAACCCCACGTCCTTTTCATCCGCACGCGAGAAGTGAGTGAATGCACCATCAATCGATAGGTGGTTGGACTGATTGATGTATTTTACTATTTTCGCGAGCTCTGTTTCAGTCCGTACCCCTATTCTGCCCATTCCACTGTCGATTTTTACATGGACCCTACATTTTTTTTCGTATGGTGGCTGTTTATTCACTTGTTGTACCCAGGTATCACTCGTAACTGTCAACACAATATCTTGCTCCGCAGCCACTTTTACAAATGAACTAGGTGAAGTTCCTAACACAAGAATATCGACATTTTTAATATGTTTTCTTACGGTCATCGCTTCATCCGGTGTAGCCACAGCTAGCATTCCCGCCCCCGCTTGTAATGCAGCAAGGGCTATACGTACCGCCCCATGTCCATAGCCATCCGATTTTACTACAGCAATTAGCTGAGTTTCTTTCGGAAGATAGGACATGACACGTTCCACATTATGCTTAATGGCCTTTGTATCAATTATTGCCCTTGTCGGTCGATAATCCGTCTCGTTGAACACCTTGCTTCACCTCGTTTTGGATAGACTATCTACTAAAATTTATTATCCATCCGAAAGCAGAGGTTAGTCAATTGATTGAATCATTGATTATTTTGCTTCCGTTACAGTCATTGAATTGGCAACAGTGAGTAACTCCTCTTTGCTTAATGTATCAGATGCTACGAAGAATGCCACACCGTCCACTTCCCATTGAATCGATTGCTCTGTCAAAGCCGCTACCGCAAATCCTAAATCCACTGGATCACCTTCTATAGATACAGGTAATTGATTCATCGGCTGCGCTGCCGGCTCTTGGATCACGACATATTCTTTCTCACCACTAAATGTCATCAAGATACGCTGCCCATTTTCTGTCTTCATGACTTGTTCATCTGATAAGGTAGTACCTTCCCAATTAACTGCTGGATAATACGTTTGGTAATCTGTTTCTTCTCCTGTTGATTCTTCATTAGCGGAATCATCTTCTTTTGCTTTATCATCCGACTCTGCTTGATCGCTTTCAGCTTTCGGTTTTTCCATTTCCTTTACCTTGTAATCAGCTACTTTATGCTCGACACCGAGAGAAATCTTCGCGAATGTAATCGCAATCTTTTCTGCACCCGTCTCGTCGTGAATGGTTACTTTGCTTGGTAATAATGTCTTCTTATCAATATGAATCTTTTGCGTTGGCAACAGGGTCTTATGATTATTGCGGGTTGCTGTTTCAAAAACGTATTCCTTTTCTTTCTCTTCCATCGTGGCTGCTTTGTCAGCCTTCATATCTTCAGCTAATGTTCCAATTAAATATCCTTGACTATTTTGCGCCGGCCAATCACTTTGGAACTTGTAGGTCTTGCCTATAGATGGTGTTATAACAAAAACGCCTTCCTCATTACGAACGATCATTTGTGACTCTTCGTTCCCCGATTGTGTTACATTCACTTTGTAGAATTCCGGTTTAGTGTGCCATACTTCTACGTCATACACCCGTGGCTCTGCACCTGTTTTAATTTCCATTGAGGCATTTAGTTCATAGCCCTTCGTTTCATTCCATTTTGCGCTGAGCTTCTTCATGACATCCTCTTTAGAAGGTTTACCGCATCCTCCTAGTACTAGCATGACCGCTACGACAACTAACAACCAAAACTGTTTCCGCATTCAATTCATCCTTTCTCCAATCAATTCGGGTAGCTTATCTTATGAGAGGGATGTATTGAATATGCGAGCTTGTGTAAAATTGTGATAGATCACGTTTAAGTTTCCATTAAAATAACTTGCGCAGCGGCGACCGTTTGCGTGTGCGTGATACTGACGAATCCACTTACAGGTCGCCCGTGAAAGTATAGTACCGGACGACCACTTGGTTCCGCAATGACTTCAATGTCAAGAAAGCCACAATCCGTGCCAATTCCTGTCCCACGCGCTTTTGAAAATGCTTCTTTTGCGGAAAAACGGCCAGCCAAGTACTCTGTTTTACGATGACCACTTAAACTTTCATAGATTTTCAGTTCCCTTAGAGATAAAATCCGTTCGCGAAACTTTGCGTTACGTCCATCCAAACGCGCGACGCGATCTAGTTCGACGATATCTAATCCAATTCCTTGTATCAAAATAAACGTCTCCTTTCCAATTGACGTGAAAAATAGGTATAATCATTATAGAAGATTGAGGTGAAACTATGTTTATACGTACTGAAAACTTTTCACAATATGTTCGCGCTTATCCTGTCGTGACATTTTTGCTGGCACTGAATATCGGGATTTATCTTTTGACGTGGATTCCCGGCATTGGCCACCAGATATTTTTATATGGTCTAGGGAATAACTTCCTTATCGCCAATGGAGAGTATTGGCGATTACTTACACCGATGTTTTTACATGGCGGGTTTATGCATTTACTGTTTAATATGTTCTCGTTATTTATATTCGGACCGGAGTTAGAAAAAATTGCAGGGAAAGCACGGTTTATCACAATCTATATGCTTGCTGGTATTTTCGGTGATATTGCTACGTTCTTCCTGCAAGGTCCTGAATATACGCATGTTGGAGCGAGCGGTGCAATCTTCGGTGTCTTCGGTGCATTTGGTGCGCTTGTCTATTACACGAAGCACGTTTTCCCACAATTGAAGCAAGTAATCCTGCCGATTATTGTGATTAGTGTCGTGATGACGTTTTTAGGGTCCAACATTAACGTCACTGCCCACATCGCAGGAATTATTACCGGTTTCTTGATCGGGCTTAGCTACTTTAACCCTAAGAACATTGTTAGCTGGCGGAAGAAACGGTAGTCGACGATAAAGAAGGATCGGAAAGTATACCGTTTCGCTGCGTTCCAGGCGGACGCGTTCGGGAGGATCAGTGTGCGCCTTGAGACCCTGGACTGAACGTAGTGAGGGAAGCGGCTCAAGCCACACCCTCCGGAAAGCGCCCCCTTCTGTAGCGAGAGCCGTTGCGAAGTACGGCTTTTGCGAGTAAAAGCGTAGCGTTAGGAGCACGTCTTTGCTTTAAATCCCGGACTACTCATAAAGTAATTTCACTTATACTAAACTTCCTATTTCTACAAACCAAGCCAGACAAGTATAAACTTGTCTGGCTTTTTTATTCTTTACTTTCGGGGTGATATTCATACCACGCTAAGAACTGTTCCGCCTTTTCTTCTGACATATGGCGGATAGCCGAAGCATCTAAAGACATGCCGGATTTTACGTTGATGGTGAGTGTGGCAACTTTTTTTCTTCGGTGGAAATAGTTTTGATCCATCTCCATCGACTGAATACGCTCCTTCACCGTAAAGACGGTATGGCGGCTAATCCCTCTAAAGCGCATCGTTAGTTGTTTTGGCAAGATCGTATAAGCGGCAGTTTTATATTGCCAGATGCCGTGTATAAACACGACGGGCAACAGTAATGCCGCAAACAATCCGTACGGGAATAGATAGTAAGATACCGCCACTACGATGAGTAACGTAATAAACAATTTCAACCTGTAATAGAAGTACCTCCCACGTTTGCCGATCACTTCGCTCGGTTCACTGAAGTCCACATTCGGAAATAGTTCTTGCAATGGTTCGATGATGCGATTGCGTTTTGCCAAAGGGAATAGTTTGATGCGTGAACTTTCACCCGTCCCCCCTGCACTATTAAGTATCACCGTCGCATAGCCAAAGAGCTGACGAAACGGGTTTTCTACAACGGTAATATTTTGTACACGATTTAACGGAATCGTAACGCGCTTTTTCTCAAGTAATCCACGCGTGATCACTAAATCATTTTTATCAAGCGCTACTTTGAAATCATAATTCGCCACGAACGTCATGACGACTGATAGTAACCAGACAAGCAGCAAGCCTAGCACAATCATAATACCAATGACGAAGACACCAATTTTAACAAAGGACTCCAACTCGCCAAATAACCAATCAAACGGAATGAGTTCCTCTATTTGCGATAGGAAAACAAAGGCACCTGATAAAATAACGCCAATTCCGCCAGACGTAGTTGCCAGCATCAGCAAATCTTTTGTTTTCATCGTAAATTTTACTGGTACGGGGGTTGTGTGTTCTACCAAGTCTTCATGTTTCTTCACTAATACTAGTTCTTCATTTTCATATTGGTGTAGCACTGGTCCGATGATTTTCATTTTCTTCGCACGCTGCATCTCTTCTTCAATTCGTCCAGCGGCTTCTTTGGTGATTGCAGTCAACTCGGCTTCCGCGTCTTTACCCGACGAAGAGCCTGCTGTCTCCACTTTTACTTTCACCAATTGAAAGGGTCGATGAAAAATCCCTTCTGTGTAATCAAGGCTCTGTATTCGATCAAACGGAATATAACGCTTTTTTCGCACGAATAACCCAGACTCCATACGCAATTCTTGGTCTTCAAACCAATAATCAAAACGGCGCCATTTGATGATACCAGATACTAATGTAAAGATGAGTAACAGACTAAAAAATATTGCGGACCAATACTGGAAGTACCAAGGACCCGAACTTTCGCTTTTGAATCCATTAACTAAAATTACGATAATGAATGGTCCAATTAAGTCTTTTAACGCCTTAACCGTTTCAACTACCGCTGTGATCCAGTGTAATTTATAACGTTGTTCAGACATCGTCTTTCGCCACCCTTGCGAACGTTGAAATACGATTACGAAGTTCATCCGCTTCTTCCGTCACTAAAACCGGAATTGAATGGTTCGTTGCTGCGGTTGAAATGGTAATCGATGCCAGACCGTATTTACGTAAAATCGGTCCTTCCGCTGTATCAACGTGCTGTACACGTACCATCGGAATCAACGTGCGATTGACGATGAACAAGCCGTGCTGTAGCTCAATTTCCGCTTCGCGTACCTCATAGCGCCAACGTTCCCAACGAACTTTCGGAAACAGATAAATAGAGAAAAATGCATGTAAAACGACGCACACTCCGACTACTACCATAATCCAGATCGACCACTCGAAATGGTACGCCAGAAAGCCTAAACCAATCCCAACAGCTAGTACTATCAAACTTTGAATACTCCCATAGACTCTCCAGACCGACAATCCTTTCCTAGAGATTTGATTTGCTGGTTGTCGTCTCAACCCACCCACCTCATTTCACAATTCCTATTATGTATACGTTCTAGCATACAAAACGTTTCACGCCACTTGATCCTATCATACCATTAAAAAAATCCGAGCTGCTAAAAGCAAGCCCGGATCTGAATTAATTATTTTTATTTCTCTGAACGACTGCTACTACGACGTGATGCGCCATCTCTTCTGCCGCCGCCTTCACGTCCTCCACTGCGTCTTGAACCGCCAGTGCCACCACCGCTAAAGCTTCTGCTACGTCCACCTTGAGAACGACCGCCACCGCTGCGGTTCCCACCTTTGTAGCCGCCACGATCACGTGATGAAGGCTTACGTGAAGGTAGTGGACGCTCTTCCGTGATGTTGACTGGTGTTTCGTCAACATCTTTCGTTAATGAACGAAGAGCTGCTGCTACGATATCTTTTGGATCGAATTTTTCAAGTAATTGTGCTGCTAATCCAGTGTAATCTTCTGAATTATTTTGTTCAATAGCTTCGGTTAAAGCATCAACCGCAATTTTCTTCTGTTCAAGCAATGCTTCGTCAGATGTTGGTGGACGCAAAGGTGTCATACGCTTCTTAGTCGTTTCTTCAACGATTCGAAGGTAACCCATTTCACGTGGCGTTACAAATGTAACAGCCATTCCACTTTTACCCGCACGGCCTGTACGTCCAATACGGTGAACATAGCTTTCTGGATCTTGTGGAATATCGAAGTTGTAAACGTGCGTTACACCTGAGATATCCAATCCACGAGCAGCTACGTCTGTTGCTACTAGTACATCAATTTTATTATCTTTGAACTGGCGTAATACTGACATACGCTTCGCTTGCGTCAAGTCACCGTGGATTCCTTCAGCCATATAGCCGCGAATGCTTAGTGCGTGAGCCAGCTCATCTACCCGGCGCTTAGTACGACCGAATACGATAGCAAGTTCAGGTTGTTGAACGTTCAACAATCTTGATAATACATCAAATTTCTCACGTTCGTGTGATTTTACAAAGAACTGCTCAATGTTTTCAACAGTCATTTCTTTAGACTTAATCTTTACGATTTCAGGAGTCTTCATGAAAGTTTCTGCAATTTTACGGATCGGAGCTGGCATAGTTGCTGAGAATAGCAATGTCTGGCGCTCAGCCGGTACAGCTGCAAGAATTGTATTAATATCTTCAATAAAGCCCATGTTTAACATTTCATCAGCTTCGTCTAGTACAAGCGTTTGAACATTATCAAGTTTCAATGTTTTACGGTTAATATGGTCCAAAATACGTCCTGGTGTACCCACTACAATATTGGGATTGTTGCGTAGCGCACGGATTTGACGTCCAATTTCTTGTCCGCCATAAACAGAAAGAACTTTCGCACGGCTACCGAAACCTACTTTATAGATTTCTTCTGATACTTGGATTGCTAATTCACGAGTTGGTGCGATGACCAATGCTTGAACTGCTTGGCTTTTCGGATCCAATTTTTCGATGATAGGAATACCGAACGCTGCCGTTTTCCCAGTACCCGTCTGTGCTTGCCCGATTACGTCGCGACCTTCCATTCCAAATGTAATTGTACCTTCTTGGATTGGTGTTGCCTCTTCAAACCCCATGCGTAGCAAAGCGTTTTGTGTTGTTTCACTAATATTTAGTTCTGAAAACTTCGTCAAATTATTCATTCTCCTTTATTTCTTCATTTGACAATTGGTTACATTCGCAAATGAAAGCGCGGCAAATTCGAGCCATGTACTTTGAAAGTTGGGAGCATTTCCGATAGTTCCATCTCTGATTTATGGAGGAAATCTTTTGGAAGGATTCCTGCGAGTGCAGAGGGGTCATATCAATTACACCTAGCGTAATTGCGTCCAGATTTTTATGCAGCACAATGTAAAACCTGTGACATACAAGGAAAGCTCGGTCCTTGCCGAGCGGTGAGATCGGCAAATCATTGCTAGTTTGCCTACATATCCACCGTTTTATTCAAAAAAAAGTACTCTTCACAAAAATGGAAGAGTGCTGTTGTAAATGTATCCAATTCCTTTCATCATTCTAACACGGCTTACAACTTACTGCAACGAATCCGCTTATGTTGCATTAATCAGTCTTCTGTCAGAAAATGCAGTACCTTTTCAAACCAGATATTTCGATCATCGCTATAGCAAATATGATGCTTACCATGTTCAGAATAAATTAGTTGCTTTCGTGCTGACCCTAGTTGTTCGTATAAAACGTCTGCAGTGATGGCTGGAACAATTCCATCTTGCTTTCCTTGCACAAGACAAACCGGAGTTTTGACTTCATGATGATACGGTTTCACTAAACGCACGACACGTAAGAACTCTATCGCAGCACGAATCGGTGTATGTGTCAGCTTATAGTTATATAAATGATAGAACGAATCTGTGGGATAATTTTTACGTCTAGATACTTTTATCATGATCCTCGCATCTTCCGCTAAGATCCGCGGACTAATATACTTTGCAGCTGCACTTAAAAGCACCAGTTTCTTTATCGGATAACGTAAAGTCAAATACATTGCGATCAAGCCACCCATCGAAAAACCAATAACGATGACTTGATCTACTTCTTTCAATAGGCGTTGCAATTCGAGTTCCGCCGCCATCACCCATGACTCCATAGAACCTTTTTGTACACCCTTACCTAGTTCATGCCCTGGTAAAACGGGAACCGCAATTTGCCAATCGGTATGACTTTTCAAAAAGTGTCTAAAGGGAGCAACCTCAAAAGGTCCACCTGTGAAGCCATGGATGAATAATACGCCTGTCGTCACAATATACCCTGTAGCGGCCCCATGATTCGCTCTAGCTTCATGCCGCGAGAGCCTTTAAACAACACGACTGTATCCTTTGTTAATCTCGGGCGCAATGCTTCTACCACTAATTCTGCGTCTCTTGCTGTCCACATAACTTCTCCAGGATAATCGGTCAGTTGATCGGCTAACCATTTCATTCGACTACCGTACAGCACAACCCCTTGTAGCTCTAACTTCTTCAAATCATCAGCCAGTCCTTCATGGTAGTTCTGCTCGTCAGGCCCAAGTTCAAGCATATCACCTAGAACAAGCCATTTATCCTTACGCACTGTTGTCTCTCCCATGAAACGGAAAGCCGCTCTCATAGAAGTTGGCGCTGCATTGTATGCATCATTAATGAGTAGTGAACCATTTACACCAGCCATTGGTTGCATACGCATATCAGTCAACTTCGTCTGTTCCAATGAAGTTTTGATTTGCGCTTCAGTCAAGCCTAGTTCCACTGCAATAACGACAGCTGCTAATGCATTTTTCACTTGGTGTGCACCGTAGACTGGAATCGTAAATGTTCCTTCCACCTTGCCATGTACAGTGAATGTACTTCCTTTACTAGTTGATTGAATTTGATCCGCTGTCAAGTCCGCCTGTTCATAACCGAATGAAACTGTACGAAGAGATGACTGATTAAAGACAAGATCACGCAATAACGGTTCGTCACCATCATAAAGAAGTAATCCATCTTTCGCTAAGCCATCAATGATTTCAAACTTCGCTTTGGCAATACCTTCCCTAGAGCCTAGATCTTGCATATGTGCTTCTCCAATATTTGTAATGATCGCAAAATGAGGTGCTGCCAGTGTAGATAAGAAGGAAATCTCGCCAAATCCACTCATCCCCATCTCAAGAATTGCAACTTGCGTATCATCTTCCACAGCTAACAACGTCAATGGCAGTCCTAATTCATTATTGAAATTGCCTTCTGTCTTCTTCACTTTGAAATAAGGCGATAACACACCCGCCAATAAATCTTTGGTAGATGTTTTACCATTAGAACCTGTTACGCCAACGACCGTACAGTTCAATTCGTTACGATAACTACGAGCCATCTGTTGCAAAGCTCGCTCTGCATCATCGACAAATAAAAGCGGGACGTTTGCTGGTGGATTCGGTTCATCTCTTAGCCAAATAGCGGCTACAGCTCCTTGTTCAAAAGCATCTTTAACAAACTGGTGGCCATTGACTTGCTCTCCACGAAAAGGGATGAAAAGATCACCATTTTGCACGTGGCGAGAATCTATACAGACACCTGTTACTAGTTGCTGTGCAATTTGTTGGCCCTCCACTTGTAACCATTGCTGAATCGTCGATAAGTTTCGTTTCACGTTATATCCTCCACTCAGTCCATTGTATATTGCAATTGCTGTTTTTCCGTGTGGCGTTCAATAGCTAGTTCGATTAGACGGTCAATAAGTTCTGGATACGTTAGGCCAGTCTTTTGCCATAGTAATGGGAACATACTCGTTGGTGTAAATCCAGGCAATGTGTTTACTTCGTTGATCAACACTTCATCATCTTGCGTTACGAAAAAGTCAGCACGCACAAGTCCAGCACAATCAAGCACTTTGAATGCGCGGATTGCCATGTCTTTCATATGTTGCGCCGTGTTGTCTGGTATTTCTGCCGGAATAGATAACTCTGTGCTTTGGTCTTGATACTTCGCCTCATAGTCATAAAAGTCAGCTACTGGACGAATCTCTCCTGCGACAGATACTTCAGGATAATCGTTTCCAAGAACGGCCATTTCGATTTCACGTGCAGTAATCCCTTGTTCGATAATAATTTTACGGTCAAATTTCAATGCCAGTTCAACTGCTTGTTGAAGTGATTCACGATCTTGCACTTTACTAATCCCTACACTTGAACCAAGATTCGCAGGTTTAACGAACATCGGATAAGTTAATTTTTTCTCTGCTTCATTCATTAACGCCCCCGCCCGTTGCTGCCATTCACTACGTACAAAATGGACATATTCTACTTGCGCTAAACCAGCCTGTGCGAATAATTGTTTCATGACGACTTTGTCCATACCTGCAGATGAAGCAAGCACACCGTTTCCTGCATACGGAACATTCAACACTTCAAATAATCCTTGTACCGTACCGTCTTCGCCGTTCGTCCCATGAAGAAGCGGTAATATTACTTCCGGCATATCCCCTTGCAGAAAGCTATCGATATGATCTGGTTTTGATTTTTCTGCTGATAAGCGTAGCGTTTTAATATCCGTTACCGGTCCAGTCAGTGGTGCACCTTTTATCCATTGCCCTTGAATCGTGATGTAGATTGGCAATACTTCATATTTAGTTAAATCTAGCGCCTGTGTCACTGCTCGCGCTGTAGAAAGAGACACCTCGTGCTCTGCTGATTTCCCGCCATATACTAAACCTAATCGCTTTTTCATATTAATCTCCTCACATTCCGTTATTTTCATTCCTACAGTTTACCATGAATGGAGCCAATTCATGAATGAAAAACCAATGATAGACATTCTTTTTACTTATTAAAGAAACTAAACATTTCACAATGCGTCAATTAATGAGTGTACTTCTTAAAAAGTTTTACGATATAATAGGAGATTATAGTAGCTAGGAGATAGATTACTTTAGAAAAGGTGAGTGCATAATTGAAACAATCAAATAGGCTAGGTGAACGATTCGATTGGACGCTTGCCTTTATCATTTTATTATTCGCGATTATTAGTTTTTTCGTCATCGGTTCGGCTCAAACATCAGAGCAATATACACAAAACTTCGTTATTAAACAAGTTCGATGGTATGCGTTAGGTTCCCTCATTGTCGCGATGGTGATGTATTTCGAACCTGATCACTATAAAAAGATGGCATGGTTCTTTTACGGTTTCGGAATGTTCTTATTGCTATTCCTTATGTTAGCACCCGGAGGTCCAGGTCAGATTGCAGAAATGCGTTACAGTGCGAAACGTTGGTTGCATCTACCGGTTATCGGTACGATTCAACCTTCCGAGTTCATCAAAACATTCTTCATCATCGGTCTTGCACGAATGGTAAGTTCACATAATGAACGCATTCTGCACCGCACGTCTAAAACGGACTTTTTATTGCTCGGTAAAATTGCCTTAATGCTAATCGTTCCTTTGTTTTTTATTATGAAGCAGCCAGATTTAGGTACATCGCTCGTCTTTATTTCGATTACAGCAGCCGTAGTCATCGTTTCAGGTATATCATGGAAGATTCTCGCTCCACTTTTCGCAGTTGGTGCAGCTTCTGCAGGCGGTTTGCTGTGGATGGCACTTTATGCGCAGGATGTAATGGATAAGATTGGTTTTGCTCCGTATCAGTTTAAACGTGTGTATTCGTGGCTTGATCCGTACTCTTACCCAACAGATGAAGGATATAACCTGATTACAGCAATGACTGCTATTGGGTCTGGCGAGTTAACAGGAAAAGGGTTTCTCGGACGAAATGTCTATATTCCGGAAAATCACACAGACTTTATCTTTAGCGTTATTGGTGAAGAGTATGGCTTTATCGGGGCATGTGTAGTGATCACACTATACTTCATTCTAATCTACCATTTAACGAAAGTCGCACTATCTTTACACGATTCATTCAGCATCTATGTTTGCGTAGGTGTTATTGCGATGATTGCTTTCCATGTATTTGAAAATATCGGTATGAACATTCAGTTGTTGCCAATCACAGGAATCCCGTTACCGTTTATTAGTTATGGTGGTAGTTCCTTGTTTAGTAATATGCTGGCGATTGGTCTAATCTTCAGTATGAAATTCCATCAACGAACGTATTTGTTCGCATCGGACGATAATAACTAATTGCAAATAACGTAGGGTCCCCTTTCCCGGTAGGTACAAGTCGTGTAAACTGTATAGGAAAGGGGGTTTTTTTATGTCAACTTTACCAAATTGTCCAAAATGCCAATCTGAATATACATATGAAGATGGGAACCTTCTCGTTTGTCCAGAGTGCGCACACGAATGGACACTTGAATCTATGGATGAATCAGCAACGGAAGTTACTCAAGAAGTAAAAGACGCTAACGGGAATGTCTTGCAAGATGGAGATTCCGTAACTGTTATCAAGGATTTGAAAGTTAAAGGAAGCTCCAATGCGCTAAAGATGGGGACAAAAGTAAAAAGTATTCGCTTGGTTGATGGGGATCATAACATCGACTGTAAAATTGACGGCTTTGGTGCCATGCAATTAAAATCCGAGTTCGTTAAGAAAATTTAATTACTGAAAAGCGAAAAGATCACCTCCGATTCATTCGGGGGTGATCTTTTCGTTACGATGCGCTATCAATTTGTTTGTACAGGCGGTGCTTGCACGACAGGTGTCAATGCTTGTAACATGTCACTTCTAGATTTTGTGAGTGTTGCGGAAACACCAAGCTTTGCCAAATTGGAAATAATCTTCTTTATGTCCATCTCTTTAGCCACTTCTTCCACCTCAACCTTCCTAGTTAGTTATATAGACGTTTAGCAGCTCATGAAGTTCTCTTTTTAAAAAAGTATTGTTATTCCTATCATACCACTCTGAAAGCAATTTAAATCTTTCATTTATGTTACAAATGAAAATTTTTCAAGTATTTTAGCTTACAATGCTAAAATCATATTTCTCACATACCCCATATGCGTATATTACTACTACGGTTAGTTCTGATCACCGGCCAAAAAAGTTCAAACACTACAAAGAGTCTTTTGGGTTTCCCAAAACTTGAATGGTTCTTCTATTCATCGTACGATATGAGGGAATCTATTTATGAAGAAAGCAGGTTACATATGAAGAAAACCATATTATTATTGATGTCTGTGCAATTTTTCGTTTATCTTGGATTCGGCATCATCATCCCCATCTTACCTGAAGTCATTTTAGCCGAAGGCTATTCGGAAGTGCATGTTGGCGGATTGCTGACCATTTATGCAATATCCTCTTTCTTTACGGCTCCATTATGGGGTGCTCTGTCTGATCGAACAGGCAGAAAAAAACTGATCATGATCGGTTTAATTGGTTTCAGTTTGAGCTTTTTCTTATTCGCTATATTCATGCATCATTTATTGATGCTATACGTTTCCCGTATTGTAGGCGGCATATTCTCAGGTGCGCTATATACTGCAGTTACTGGATTTGTGGCGGACTTGACTACGGAAGAGAATCGCAATAAATATATGGGACTTCTCGGTATGTCGATTGGACTCGGATTTATTTTTGGCCCTGCAATCGGCGGGATTCTTGGCGATATTCAATTGCAAATTCCATTTATCGCTTCTGGTACGCTAACACTGTTCTTAATTGTCTATGCATTTTTAATTCTGAAAGAACCCGACAGACATAATTCAGCGAATAAACGAGCACTTCTTCCAAAAGGTGCCTCCACGATGTGGCAGTATAGAATACGTTATTTATTTATCACTTCGTTCATCATTACATTTTTACTTGCAGGGGTAGAAGCTACATTCCAGCTATTCCAAATTGATAAAATTCATATTACGCCTTTGCAGCTTGGTTATTTATTCATGGCTAGCGGCTTAGTTGACGCTGCAATTCAAGGCGGTGTCGTTCGTCGTGTAAAAAACGGGACAGAGACTTCGTGGATTATCGTAGCACAAATTGTTACAGCTATCGGTTTAGTACTCATACCATTTTCGATGAATTTACTTTGGGCAGGCTTTGCGATGAGTGTCTTCACCGCTGGAAATGCTCTAGTGCGAACTGTGCTTGTATCGCTTACTACGAAGGAAGCTGGCGGGATGTACGGAACTGCTGCCGGATTATCCTACTCCATGGATAATATGGGGAGGATTATTGGACCGTTATTATTTACTTGGATTTTCACGATGCAAGCGGGCAGTATGTATTTTATTTCAGCCATATTGGCCGTACTATCAATAGGTCTCGTGTTTGCCTTTAGAAAATCCATACACTCGTTAAAAAACGTACAGGATCCTGTTGCGTGAAACTTGCATAGTATATTCAGGGAGGGAAGTAATTCACAAGTGCCAGTTGAGCTTCACGGTACTTTTCGCTTTTGATTCGCATCTCCGCTATACTAAAGGAATAGTATATTAGCTGCAGGAGGAACTATATGACGCAAGTGATTAGTTTAATTGTCACAAGCACTTTAATTATTAACATCTTTTTAGCTATTGTTTTAATCTTTTTGGAACGTAGGGATCCAGCGAGTACATGGGCTTGGCTCCTCGTTTTATTCTTTGTACCCATTGGCGGATTTATAATTTACTTGCTACTAGGTCGCCAGTTACGCGAAAAGCATTTATTCCGGTGGGAAGGTCGAAGTAAGATTGGGATCGAGAAGCTGATTGCTTATCAACTTGAAGCGATTGAAGATGAATCGTTTGAATTTTTAAAGCCTGACACAGAAACATATCACGATATGATATACCTACATTTACGTAATAACCACTCTGTTCTTACGCAAGATAATGATTTGCAAATCTTTACGGACGGTAATAAAAAGTTTAGTTCTTTACTACATGACTTAGAACATGCAAAAGACCATATTCATATCCAATATTACATTTTCCGTTTAGATGGGATTGGCCAACAAATCGTAGATATACTAATACGCAAAGCCAAAGCAGGCGTGAAGGTACGGGTATTGTTTGATGACATTGGTTCACGTGGATTGCATGTGAAGCATTTCCGCGAGCTAACAGCAAATGGTGGTGAAGTGGCCGCATTCTTCCCTGCCGTTTTACCACTGATAAATCCGCGGCTAAATTACCGTAATCACCGTAAACTCGTCATTATTGATGGTCGTATCGGCTATATCGGCGGATTTAATGTGGGTGATGAATATTTAGGTCTCAGCAAAAAGTTCGGCTACTGGCGTGACGCTCATTTGCGTATGGAAGGTAGCGCTGTACATCCATTACAGACGCGCTTTATTCTAGATTGGAACCAAGCATCCGCTAAAACAAATATTCAATATAGCGAGCATTTCTTCCCTGCTATTCCTCGTAAAGGGGATGTCGGTGTTCAAATCGTTTCTAGTGGACCGGACTCTGAATGGGAAGACATCAAAGACGGTTACTTAAAAATGATTTTCCTTGCGAAGGATTATATTTATATTCAAACCCCTTATTTCATTCCAGACACTAGTGTTCTTGATGCATTACGTATCGCTTGCTTATCTGGCGTTGATGTTCGAATCATGATTCCGAATAAACCTGATCATATGTTTGTTTACTGGGCAACGTATTCGAATGTCGGTCAATTACTTAAGGCAGGTGCCAAAGTATATATTTACGACAACGGCTTCATTCATGCAAAACAAATTGTTGTAGATGATCAGGTATCCACTGTTGGTACAGCAAATATCGATGTTCGTAGCTTCCGTTTAAATTTTGAAGTGAATGCATTTATTTATGATAGAGAAATATCCCACGAGCTAGCAGAAATCTTTGAACAGGATATTCAAAGCTGTACCGAATTAACGTATGAAAATTATCTTGAACGTGCACGAATGATCAAGGTGAAGGAATCGATTTCACGGTTACTTTCACCAATTTTATAAAAAAACTAGCCGGCAAAGGACTTTTCGTCCTTTGCCGGCTAGTTTCATTAATGAATACCTAAATACTCTTCTAATGTAATATTCTGCTTGAAAATTTTCTCCGCTAGATCTTTCCCGACATATCGATAATGCCAAGATTCATGCATATACCCCGTCACTTCTTCCTTACCTTTTGGATAACGAAGGATGAAACCATATTCATATGCATTGGCCGCCAACCATTTAGCGGCTTCTGTATCACCGAACGATGTAGACGCCCAATGTTTCTCATGATTGACTTCTCCAATATCGAACGCTAGACCCGTTTGATGTTCGGAATAGCCAGGTCGTGCGCTGTAGCGGTCTGCGGCCTCTTGACCATCTCTTTCCACGTATCTATTATATAAGGTTACTTGATAGTCATAAGAACGATAGGTGCTGAATGCCTGCAAATTAATACCTGACGTCACAGCTGCAGCCGCTAGTTCATTGAATGCTTCTCTAGCACTTTGACTTTCTCCAGGAGCAAAATCTTTTGGAAGCGGATATTGCTTATTAGCTAATAAAATTCCCCGGACATATTTCGGTTCCTTTGGTAAGTCCTGTTCATCTAGATAATCCCTTGGATTAGGTGACTTCTCTTGAACCGGCTTTGATTGTTCAGTCGGATCTACTTCTTCCGAAACTTCACCTGTAAAAGGTACTTTTTCTCTATCTCTAAGCGGCTCCTCGTCAGGCCCGTTTGTTCCTTGTGGATTTTCTTCTACATGATTTGCTGATTTGTCTTCGTTTAGACTCAGTTCAATTTTTTGAAATTCATCACCTTGGTCTAGACTCTCTATCAATTGATTTACATTTCGATCATTTGAACCAATCCAAATTATCGCTCCTACAAGTAAGACGAATGCAAACCCTGCTGCTATATATGTTCTATTGCGTCCTAGTCCGGATTTCTTACCTCTTTTTCCCATAACGTGTTACCCTGCCCTCTTTCTAAATCGCCTATCTTGTACTATAGTGTATCATTATTTTTCTTATCCGTCTGTCTATGTTACTGTTTATTAAAATCAATTCATGAATTAATTGCGAAGTTTTACAAGTAAATACTCAACGATGTCTTGCTTTGAACTTTTATATTCTTCTTCACTTGGGGTGTTTATTCTAGTGTAATTAACAAAAAGGTCAAAATTAAAACCGCGTGATTCCAAGGTTCTTGTACCTTGGAATCACGCGGTTTGTTAATTTTATTGAATTTTGTCCCAGACACTATTAAAACATTAATATGTATATCAAGGTGCCAAGCGATCCTGCTGCGAAGAACATAGCCATCCAAAGCATCCATTTAGACTCACGAACCAACCCTTGCTTTCTATACATCACTGTACGCGCTCCGTTTGTTAAGGTAAACATGATAAGCATGGACAAAATTGCGAACTCCAGATTTAACTTAATAATAAAGTAAAGCGAAGCAGCGGCAGATGTGGCAATCGCTAAGCCCATGATCCATTTAGCTTTCATATATGACACCCCTTCCCTTTTACAAAATAAAAAAGCTGGTATGCACCAGCTTTCCATGTGACTTACTTTTCTTTAGCTACTGGAGGATCTATTTCTTTGTCTGCTGGAGGATCTACATGTTTATAGTAGAACTTACGTCCAAGATACGTCTGGAAGATTAGAAGTAATCCACCGACTGCCCAATACAATGGAAGTGCTGCCATGACCGTATAAGAAATAAACATAATCATAATTGGTGACATGTAAATAAATAACTTCATTTGTTGCTGCTGTTGCTCCGGCATCGTCCATAAAGATACACGAGCTTGAACAAAGTAAACTGCTCCTGCAACCAACATCATAATGATATCCGGTTCTCCTAGTTTGAACCATAAAAATTCATGATTTTTTACTTCTGGCGGAGCATAAAGAATCGCGAAATATAGACCCATGATGATCGGCATTTGAATTATAAGTGGTAGACA
The DNA here is from genome assembly GCF_002743055.1 of Sporosarcina sp. P13. Taxonomy (GTDB): domain Bacteria; phylum Bacillota; class Bacilli; order Bacillales_A; family Planococcaceae; genus Sporosarcina. The sequence continues at coordinate 127,216 of NZ_PDYM01000004.1, read as the reverse complement.
GCCCATATTTAATGGATTGACACCGTGCTTTGAATATAGACCCATCATTTCTTGCTGCAATTTCATCTGCTCTTCTTTGTCTCCAGCCTCTTTAGAAGCTTTCATACGTTTTTGGATATCTTCCATTTCAGGCCGAAGACCGTCCATTTTAATTTTCATCTCTTGCTGAGCCTTATAGTTTTTCAACATTAACGGCATCAATACTAAACGAATTGCTACTGTGATGAGGACAATTGCAAAACCATAGTTACCGTTAAACATCTCACCTAGATAATGTAGAAGCCATTCCATCGGATAAACAAACGCGCTGTAAAATAAGCCTGTTTTATTCTCTACTCCCGAACAGCCACTTAAAAATACAGCGGTAATTGCTAACAAACTTACGAACCCTATTCTTTTCTTCAATGATTTCACCTACGCTATCTCAAACTAAAGAAAATTATACAGCAAACAGCGTAAAAGTTACAGTGAATCATCTTGCTTAAGATTAAATTGAAAGTAATTCCCACTCAAATCTTTACGGAAGCGCATCGGTGTTACTCCAGTATACTTTTTAAACACACGAGTAAAGTAACTTTGATTACAGAAATGGAACTTTCCGGCGATTTCTGCTATCTTTTGATCTGTAAAGCGCAAATAATATTGCACTTCTTCAATCTTCCTTATCATGATAAACTCCACTAGCGTCACGGATGTATATTCACGAAAAATGCGTGAAAGATGGCTAGTACTAACATTAAATCGTTTGGCAATCTCTTCAACTATTAGTTGTTTTTCTACATTTTGATTAATGTATTGAATGACTTCATTTACTGTATCGTGAGAAAGCGTTGGCTTTTTCTGTTCTTTAAGGATATAGTAATAGAATTCAATCAGCACATCCCCAAATTCACAGGCATTATCGGCTGTTAAGTTTCGCTCAATCAACACCATACATTTAGCACTAAATTTAAACGCGTTTTCTTCACTTAAAATATGGTCTTCCTTCATTTTTCTAGTGACAATGGACGATAGTATAATTAAATAATATTGGATAACTTTCATCGTAAATCCGGGTATGTTTTCAGCTAAAATAACTTGAATCTCTTTGAGTGTTAGGCGAGCATATTCTCTTTCTAGACTAAATATTTGTTTCAGTAATTCTTTTTCCAATCGAAAAAAAACTTCAGCTTCTTGTGTGCTATGTTTATTTTGAATAGCGTCGATTAATTCTATCTTAGAAATTTCTATATTTTTGCTAGTCATGAGTTTCACCCCACTCATTCTATATGTATATCAGTCTATCCATGACGCACTACTATATGTAAATCATTTTACCTTATCTTAAACAATTAGCTATAGTTTATATAGTTACTGATATATATAGGATAAAGCACCCCTATGATAGGGGTGCTTTTTAGTATAAATGTGCTACCTTGGGGTTGTTATTCTTTTCTAGTCTTTTATGATTTTGAATTAGTTAGTTTGAGGAGTATTCACTGAGTCGCCAGAATTTTTCTTGTAGAGACCATCTTTTTCTGAAGAATTTTTATCGGGATCTTGTACTTCTTGGTTATAATAATGAACGCTTGTTTGTGCGCCTTCAGATACCATGTTGTTATCTGCTATATCTTCTGGATCTGAATGACCAACCTTTTCTACCGTCTGATCAACGAGTGTATTATTATTTATGAGTGTATCCATTTTTTCCTTTAAGACACCAACCGTCTCCATTGCTTTGTCACGGTTTTCTTTTTTACTGAAATACGCGTACGCTCCCGCCGCCAATGTTGCTATAAATAATCCATTTGTTTTTTTACCTGCCATGAATACCATCCTCCGTAATAAATAATTTGTAGTGGTTGTCTACTTATAGCTTACTATACCCGACAGCTGTATTTTTCAAACGTACGTCTGACATAGTTCATTTTGTACGATTATATTTTTGTCAACTACGCTTCTTATACTACTGTCGTAATGACGGTCACCAACATAGCCAACTTATGCTGTAACCCGTATAAATAGAACAACTCCATATAAGGTGGATTGGTAGGATAGTATATTTCATTTAGCTAACATCGTAGTTTTAAGAAAGCTAATTTGCTATACTATGTAGAAAGAATGTTAGGAGTGAACCTATTATGATCCGAAAAATGACGGTAGATGATATTAAAGATGTTCAACAAATCGCTCTTACGTCTTGGCGATATATGTTTGGAGAATTTATTCCAGCAGAGGTACTCGAAGCATTTATAGATCGGACGTATTCCGATTTAATGCTAAAAAAACAAATAGAAAAAACGACGGTTCTGCTCGCTATAGATCCACAAGGTCTTCCCGTAGGCTATATTAGTTATACAACGATAGATGAAGACGGTGAGAGCGAAGTGACGGCCCTTCATATGCTTCCTTCGCATTTGGATAGTGGATATGAGGAACTACTGTTAGCCGAGGCTTTGCAGTCATTAAGCGAGGCACAAAATGTAGATGTTTACGTGGACGAGCGTTCTCATGACCTGCAAGAGTTTTACGTTAATCAAGGATTTGTTTTGGTCGAGTCTATCAAAGAGGAGTTTGAAGGACTCCCTGTTGAAACGATTCATTATTCATTGCCGATGAAGCAGCACGCTCATATGTGAACAAACCCCCTTTTCGTTTAGAAAAGGGGGTTACTAGTATTAATTCATCCAGTTCGACTGATTTTCCACGTATTCACCTTGTGTTGGTCCAGGTGCCACTGGAGGCTTTTTTGTGAAGCAGAGGATACCTGCAATGTACAGCAAGATAGACGTCAGTGACAGAATACCGTTAAATAGGCCTGCTATGATAAACAACGTCCCTGCAGCCTTGGCATTACTACGTAACTTCACCAAGCCAATAATATTCAGCACAAAACCAATAAACGCTACAGCCACACCAACCCAAATAAACACGGCAAATACATCAAAGAATTCCATGAACATATCCACTTCGGAAAGCGTTAATTCTCCATCACTCAACATTACTTCACGAAATTGTTCCATTACGGTTGAATCATTATTTGCCATATTGACAAAAATTCCGAACACTGTAAGCATCGCCATTCCGATAAAAGTAAAGACTGCTGCTATAATAGCAAGCACTTTTTCTGCCGTTCGATTAATCATCCCACATCACCCAATTCTAAAAATTTACTTCTCCTCTTACCTATACGCTCAGCAAATGAAAATGTTTCATAAGTGATGTGGATTAGTAATTAAATTTTCACATCATCGTATTCATCGCTTCGGTCAAAGGCATTCACTACATAGGAACAGACCGCTTTCATCTTCAGTCCTTTTTCACGTGCATTTGTTGCCGCTCGATCGAGTAGCTTTTTAGCTACCCCCTGGCCCCGCAGTGAGTCATCTACATACGTATGTGTCATCGTCATGACGCCTTGATCTTCAGTCCATTCGATTTCAGCAGTGACATCACCATTGCTCTTATGTTGATAAGCGTATTTCGTTCCACCTAGCTCCACAAGTTCCAAATCTAATTCCCGAGGCAACTTCATGTCTTTTTTCTCACCCATATATGTCTCTCCTTTGTCGTTTCGTCTTCTATCCATTAACGTACCACGATTTATACTTAGCTAAACAACGATTTAAATGAATCGACCATATTACGGAAGAACTCTTTTACTTTTTCCCAGAAACCCGGGTCAATCTCCCCTAGCTTATCCTTTATTGTTGAAGCCATATCTGTTAGCTGTTCATTCAACTTCGTAAAGTCGATATCCAATTTTGAAATTCGATCCATCAAATCAATTAATAATTGACGATCCGCATCGCTTAGTTGGATATTGAACTTGTTTAACTGTTCACTAACAATTTTTTCGACATCTTCTTTTGTCGCTGGCTTTTGTTCAGCTATTTGCCTTTTTATTTCCGTTAATAACTTTGCAACTTCATCTTTATCAACGCCCGCTTTATCAGAGAGCTTTGTCGCAAGACTCAGTTCATCATTCGCTGTATCGGTTCGTTCTGTGTCGAGTACTTCACCAGACACTTCGTACGCTTTATAAATCCCAACGAGTGCTGAATGCCCCGTTACTTTTTTCGGTGATGCTACTTCTACGATTGCGTCTTCAATACCAGCGGTCAACATTGCAGTCGCGTACATATCCGCGGTCACTTGTGTGATATTATCTGGCGTCACGACGTTAATGACGAGTCCTTCGCCTTGTTCTTGTCTCGTGATTTTCGCAGAGGAATACATCCGCGCATTACGGTCTCCGCCTGGAATATATTTGATCAAGTCGTTCCCATCTACGGACAACTCTTCTACTTCTGCTTCATTTGCCACTTTCAGATCTGTTCTTACACGATCTTTTTCACCGTCGGATAAATTTGCGCCATAGACAACAATGGGTACGCCTAATTTTTCATTGATGACGCCATTTGCAAAAGCTGAAGGTGTAATCATGCCTACCATCAAAATGGCCATTAATACATAAGCCAACCCTTTTTTCATTCAGTCTCGCCTCCTTGTTCTATACAATAGATACGTTTAGGCAAATCAAAAAGTTGCGTATGACTCATGATTTTAGTGTAGTCCATCCATCTTGTTGCACGATTCTTCTTTCCCTCATCAACGTCCCAAGCGCGCGTTTGAATGCACCTTTACTCATTTGGAACATCTCATCAATCTCTTCTGGAGTAGATTTATCAGTAAATGGCATTTTACCGCCAGATTGTTCTAAATACAATAGAATCTGTTCGCCATCAGTCTGTAGGCGATCTTGCTTTCTAGGTAATAATGAACCATTTAACGTACCGTCATCACGCACGCCAATAATCCGTACGTCTACTTCTTCCCCTAATCTCGGCTCGTGTTGACGCTCTGTTTCGTGGACGAAAATACGTTTGATATCCTCCGTCAAAAGGAATGATCCTACAGGCAATAGACGATAAGCTCTTGCTTTAACGTTTTGATTGTACATCTCTTCATCAGCGATTGTAAAATGCTCTTGTACACGTTCTTCCGTAACAAGACGTCCAAATAAATTGCCACCTGGATCTGTCCGTAATGTCATATACAATTGATCACCCGGCTGTGGCCAAAGATTTTTCATTTGCGGGAAATCCGCTCGATTGACTAGCACTTCAAACGAAGCACCGATATCTACATAAGCACCTTCTTCTCTTTCTAGGCGAATGACTTTTGCCCATCCAAATGTATCAACAGTAAGTGTTGGTAGTTGAGCAGTTGCAGTTAACTCACCTCTTCTATTGATGTAGAGGAAAACTTCGACGGTTTGTTGCTCTTTTAAGTCGGGTGCTTCTGAAACGTTCATAAAAATTTCTTCTCCAGCAGCGTTCAGTACCCACCTCGAACCTTCTTGACGAAGAATTTCTAGTGTAGCAAGCGTGCCTGATTGTAATAGTGTCATAATGATAGCCCCTTTTAGTGTGCTCTGCTTTTCAGTTTTTTAATAAATTCCGGATCTTCTTCTAATGTTTCTACTAAATCCGTAATACGATCCATAGCATTCCAACTTAGGTGATGTTCAATACCCTCTACGTCGCCATAGATATTTTCTTCTTCCACCCCAATGATACGCAGGAATTGTTCTAGTAATTCATGACGATGCACAAGTTTTTTTCCGAAACGTAAGCCACGATCGGTCAAGGCTAGACCACGGTATCTTTCATAATGGACATACCCTTCACGGTCCAGTCGCTGTGCCATTTTCGTAACAGATGATGGAAGTACAGAAAGCGCCTCCGCCACATCTGACACGCGCGCCTCACCTCTTGCTTCTAATTGCAAATAGATTTGTTCGATATAGTCTTCCATACTCGGTGTAGCCAAAACATCGCCCCCTCATTTGACTTTCACTATACATAAAACCATATAAAAAGTTTAGGATTCTATTGGTTGGGTAAATTAATTACACAACAAAGAAAAGGAGTGATCCACTATGGCACGTTTATTATGGCTTGTTATTGTAGTCCTCATAGCATTATGGTTAATCGGATTAGTCGCAAAAATCGGTGGCGGATTTATCCACCTACTTTTAGTAGTAGCCGGGATTGTTTTCATCCTTCAGTTACTAACAGGAAGACGATCGGTATAGTACTATACACACACCCATTATGCTCCTTCTGCTTTCAGATGATCCTTGCGTATAAGCACGTATTGCGCAAGTCGCGTCCGTTTGCAGAAGGTGCATTTTTCCGTAAAATTCCTTCTAGTTCAAAACCTGAGCGTTTCGCAACTGCGCGACCTTTACTATGTTTTTCATCACAATGAAACTCCACTCGTTCTGCCTGTAAATACTCGAAAGCAAAATCAGTAAGTCCCTTTACAGCTTCTGTCATATAGCCTTGTCCCTCAAGTTTTGTATCAAGCCAAAAATCCAAATCAAACTTACGAATTTCCCAATCAATCATATGAAACCCAGCACAACCGATAAACTCGCCTGTTTCTTTTAAAAACAAATGGAAACGAAGACTTTTTCTGCCAATGAATTCAGCTACTGCTTGGCGAACATAATCCTCAGTCGTTTCAATCGTTAGATCATGTTGGGCCCATGTCGTAAAGCGACGTAAACCGGACATCGAACGAGAAATTGCACCCCATACATCCATCGAATCATGCAACTCTGGTGCTCGGATCAATAACCGCTCTGTCTCAAACTCTTCTTTGAAACCAGGAATACTCTTTTCATAAAGCGCTCGTTCTTCCCAACATACAGGAGTTGTCGTACCAGCCAAATAATCTTCCCGCGTCATACCATACGTCACTGCATCATAATACGTATTCTCTTTTGGCAAGAACCATGCTTGACGTAAATGAGCTTCCTTGACGAAGCCCGCGCGTTCAAAAGCTTTACGCATCGCTGCATTGTCATGTCGCGTATGCCCTTCTATACGGATTTTCTGTTCAGGTAGTTCAAATACATATTGCGTTAGCTTCTTTAAGGCACGTGAGCCATAGCCATATCCCCTGAAATGATCTGCTATTCGCAAATCAAATAATGGGACGTCTTCTTGTAAGTCGTAGACTTTGACTATTCCTACTTTTTCATTCTCATTATTCTCTATCCAAAACGTCTTTACATCATCAGATGCATAGCCGCCTTCTTCAATCGATTTTTCCAATAACTCACGACCCGGCTTGCTAATATCATGATACGGCCAAGAATTCGTTGTCATAAACTGGATGAGTAAATCTTGTTCTTGTATCGTCCACTCTTGTAATCGCATTAAAATTCCTCCATCGTGATTGCCGTTCGACAAGCGCCCTACTAGCTCATTAACTTACGTGGTTTGTTGTACTTCAATCGCATGTTCATACGCAATTTTAACCAAATCTTCAACATGCTTATCTGCTAAAGAATAGTATACCATTTTTCCACGTCTTTCTGACTTGGCCAATGAATGTTCACGCAAATAGCGCAGATGATGGGAAGCAGTGGCTGATGAAGATTGAATGACCGCCGCTACATCACAGACACACATTTCAGATTCCAATGTTAAGGAATAGGCGATACGCAGTCTAGTTTCATCTGCTAACGCTTTAAATATTTGCACCATCTCCGCTACATCCGGGAGCTCTTTCCGAATTTTTCGGACTACATCTTCATGTACAATCGTCACTTCACATGCATCTTGGTTAACCATTTCGTCACCTCATTTCGACGTCTTCATTTAAGGTAATTATATAGAAACTTGCAAGAAAACACCATTCATTCAAATAACTGTTTGAATTGTGTTCATAACGCTTTATCTGCATTTTCCCCATGAATTTTTTCGTATAATTCATCTTCCGTTGAAATATCTGCAAGCTTCACCTTCGAACGGTATGCTGCGCGAATAATTACATGACCTGCTACAGGTGCAGTCAAAAAGACAAAACCGATACCGAGTAATAATCGGACGCTGATAAAATTTTCCGAGAATAAAAAAAATACAAATGCACCCGACAAAGTCAATAGGACAGCGAGTGTTGAACTCTTAGTCGCTGCATGTGATCGAGTATAGACATCCGGTAAACGAATTAAGCCAAACACACTAATAATACTCGCAATCGCACCTGTCAAGATTAACAAAGCTCCTGCAAATTCACCCATCTCGCCTACGTTCAACGATTTTCCCCCTCTCAATAAATTTCGAAAATGCAATGGTACCGATAAAAGACAGAATACCCAAAATCAAAATCGCTTCCAAAAATGCTTTCGTGTTCATCATAACTGACACAACTGCAATTGTTGCGATCAAATTCACGCCAATGACATCTAACGCCACCACACGGTCAGGCAATGATGGGCCTAAAATGATTCGTATAACGGCTACTAGTATCGTCAACGCAAATAGTATTACAGAAATCATAAGCATACCTGCAATCATCGTGTCACCTCCATAATGGCCTTCTCGAAGTTCTTCAATTGCTTGATCAGGCCGTCACGCGATTCCTCAACGTCCATCGCATGGATATAGAGTTCATTGCCTTCAGGAGAAACTTCCATAACGACGGATCCTGGTGTCAATGTCAGTAACATAGACAGCATCGTCACTTCTACATCACTACTCAAAATTGTTTCGTATTTAAAAATGCCTGGTTTGATACGTAATGTCGGTCGTACAATTTGCGAAATGACTACGATACTAGACTCGGTCAATTCTCGTATGAAAATGAGCAGAAGTTTACACGCAGCGTACACTCTGCGCAAATAAAAGCGGGTTCCGAAAAAACGGCTCATAGCAAAGATAATGCCAAGCCCAACTAAGAATCCCATGAAAAACGTCGTAAATTTCAGTTCGTCTTCATCCATCAATGTCATCCATAAAAAAGCGATGAACAAATTCAGCAGAAGCTGTACTGGCATGCTGTCTCCTCCTCCCTATTTCACATCTTCATCGAGAACTGCTTGGATATACTGTTGCGGATCAGCCAAAGTATTCGCTACATCTTGAATATACGGTGCAAGCAACTCTGCACCTACACCCATTCCAACATTCAATACCGCAAGTAACACAAGCGGTAATCCGATCGCCTTTTTAAATGGTTTCTGATCATCTTCACTGATCGTTGTTTCTCCCCAAAAACTATTCAGGAAAATACGGAGTAATGAATACAACACACCTATACTAGATAAAAATGCAACAGCCAATAAAACGTAAGAGCCTGTTTCAATAGCCCCTAAACCCATATACACTTTGCCGATAAAACCACTTAACGGTGGGATTCCGGCAATTGCCAGCATAGCTAAGAAAAATAGCCAACCAACTAGCGGATAATTTCGAATGAGTCCACTGATTTCATTAACCTTCGAACGACCAGTCAAATACACAACAGTTCCTACCAATAAAAACAGCAAGGCTTTACTGACCATATCGTGTATCAAATAATAACTAGCACCTTGGAATGAGGTAGTTGTAGCAATCGCAAGGCCCGTCAGTACAAAACCGACTGAAATGATGACGTTATACGAAACGATCTGTCGAATATCCGAATAGGCAATGGCTCCTAAGCAACCGCCAACCATCGTCACGACTGCAAGTACGCCAATCATTTTATAAATCAAAGGATCATGGACAAATATTAGTGTAAACATCCGATAAAGCGCATATATACCAACTTTCGTCAGCAATGCACCAAATAGAGCAGCTACTGCTGTAGGCGGTGCCGAATATGAGCCAGGTAGCCAGAAATACAGCAACAAGCCCGCTTTTAAACTAAATACCAATAGGAATATAATACCAATCAACGACAGCAATGGGCCTTGACCAACTTCCGCTACACGAACTGCAATATGCGCCATATTCAACGTTCCAAGTGCACCGTATAAATACGCTATGCCTAGCAAGAAGAACCACGAAGCAAGCACATTGATCAATACATATGTAATGCCTTCTTTCAATTGCGTTTTGCGTCCACCAAGCGTCAACAGGACATACGAAGCAAGTAACATCACTTCAAAACAAACGAATAGATTAAATAAATCACCTGTCAAAAACGAACCATTAACGCCTGCCAGTAAAAACAGAAAGAACGGATAGAAAAACATCGTCTCCGCCTCGAGTCCAGTTGTAGCAAACGCGTAAAGTAAAATAATACTTGATACTACACAAGCTACTAGTACTAGCAGCACTGCAAACGAATCACCTACGAACAAAATTCCGTGTGGCGGTAACCAATCTCCGAAATCCAAGCGCATAATACCCGTACGATGAATGCGCTCCAAGCAATAAGCTGCGATAGCCGCAGAAGCGATTGTCGTCAATACACTTATTAGTCGCTGCAATCGGATATAAGGCTTTATAAAGACTAAGATGACACCTACCAAAACAGGCAGGATCATTGGTAGCACTAATAAATTATTCATCCCGTGGCCCTCGCAATCCAGGTCCTCGACCAGATTCCTGATAGACGCGATAAGATAATACTAATAAAAATGCCGTTACCCCAAAGCTGATAACAATCGCCGTTAGAATAAGAGCTTGCGGTAAGGCATCCGTATACTGTGCTGCGCCTTCTTGTAAAAGTGGTACATCCCCTTTCTTCAAACCACCCATCGTCAATATTAATAAATGGATCGCATGAGAAAGAATCGCTGTCCCTAAAATAATCCGTAACATTTCTTTTGCTAGGAGCAAATAGACCCCTACCGCCACAAGCACACCAACCAGAAGGGTAATTAATGTCTCCATTACTCCACATCCTCACTGATTCCCAAAATAATCGTCACTACTACACCGAGTACGGTCAGTGCAACTCCTGCTTCAAAAATCGTCATCGTTCCAAGTTCCGTTTCACCGAAAACTGGCAGATCAACTACCCATGTCGCTTGTGTTAAAAAAGGTAACTTGAAAACGAAAGACAATAACCCAGTTCCAACCGCCAACAACACGCCTAATGCAGCAACTCGCTTAAAATCAAAAGGTGTCCCACGGTGGACCGTCTCGATATCATAGACTAAATACAACAGAACAAACGCAGAAGAGAGCACCAATCCGCCGATGAATCCACCACCTGGATTGCTGTGGCCAGATAAAAATAATTCCACGCCAAATGTCAAAATAATGAAGAAAACGATTTTGGTCACTGTTTGTAAAATCACATCATTTTTCTTCAGGTTGATCCACTCCCTTCTTTCGCCGTAGCTTCACGAGTGAGTAGACACCAAGTCCCGCGATAAACAATACTAATACTTCAAGCATCGTATCAAAGGCACGAAAATCCCCGAGTATCGTGTTAACCACATTCAAACCACCAAGAACGCGCGATGTTGTCTCATAATAAGTGGAAATGGAAGGGTAAAACGAATGACCTTGCACTAACAGGGCTACTACCGTAACCACTACGCCTGAAGCGACAGCAAGAATTCCGTTACGCACTCTCACAGAGGCGGACTGACGCTCTGACCGCCACTCGGGCAAATAGTAGAAGCATAACAAGAACAATACCGTCGTCACAGTTTCCACAATAATCTGTGTTAACGCCAAATCTGGTGCACGGAATACAACAAATAATATCGCGATGGAATAGCCAAGAACACCATTCAAAATGATCGCTGTAATACGCGATTTAGCAAATAAGATCGCAATACTTGAACACATCATGACAAAAATAATGAGACTTTCATTACTTCCAACTGGGGCGTCATTCGAAAAGTCGAAAATGAACTGTTGAAAACCTATAAGACCAATCCCAATGAATGCAAGAAAAAACAACATGATATAGGCAACATAATCCCGCACAGAACCCGTCATATATGACTTGGTAATTACCGACGCCATCCGTTCAGTCCACATTAAAAATGTATTGTAAAAACGATCTAACGTAAATTGCAAAATCCCCAAACGGTAGACACCTTTCCAATAACGTAAGAAGCGATACATCAAAATCCCCGCGATGACTACACCAAGCGTCATGAAGATCGGCAGTTTCCAGCCGTGCCACGCATAAATTTCCGGCACTAGGCCTTCCATCTGTTCTAAGTGCGGATAGACCGCGAGCATCGCCGGCCCTAAAATATACGTACCGAGCGTATTTGGAAAGAAGAAAATCAATAACACCAAACTACCTAACACGATTGGCGCAATCAACATCTGAATTGGTGCTTCATGAGCAGGTCGCTGGCCAGGGAATGGTGCAGGGACTCTCCCCATAAAGGACTGAAAGACGATGACCATACAATAAATAAATGTAAAGATACTACCGATCCATGCAACGATCGGGAACAACAAAGCAAGTGAATTCATAGTTAGCAAGTTTGCATCACGCAACGATAGCATTGCTTCGAAAAATAGTTCTTTACTTAAAAACCCATTAAATGGAGGCAATCCCGCCATTGAAAAACTGCCGATCAATGCAATCGTAAACGTAATCGGCATGATAGTCGCCAAGCCACCTAATCGATTAATATTCCGTGTCCCAAGCTGATGATCCAAAATCCCAACAACCATAAACAAGGACCCTTTAAAAGTGGAATGGTTGATCAAATGGAATAATGCCGCAAACGTTGCGGCTGTGTAAAGTGCAATATGTGTACTTTCAGACGACGCGAACGCAAGCGATCCGATACCAAGCATACTCATAATCATCCCAAGTTGACTAATCGTCGAAAATGCCAGCAACGCTTTCAAATCCGTCTGCTTGACCGCGTTGACGGATCCCCACAACATCGTCAACAGCCCGACACAGGAAACAATATAGAACCAAGACGCATGCCCCGCAAATACAGGTGTAAAGCGAGCTACTAAGTAAATTCCCGCCTTAACCATCGTGGCGGAATGTAAATAGGCACTGACTGGCGTTGGAGCCTCCATCGCGTCCGGCAACCAAATATGGAATGGGAACTGCGCAGACTTCGTAAATGCACCGAGCAATACGCACAGCAGTGCAGGAATGAATAGCGAATCTGCAGCGATTATTTCTCGCATACCAATCAATTCTTGTAAACTGAACGTTCCTGTGATCTTATAAAGCATTAAAAATCCAGCCAACATGAAAATGCCGCCTGTCACCGTGATCAGCATAGACTTTTTCGCACCATATCTTGATTGTTTACGGTGATACCAGAAAGCGATCAGCAAGAACGAAGAAATACTAGTCAATTCCCAAAACACATATAAAACGATCAAGTTATCCGATAAGACTACACCGAGCATAGCACCCATGAACAGCAATAAATACGTATAAAAGCGACCAATAGCTTCACGTTCAGAAAGATAATAGATGGAATACAAGACAACAAGACTACCAATTCCCGTAATTAACAACGCGAAAATCATACTCAAACCATCTACATGCGTGGAAAAATAGACACCTGCTGAAGGTATCCATGGAAATGTATATAAATAAGTAGTTCCATCTGAGAGCGAGGGTACTAACCGAAAAAGTAAAATGAATAGTATTAACGGTACCGCGATCACAAACCAACCAATCCGCCGGCCCGTCAAAAACGTATGTATCAATGGTACCAGGCATGCTGCGATAAATGGAATGAAAATTGCCAGCAAGATGGTTATCAACATTACACCTCCTGTGACCCCCTTGACTGAACACTATACGTTATGCATAATGAGACTCTAAGCAGGGAGTACATTCTCTACTCGAAAGTATACACTACTTTATAAGAAATCGCATAGAATGCGCGGTCACTATACTGTTCGCAATCACGTGTAACAACTACTCTTTTATAAGAGTACTATAGAATTCAAAGAGGTGAAGAATCATTATGGGCAAAATGAAAAGCCGTATGGACGAGAGTATTCTCGTTTGTGTGTATTACGGTCCAAATGGTGAACGTCTCATTCAAAGAGGATATAAAATCGCAGCAATTATGGACTGTCCACTCTATATCCTAACCGTGGACCCAGCACCACTTGATGAATTTGATGTGGAGAAGTCTCAATATATCGACCGATGGAAAGAACTTGCGGAAGAGCTTGATGTCGAAGCATTCATCATATGCGATGACGAAAAGCGACCGACTGCGAAAATTATCAAGGAAGTGGCTCACCAGTACGGCATTACACAAATCATTATCGGTCAGACTGCACAAAGTCGTTGGGAAGAAATCACCAAAGGTTCCTTTATGAATGTCTTACTGAGAGAAATTCCGTTCGTTGACTTCCATGTCGTTTCAGTAGATCGTGCGATTAAAGGCGAAGTAGAAGGTTCATTTGAAAAAGGTGTGCGTGCGTATCTAATACAAGACGGAGAAGGTTTCCGCATCAACTTCACTTTGTCTAAGCAAGCTCAATACGAAGGGATTTTCTTCAAAGAAATCGGTACCGATTTCAATAACGGGGTTTTCAAATTCATGCAAAACAATAAAATTTGCCAAGTCCAAATTGAAGATGATCAAGTGCTTGATACGAGCAAGATCCAGTGTAAATTTCATGACTAAAAAAACCTACAAAGACTCTTGTAGGTTTTTTCTATTCATTCGGGGAGTTCTTCTCCAACAATTTTTACTTCCATTTCCAAATCGATACCAAACCTTTTCTTTACTTCATCTTTTACCATTTGGATTGTCTGGATATAATCTGTTGCGGTTGCATTTTTTTTATTGACGATAAACCCTGCATGCTTCGTCGATACTTCTGCTCCGCCAAATCCCTTGCCTTGCAATCCGCTATCTTGAATGAGTTTACCCGCAAAATAACCCGGAGGTCGTTTAAATACACTACCTGCTGAAGGATATTCGAGTGGTTGCTTTGATTCACGTTGGAACGTTAGATCTGCTACAGTCGAATCAATATCGCACTGTACACCTGGCGTGAGTTGGAACTCTGCAGAAAGAACGTAGTAGCCTTTTGTGGTAATGATGCTTTTTCGGTAGCCCAGTTCTAACTCATCTTTAGAAAGAACGAAAATTTTCCCTGTATCATCCATTACCGTAGCTTGGGTAATAATATCCTTAATCTCTCCACCGTATGCCCCTGCGTTCATTGCCATCGCACCGCCAATAGAGCCCGGAATTCCACAAGCAAATTCCAAACCAGACAAACATGCTTTGGAAGCTGCTTTAGACGCGTCGATAATATGCGCGCCCGCCTCCGCCACCATCTTTTCTCCAGTAATTTCAATGTGATTGAAGTTCGCCATATATATGACGATTCCACGGACACCGCCATCACGGACGACCATATTCGAGCCATTACCTAATAATAAAATAGGAATGTTTTGTTCATAGGCATATGTGACGGCTGCTTGAACTTCTTCTATAGTTCCAGGTGCCGCCACAATATCCGCTTTGCCACCCAAACGTGTTTTTGTGTATTTATTTAGCGGTTCATCAAGCAACAACCAACCACTTTGTATTTTGGTATTGAGATCTTTAAACCATCGATGTTTTGACATTCACATCAAGTCCTTTCAATTTACCTGTCTCCTCTTTCACGGAAACAATCTTATTCCTCTATTAGTATGCTTGCAATCCCGCTTTTTGACAAGGTTTTTCATTTTGACTTTTAAGGGATTTTCCATAAGAGTTTACATAATTAAATGCCCACAAGGAGGAGTGAAAGTGAATAAGTGGAAGGTGGATCAAGCGAAGTCAACCATCCGATTTTCAGTTCCCCATATGATGGTTTCCAAAGTAAGTGGAACGTTCGAAACTTTTTCAGGCGAGCTACAAGGAAATATAGCTGACTTAACGAGAAGCGCAATTCGTTTTAAGTAGCCGTTCATTCGATTCATACAAACAATAAGGAACGCGATCAACACTTATGTTCAACTGATTTTTTTGATGCACAAACATTTCCACATATGACCTTCTCTTCTCAATCGATTTATACACACGAAGATAGCATATACCGAATGACCGGGGATTTGACGATTAAACAAACAACAAAGAAAGCACTATTTTACATTACTCCACTGGAAGTCGGTGCGTTCAGCGCAAGCTATTTGGCAGAAGGCGTGATAAATAGGAAGGAATACGGCCTAACCTGGAATCACGCAATCGAAGCAGGCGGTGTTATGGTTGGTGAAAATATCCACGTCAAGATGATTGTTGGCGTTATAAAAGCTGAAGTTGATTCTTCAATTACTACATGAAACATACTAACATTAGTAGTACAGTTTTGACGTTCACTTCACTTTTTTGCTCCACCTATTTATTCTCTATTTTAGATTCATGAAAACTTGGCAACAATATGAATGCTTAAGATAATTGAACTTATTAGAATGAGGTGTGCAAATGAACGAATCATTATGGCTTGCTACCGCCTATCCCCGAACGACCTATCCAACAGTGGAAGAAGATTTATCATGTGATGTTCTAATTATTGGTGGTGGACTAAGTGGGCTAGCCAACGCTTATTTTTTAGCGAAGCAAGGGAAAGATGTTATTTTATTGGAGAAGAACAGTATTTTACAAGGAGCAACCGGAAATTCAACAGGAAAATTAACTGTGCAACATGATTTAGTCTATGCAGAGTTAATCGAAAAATTTGGTGTAGAAAATGCAAAGATTTATTTCCAAGCAAATGAAGAAGCCATACAATTCGCACGCTCTATTGCAGATAGTAATGAATTACAAACTGCTCACTCCGTTCTATTTTCACAAACAACGGAAGGTACTGACTTATTATTAGAAGAGAAAAAAGCGTATGAAGCGATAGGCATTCCTTTTACATTTAGTAAAGGGGCAGTAGACTTACCGTTTGAAACGTCCCATACGTTAACCATTGAGAATGAAGCACAAATTCATCCCGTACGCTTTGGTCAAAAGTTAGCAAAGCTAGCAGAGAAAGCGGGGGCACGAATAATTGAACACGCCCAAGTAGCTGCCCTTGATACAGACAGACATTTTGTTAAATTATCTTCGTCCAAGATCGTCAGTTATCGGCAGCTAATCATTTGCTCGCACTACCCTATTGAAGCACTAGAAGGCATGCAGGTTCTTAAACTAGACGTAGAACGATCCTATATCGCGGCCGCAAAAACAGCTACTCCATTTGATCAGCAGTACATTGCGGTAGATAATCCTAAGCGCTCAATACGCACGACGACAATTGATGGGCAATCGTATATATTACTATGTGCCGAATCACATCCAGCAGGGGCCGAAAAAGAGACTCAGATTATTTATGATCGACTGACAGCTGATTTGAAAACAACTTTAGAATCCACAGATATTGTTTATCAGTGGTCTGCACAAGACCCCTCGACACCAGATTTGATACCCTACGCGGGCGCCATATCAAGTACCACTCCAGATGTCTATATTAGTACGGGCTATCGCAAATGGGGACTATCCAACTCCATGGCGTGTGCGCGGATTATTACAGACGCGATTGTTGGAAAACCTAATGCCGCTAGCGAACTATTTTCACCGGGACGAACGGATTTCGGGGCATTATTCAGCAGAGCGCTGTCATTGACCGGACGCACCATTAAAGAATTTACTGGCGGACATATCGCTAGAACAGACTCTCCAATTTGCACGCATATGGGTTGTCGCACACGCTGGAATAAAGGCGATCAAACGTGGGATTGTCCGTGTCACGGCTCGCGTTTTCGTGCAGATGGCTCTGTGCTCGAAGGTCCTGCAACACAGCCGCTAGATTTGGGATAGTAAAAAGACTGTCTAAGAAATCAGATCGATTTCTTAGACAGTCTACTTATTATGATAATGCTTCAGTCAAGACTGGAACAATTTGTTTTTTACGTGAAACGATACCTTTTAGCAATGCAGAATTATTATTAAACGACACATTAAATGCAGAGCCTGCACGTTCTGCTTCTTTTCCTAATGCAATGATGACCGAATCACTATTAATGATATCCGTCACAACAAACAGGAATAGATCCAAGCCTTTTTGTTCAATGACCTGATTGAGTAGTTCTTCAAGCTCTGCCTGGCGGCCCAACACGTCTTGCACATCAATTGCATTGACTTGTGCAATTTCTATTTTGACATCGCCGAATGAAAATTCTTTCGCATCTAGGCTTACTAAGTCTTGAATTGGTGTAGCACTCAGGTCCGCTCCTGCTTTTAACATTGCTAGTCCATATTCTGCAGCATTTACACCAGCGATAGCTTCTAATTCGTCAGCCGCTGCTTGGTCTTGTGCTGTGAAAGTTGGTGATTTGAATAATAAAGAATCGGATACGATAGCCGACAACATAAGTCCCGCAATGTTCTTCGGTATTTCGATGCCATGCTCTTTAAATAATTTATTTAAAATCGTTGCTGTACAGCCCACTGGTTCAGCGCGGTAGTATAGTGGATCATTTGTTTGGAAGTTTGCGATTCGGTGATGGTCAATAACTTCCAACACTTGTACTTTATCCAGGTCATCTACACTTTGTTGACTTTCATTGTGATCGACTAGAATGACTTGAGTTACTTCCGGTGATGCATTTTCGATTAAGCGTGGCGCTTCAAATCCGAAAGTTTCGAGCGCATATGCTGTTTCTTTTGAAATAGTACCTAATCGAACCGCTTCCGCATCGACTCCGATTTGTTGCTTTAGGTACGCATACGTGATTGCAGATGCGATTGAATCCGTGTCCGGGTTTTTATGCCCAATGACTAAAACTTTTGACATCATTTAATTCCCCCTATTTCACTCTGTTTACTAAATATATTCTACCATACTATTCAAGTTTGACCAGACGAAAATAATAAAGAATGGATTTCATCTTTATTACGAATAAAGTCAGCAATTGTATAACGATCGAGAACAGCAAAATATGCTTGTAACGCTTCATGTAATACACCTTTTAAATGGCAGGCAGATGATAGAACACACATATTCTTAGTCGGATCAAAACATTCAACCAAATGAAAATCATCTTCCGTTTTTCGAACAAGCTCACCGACATTTATATCCTGCGGTTCAACACAGAGACGAATTCCACCACCACGACCACGAATCGTTTCAATCAATTGTAACTTCCCTAGTTCATGGACAATCTTTGTGAGGTGATTTTTTGAGATTTGATAAGCATCTGATATTTCTTGCACAGTAGATAACTCACCTGGTTGCTTAGAAGCTAAAAAAATCAGAACACGCAATGAATAGTCAGTATACATTGTCAAACGCATAGTATCACCACTTTCTGTACTCTCTTCATTATACCATTTTCTCCATAGAAGTCCTTAAGAAGCAGTGAGGTTTAGAATGAAAAAAATGTCAGCTTATTGAATGAAATGTGTCCGTTTGATAATATAATTTTTAAACATGTATTTTGTATATAGCTTTTAACCAAAAAATGATTTATGATAAATATATCAAATACAGAAAGGTTGTGCATTATCTTATGTTAGATCAAAAAACAATTGATATTATTAAATCCACAGTTCCAGTATTGGAGCAACATGGTAAAACGATTACTACTGTTTTCTACAAAAACATGTTCGAAGCACACCCGGAATTACTAGACATTTTTAATCACGCAAACCAATCTCAAGGACGTCAGCAGACCGCGCTTGCAAACACTGTATACGCAGCAGCACAGCATATTGATAACTTAGCAGCGATCATACCCGCAGTCGTGCAAATCGCACATAAACACGTATCACTTGGAATCTTGCCAGAACATTATCCAATCGTAGGAGAGCATTTGCTAGGCGCGATCAAAGAAGTGCTTGGCGACGCAGCAACTCCTGAAATCGTCGATGCATGGGCTGCAGCTTATGGTGTCATTGCTGACGCATTCATCGGAGTAGAAGCAGAAATGTACGAAAATACTGCAGAAGCTGATGGCGGCTGGAAGTTGTTCAAAGACTTTGAAATTGTTGATAAAGTACAAGAAAGTGACATCATCACTTCATTTTATCTCAAGCCAGTAGATGGAAATAAATTGCCATATTACTTACCTGGACAATATATTACAGTTCGCATGTCAATTCCGGGTGCAAAAAATATCGTCAACCGTCAATATAGCTTGTCTCAAAAATCAAATGAAGACACATTCCGCATCTCAGTTAAGCGTGAAGATGTTTTACAACCAAATGGTGTCGTTTCTTGTTACTTGCATAACGATGCGCATGTAGGAGATATTATTGAAGTAAGTGCACCAGCAGGAGTATTCTACATGGAGCCAACTGCTACAACACCTGTAACATTAATCAGTGGTGGTGTAGGTATCACACCTATGAAAGCAATGTACCAAACCATCGCAGACGTAACTCCTGAACGTCAAGTAGCATTCTTGCACTCCGCACGTACACGTAGCCAACAAGCATTTGCGACTAAGCTTGAGCAATTGAACGCGAAGTTACCAAACTCTACGTATAAAGCGCTTTATTCAGAAGAGGGAGACGGTATCTTCACACGCGAATTCCTAGAGGAAAACATCATTAAAGATAGCGATATCTATGTATGTGGACCTACTGGTTTCATGGAGTTCGTTATTCAACAACTTGTTGCAATCGGTGTACCTGAAGATAAAATTCATTACGAATTCTTCGGTCCAGCTGTACAACTTGAATTAGCGACAATTTAATCATACGTAACCCCCGCGAATTAACTTCGCGGGGGTTTTTCATCCTTCTTTATTTTTCAGTTGCGGCATGCGGAACGTTGCGAAAATTAGCGCTCCGACTAGGAACAAACCTAAGTAGCCAACGAGTGGATAAAAATAGCTAACTAGGTTTGTAAATCCGTAGAAACTTAAAACGTAGCCAATCAATAAGGATGCCGCTACGAAGACTTTGAACTTTTTTGTGCCATTGTAAATGAATCTAGAACCGAATGCATAGAACATACTGACAGCAGTGTTAAAAATCATGCCGTACAATATGATCGCCATAAAGACGGCAAGAATTGGCGAAATAGTATTGATGACCGCAAGCATCGGCAACTCTGTTCCCGCCACAGCGTCTACTTGTGAGAATATCGCCAAGTGACTCAATAATATCAAAATACCAAGTCCAAGACCTCCAACGAAGCCGCCCCATGCTGCAGTCTTTTCATTCTTTTCCGCTCCCCCCATTACGATGGACATTGAAGCCCCTACTGCAACATTGAAAGATACGTAGTTGATCGCGGAGATGAACCAGTTCGGCAATGTTGTCGGTACGGCTTTCGCTACAGGATCAAGCACAGCAAACGTCGTATCCATCGTTGACAGACTGTAGATGGACACACCAATAACGGTGAGGATCAAAAACGGTGTAATACTCCCGATTACGCCTACTACTTTGTCTACATTCAATAACACTGTTAAAAACACGAGCACAATCATCAACAAGCTACCAAAATAAGACGGTAAGCCAAATTGCTGATTTAAGTTGGCTCCGGCCCCAGCCAACATGACGACTCCAACTCCGAATAGTGTGAAAATGATAATACCGTCCACGATAATTCCTAAATAACGTCCACTAATTTTATAGATGACATCTTTATGAGAATTTGTTTGCATACGACTGCCTAATCTTGTCAGCACCATGCCTAAATATGCAAAAAGCGCAGTACAAAGAATGGCGCCAAAGATTCCTGCTATCCCAAAACTCGTGAAATATGTCATAATTTCATTGCCCGAAGCAAACCCTGCCCCGATGATAATACCGATAAATGCGCTTCCCATCTTTAATACTTTTATCATAGTAACCCCTATTCTTCTCTTTAACGGTTAATACCGCTTGACCCTCTATCTCTTTTTATTATTTCCTGTACTTTGAAACAAATGGGTTTTCCTTCTCATAAAACCGCCATGGGTAGTGGACAGCTTCTCCTGTATTTCCAATACCCACACGCGGGCCTGCCTCGATTTCAGCTTGAGGTAGGCCTTCTGCTATATAGAGCGGCTTCTCTGTCCAGTGATGACCGTAATAGTCCATCGTAACGGCAAGCGCTTTTGAAAGCTTGCCGGGACCATTCGTTAAATCACTCACTTTTTTAATATGATTTCCACGATTTTCTTTCATCTGCTCAATTCCCTCTATCGGCTCACCTGCCCGTATGAGAACTGCGTGCGGCACACCTTCCTTTGCGCCGACTACATTCATCAATACATGGGTATGCATCTGATATGTATAGACAGAACCTGCTTCTCCAAACATCACTTCCGTACGTTTTGTTCTACGATTACCATAGCTATGGGCTGCACGGTCTTCTGGTCCATGGTATGCTTCCGTTTCAACAATCCTTACAACCAATAAACCATCCGCTCGTTCATGGACAATATATTTCCCGACAAGATTACGGGCAAGTTCTATAACAGGTGCGTTAAAAAAAGATGGATCAATTGGTTCATACATACGATCTTCTCCTTTAAGCATATTGTGCCAAACCACGCTTCACTTATAGCTTATTCAATTGAACTGTTAGTTAATCCTTGAAGATATTCACCAATTCGCATCCAATCCTCTTCCAAATTCGGACGCAAAGAAGGCCGATAAAAAATAGAGGCCGGATGGAATGTCGGTAGAATAGTGTACGTTTCGTCCGTCCAACTGTATTGTGTGTCATCTAATGCTTTTAGATACTGTATAGGTTGCGTGATAAGTTGCCCGTGTAGTAACGTCACTTTCGCTTGCTTTCCTAGTAATCGTTGCAAACCAATATTGCCGAGTGTGACGATGAGTTTCGGTGTGAGGTTCGCCACTTCGTAATCTAGGACTGGCGCATGAGCAAGTTGCTCTCTTTGTGTCGGTGGACGATTATATTTACGCTCTGTTAACGTGCCATCCCGTTCTTTCTTTGTTCCCCATTTATACGGTCTACTGCGAAAGGCACTCGTCATATAGACATCTTCACGTGTTAAACCGACAGATGCCAATGATTTCATCAATTCATCACCTGCCCGGCCGATAAATGGTACGCCATGTACACCTTCGTGCTCACCGGGTGCTTCTCCGATCAGTAACAGTGTTGGTGATTGAGGACCTTCTCCGCGAACAAAACCTTCTACTTGAAATCCTTTGCTACGCTCTAATGCAATACGTGCTATTTCATCTGGAATGCGAAACATCGTATCAACTCCCTTGCTATAACTATAGAGGTTTTACATCGGAATCAAAAATATTTACCATTAAAAAAGCCGCCCCCATTTAGCTTAAATGGAAACGACTTATCTTATACTATGTTAACTCCGTTTGTTTTGTTTCTGTTCCAAGAAAGATAACAGCTAATACACCAACCATAATCGCTCCGCAGAAAATAGCGAATATACTACCAAAACCAT
Organism: Sporosarcina sp. P13; assembly: GCF_002743055.1. Lineage (GTDB taxonomy): Bacteria > Bacillota > Bacilli > Bacillales_A > Planococcaceae > Sporosarcina. Next base: position 104,113 of record NZ_PDYM01000004.1, on the reverse strand, counting down.
AGCCCGCTGTGAGTAAAGAACCGATTAATAACGGCCCGAAGATCCCTCCAACACGACCGACTGCAGCAGCTACACCTGAACCTGTTGCACGTATTGCTGTCGGATACTGTTCAGGTGAATACGCATAAAGTGCGCCCCAAGCGCCTAAGTTAAAGAATGATAGGAATGCGCCCGCGATTAATAACGTAGTTAACGTTTCCGCATTACCGAAAGCAAGTGCGCTCAGTGCCGTCCCAAATAAATACGTAGCCAGTACAAATTTACGTCCCGCCCGTTCAATCAGCCATGCGGCGCTGAAATAGCCAGGAAGTTGCGCAAGTGTCATGATCAGTACGTAACCGAAACTTTTGATCAGACTAAAACCTTTCAGCACCATGACACTTGGTAGCCAAAGGAACATGCCATAATAGGAAAACACGACCGCAAACCAGACAATCCACAGCATGATCGTACGCTTTCTATAAGCAGGAGCCAATAGTCGCTTCAACTTTTGCCCCGTTGATTCATTCGTTTTACCTTCTTTAATGAACTTTTTCGAATCCGGCAAGTTACGTCGTAAATAGATTGCGTAAAATGCTGGTAAAGCCGTGATAACAAGTGCGATTCTCCAGCCAAAGCTTGGGATGACAAAGTAAGCAATTAACGCGGCAATCAGCCAGCCTCCAGCCCAGAAACTTTCAAGCAACACAACAACGCGCCCACGCTCTTTTGCGTCTACACTTTCAGAAACAAGTGTAGATGCTACGGGAAGTTCGCCACCTAGACCTGCACCTACTAAAAAGCGGAGAATTAGAAAAGCCCATAATGTAGTCGTTAAAGCAGATAATCCGCTAGCAACTGAAAATAAGACCAACGTAATCATAAATACTTGCTTGCGTCCGATACGATCTGCCAGCAAGCCGAAGCCTAATGCTCCAAATGCCATCCCAATCGAGTTGACACTACCGATCCAGCCCATTTCTGTTGAAGTTAACTGCCAATCTACAGCAAGTGCCGCAATGATGAACGACAAAATTCCTACATCCATCGCGTCAAACATCCAACCTGTTCCAGCAATTCCGAGTAGTTTATTGCGTGATAATTCTTTCGTCTTCACTAATCTTCTACCTTTCCATTGTATAATCTTTGGATGTCTTTACAGGTGTAATCATACCACTTGTGTTATTGTTTTGACTAGTTTTTTAAGAGGTTGTTTTTTATGAGCGTGTGTAGCGGTTCTATGAGCGGGCGCGGGCTTTCTATGAGCGCGTACGGACTTGCTATGAGCGGACGCGGGCTTTCTATGAGCGCGTACTGACTTGCTATGAGCGGGCGCAGGCGTTCTATGAGCGCGTACGGACTTGCTATGAGCGGACGCGGGCTTTCTATGAGCGCGTACTGACTTGCTATGAGCGGGCGCGGGCTTTCTATGAGCGCGTACTGACTTACTATGTGCGGGCGCGGGCTTTCTATGAGCGCGTACTGACTTACTATGTGCGGGCGCGGGCTTTCTATGAGCGCGGCCACTTCTATTCATCAAAAACACAAAAAATCCCGAAAGACTATGTCTTCCGGAATTTCTTGTGCTCTTATAGTCCAGCTTCCACTTCTTTGATCATTTCTTTCAATGATTGAAGTCCGCCACCAGATAGGTACCAGTATTCACCGTTTAGGTAAACCATTTTATCATTTTTATATGCGTTTGTTTTCTTCACTAGGTCATTTTCAACTGAATCTTTCGCTGTTGCGCCGTTACCGATTGCTGCATCACGATCGATGATAAATAGGATATCTGGGTTTGTATCTAAGATGTATTCAAACGTAATATTTTGTCCGTGTGTAGATGCTTCGATTTTCTCGTCAGCTGCCTTGAAGCCAAATACGTCGTGGACAAGTCCGAAACGTGAGCTTGGGCCGTATGCACTTACTTTTCCTTCAGTTGCAAGGATGATCAATGCTTTGCTGTCGACTTCAGAAGTTTTTGCTTTGATGTCTTCGATATTTGCATCAATATTTGCTAGTTCAGTGTTCATTTCATCTTCTTTATCAAATATGGTTGCGATCTTTTCCATGTTCTCTTTGAATGATTCCATGTATCGTGCTGTATCAACGCCCATAAAAATTGTTGGTGCAATTTCTGATAATTGGTCATATAAGTCTGATTGACGTCCAGAAATGAAGATTACGTCCGGCTTCATTGCGTTGATTGCTTCAAAATCTGGCTCTTTCAAACTGCCTAAGTTCTCGTACTTTTCATCTTCATATTTAGCAAGGTACCCAGGTACATTTGCTTTTGGAAGTCCCGCTACTTCAATTCCTAATTCGTCTAGTGTATCAAGTGTTCCAAAGTCAAATACGACAACCTTTTCAGGATTCTTTTCAAGTGTTGTTTCACCAAGTTCGTGTGTAATTGTTACTTCATTACTTTCTTCAGCTGGCTTATCATTTGATGTTGCATTGTCTGCGGGTTTTTCTTCTTCTTTTGCACCACCGCAAGCAGCAAGTGCAAGCATTAAGAGCAATGCGAATAGAGTTAATGTAAGTTTTTTCATGTTAGTAATATTCCTCACTTCTTTAAGAGTTAAAGTACACGCATATGCGGCAATTTTTCATTTGTTGAATTGGAATTTCCATATCGTAGATCTCCCGTAGTGATTCAGAGTTGATAATATCGTTCGTCGGACCGTCCTTGACAATCTTACCGTTTTTCAATGCAACGATGCGGTCTGAATATACAGAAGCAAAGTTGATATCGTGTAAAACAATGACGACCGTTTTTCCTAGTTCATTGACAAGCTGACGCAAGATTTTCATGATCTGTACGGAGTGTTTCATATCTAAGTTGTTAAGTGGTTCATCAAGTAGAATATAGTCGGTGTCTTGTGCAATCGTCATGGCGATGAATGCACGCTGGCGCTGTCCCCCCGATAATTCATCCAAGTAAGCTTCTTGCATATCCATCAAACCCATATACTCGAGTGCCTGGTCAACCATCCGTTCGTCCTCTTCTTGGAGACGGCCCTTACAGTGTGGAAAACGACCGAATCCAACGAGTTCACGGATAGTCAATTTGACATTCATGAAATTGGATTGTTTCAGAATAGCGACGCGCTTAGCAAATTCATTGGACTTCATATCTTTCACTTTACTTTTATCGAGCAAAACATCACCCGTGTCGGCATCCATCAATCGACTTACCATCGATAGTAGAGTAGATTTACCAGCCCCGTTCGGTCCAATGAATGACGTGATTTTTCCACGATGTATATTCACACTGACCTTTTCGACGACTGCCTTTTTCCCATAAAATTTCGTTAACTCACGAACTTGAATCATGAGGATCGACTCTCCTTTAATAGTAAATAGATAAAGTACATGCCACCGACAAAGTTAATGATCACACTTAGTGTGGTCGAGAATGAGAAGACTCGCTCAACGATCCATTGACCGCCGACTAATGCAATGACACTCATCAATGAAGCACCAGCAATTAATATAGAGTGCTTAAATGTCTTGAAGAACTGATATGAAAGATTGGCAACGATTAGTCCGAAGAATGTAATGGGTCCGACTAACGCGGTTGAAACAGCGATTAGAACTGCCGATAAGATCAACATCAGCTTAACGACTGACTGATACGGCACACCTAAGTTAATAGCTGTATCACGACCAAGTGACAAGACATCAAGTTCATTAATATAACGCCAACCGATGATGAGTGTTAGCATTAATATGCCAAACGCCCACCAGACTAAGTCCCCATTAATATTATTAAAACTCGCAAACATCTTATCTTGCACACGCAAGAATTCATTCGGATCGATCATGACCTGCAGGAACGTCGAGATACTTCCGAAGAATGTACCGACAATGATGCCGACTAATAACAGGAAGTAGATCGGCCGGTTTCCTTTACCGAATAAAAAGTGGTAAAGCAGTAAGGCGAATAATACCATTGCACCGACCGACAATATGAAATTGAATTGCTTGTTGATCAGGACAAACGAAGTAGAACCGAAAAAGAAAACTAGGACCGTCTGCAACAGGATATAGAGTGAATCTAATCCCATGATGCTTGGCGTTAAAATCCGGTTATGCGTAATCGTCTGGAAAATAACTGTGGAATACGCTACCGCCACACCCGTTAGAGTCATTGCTACGACTTTGATCGCTCTTCTAGGAAGGGCGTAATCATAGCTGCCATTCAATCCTTGAAATAAATACAAACCACAAAATACTAATGCAAAAGTAGCCAAAATCAATAATTTCGTTCGGTTACGCATATGCCTTCCTCCTAAACAATAAGTAAAGGAAGATTCCGCTACCGATGACACCGACCATCAAACTAATCGAGATCTCGTATGGGAAAATAATGACTCTACCCAAAATGTCGCAGATTAGAAGAAAGATTGCACCGAGTAATGCAGTATGCGGTAATGTCTTCTGAAGATGATCTCCCTTAAAAATCGAAACGATATTCGGGATGATCAATCCTAAGAATGGTATCAAGCCAACCGTCAATACAACTGTCGTCGTAATCAAAGCGACTAAAACTAATCCGATATTGACAATTCGTTTATACGCTAGCCCCAAGTTCTTGGAGAAATCTTCTCCCATACCAGCGACAGTAAAACGATTCGCGTATAAATATGTAATGATCAAGACCGGTATGCTGATATACAAAAGCTCGTAACGCCCTTTCATGATCATCGAAAAGTCTCCTTGCAACCAAGACGACATATTCTGAATCACGTTTGCTTTAAAAGCAAAGAATGTGGATATGGACGAGAGGATATTACCAAACATCAGACCAACAAGCGGTATGAAGACAGCATCTTTGAATTTAATCCGGTCCAGTATTTGCATAAATAAGAACGTACCGAGTAAGGCGAATGTAAAAGACACCGCCATTTTTTCTAATAATGTTGCATTGGTGAAAATTAACATAGAAACTAAAATTCCGAGCTTTGTCGCATCTAACGTTCCGGCTGTAGTTGGTGAAACGAATTTATTGCGGCTCAATTGTTGCATGATTAGACCTGCAATACTCATTCCCGCCCCCGCCAGTAAAATAGCGACTAACCGTGGCACACGACTGATTAAGAAAATCTCTGTTTCTTCTGAACGCCAATCTAGTAAATCCATCGGTGTAATACGACTAGTACCGACAAACAACGAAAGGAAGGAGAGCAGAATAACGGCTGTAATTAAGTAACGTTTCTTCATGAAGAACTCCGATATCGAATATTTGAGCTTTTTCACTTAAATGAAAATGATTATCATTCGCTCTAGAATTAGATTAACTTGTTTTATTTACGATGTCAACATCTAACTGAAAATCATTATCATTCATTTTGTGATTAATGCTATCAAATGTATCATATAGTGCTTCAGTAGTATTCCCTCTTATAAAACAAAAAAGTCGTCTTCCGCTGTGCGGTAGACGACTCATGAAGGATCAGCTCTACTAAAGGAGCTTGCGACGCGGCCCTATAGGACGTGGGTCGGCCTGAAATACCGCGTAACGGCAGCCTATCTTTTTCTCACTTACACTGCAGTATGAAGTTTTAGTTAACGCCCCATCATTTCGCTCATATCTGCTGCATTATCAATGACTTCTTTTGGTACGTTGATTTCATCAATCTCATTGATTTTTGACATCGTACCTATGATGTTTTGATCGATTTTCACTTTTTGACCCTCTTCATCTATAGTCATGACCATATCTATGTCGAAATTCTTAGTGAAGAATGTTTTCTTATCTATTGTAAATTCGATAGCAAGACTTTCAACATCAATTTGAGAAACGGTATCTAGTTCACTTTCATCCATTCCTGCTGGCATGTTTTGCTCCATAATATCCTTCAGAAGCGTAGTGAATTTCTCGCCTGAACCTTTTAGTGAAAGGATATATTCATCATTCGTCTGCTCAAATTTAAAGTCGTCTGCAAATTGCTCATACATAGTAAAATCAACGGCTGTACTTTGCGAATCTGCAATCTGTCCTGTAATTTGTTCATACATATCGCCTGGGAACTTCATCCACTGACCTGATTGTGGATCTTTCATGAAGAAACCATCTACCGTCATAAATTGCTCAATCGCCATATCTTCGCCATCCATCTTCATGATCATCGTCTGGCGCATAGCTAGCGGCTCTAAAATCATATCCATATCGATAGTGGAATGAATTTCATGTGTTTCTCCATCCATTTCCATCGTTTGCTTCATGACCATTTCAGAATGCATACTTTGCTGCGCTTCCACGGCAGCACTTGCTTTCTTCATGACATCAGCAGCAGTCAAGTCACTCTTCACCACAACTTCTTCTTTTTCTCCTGTGATTGGATTTTCTTTCGGTTCGGCTGTCTGTCCACAAGCACTTAGTGCAAATGCCAATGCCACAGCAACTACAGTCATTGTCCACTTTTTCATGTGTACATCTCTCCTTCTTCATATTGGCTTCTCTTAGTTGTACGGGAGGACTAGGAAAAAGGTTCAAAGTTATAGGGATTTATACAGAATAGAATCCTTTCTACCAAATCTATCCAAGTCACCCATAGGCAATTAAAACGAGTGACATGAGTAGTATTACTTAATTTTTCAGATAAGGTTTAAAAATTTGGAGAGCGGGCAAACTATAAATATCCCACCCCCTTTCTCTTCTTATAAAGAAAAAAGGATTTGGCTGCACGCATTGCGCGTGCAGCATTTTTTTGTTTTCAATTACTTCAATACATACTCTTGCAATCGCTCATACTCACTTTCTGGCATTTCAACTGTCATCAGTGTGCCCTCTTCTTCATACGCAGTATCTTTCACAGCTGCATTCTCATTTAACTGGGAGACAATTTCTCCTCGATCATACGGAATTAATAACTTACACGTAATGTATTCTTTAAATAAGTTTTTCTGAATTAATTTCAATAACTCGGGTGCGCCTTCATTCTCTCCCGCAGACATCCAAATACTTTGATCCTGCACACGTGGATAGATAATATTCGCCAAATCCGCTTTATTGTAGACATTCACCGTTGGAATACTTTCTACTCCGATATCTTGTAACGTTTCATTTGTCACGTCCATCATATGACCGTGTTCTACATTGGAGACATCCACGACATGCAACAATAAATCTGCATTTTTCGCTTCTTCTAACGTTGAACGGAACGCTTGGACCAAGTGGTGAGGTAGTTTCGAGACAAATCCTACGGTATCCGTTAAAATAAACTCTTTGTTGTCAGGTAGTTTGATTTTACGTACAGCTGTCTCAAGTGTGGCGAACAACATATCTTTTTCACTTACTTTTTTTGACTCATCGACATCGGTATACTGCAATAAGCGGTTCATCAGTGTTGACTTTCCAGCATTTGTATAGCCAACGATTGAAACGACAGGAATGCCACTACGTACTCGTTGCTTACGTTGCGTTTCACGCTGATCGCGTACATGTTCTAATTCACGGTGAAGCTTGGCAATTTGATCTTCAATTTTTCGGCGATCGAGTTCGAGTTTCGTTTCACCGGCTCCTTTATTTTGTAAGCCTCCACCCGTACCTCCACCTTGTCTACTAAGTGAAGCCCGTAAACCGACTAATCGTGGCAATGTATATTGCAACTGTGCTAGCTCCACTTGCATTTGCGCTTCTTTATTTCTCGCGCGTCGAGCAAAAATATCAAGTATTAACATCGTACGGTCAATAATTTTACATTCCAGTTCTCTCTCTAAATTACGTAGTTGAGAAGGTGATAATTCATCATTGAAGATCAACAAGTTCGCACCCGTTTCTTCGTACACTTCGCGGATTTCATCGATCTTCCCTTTACCGATATAATGGCCCGGATGTCTACGCTCTAGATTTTGCGTCACTTCACCTACAACCTTCACATCAATTGCTTCCGCCAAATTACGCAATTCTTCCATTGCATATTCAAAATGTAAATCCTTTTGTTCATGGACGCCAACAATAATGGCCTCTTCTATTAATACATCCATACCCTACATCCTCCCCGAACACATCTTTATAAGTAGTTTACCCGTTGTCACACTAACTAACCGTCTGTTGAAAAACGTACAACCTTTAAACGTTCAGGTTTATCTTGCGTTTCTGCGAAGCGAAACACAACATCTCCAACTCGGATGTCATTTTCGTCGCCTACTTTCTGTGACAGCAAGACTGCCCACTCGCCTGTTACTCTTAATGGATTTTCTACATGAAAAATGCATTCAGTGATTTTTTTCTTTACATGTTCTGCCGTACGGGCGCCTACATCAGACAACCGTGAAAGTCGTGATTCTTCCGCTTCTTCCCACTCTATGAAAAACGGATAAGGTAATTCCGATGTTATATCTTTCTCAACAAACAACATCTTCCAACGTAACAACTGCCCATTTTCCATTCTTCTAGAAGCGTCAAGAATAGCGGTCGTTTGAAAACCTTTATTGTCTAGCTCTTCCTTCCACTTTTCCATATCATCGACAGAGAAACAGACCGTTGCCCAGCCATCGCCAGTTGATCGATCATGCAGAATTTGTGCAACAAGTGGTTGAGTACTCGCTGCTTGCTTCGCCTTACTGTCATCTTCTACCGTCAGCCATTCAATGTAACCGTTATTCATATAAAGCAATGCATTGGCTGTTCCCCATTGCTCATGGCGTCCTCCCATAATTGCTTCATTTCCCTGTTGTTGCTGGTCCAAGACAATGTCCATCAATTTCTTATCGGTAAAATACACCACGTGATCTAACCTCATCGCATTCCCCTCCAGATCGATTGTTTCTTTATCATACCAAACATGCACAGCTGTTCATCATTTTCAGTCTTTCTGCTAGTTTTTTGTCTAGACCACTAAAGTTTTGTATGATGGATACAGGATTCCGGTCAATATTTCCCGGGAAATTTGAATATTCGACAGGAGGAATTTCGGATGAATCATGAAAAGTGGTTGGAACTTACTATTGAAATGGCGATTACAAACGTCAAAAACGGTGGTGGACCCTTTGCCGCAATTATTGTCAAAGATGGTGAAATCATCGGTTCAGGTACGAATCTTGTAGAGTCTTTATACGATCCGTCTGCGCATGCAGAATTACTAGCGATTAAAGAAGCTTGTGCTAGATTGCTGACTCTTGATTTATCTGACTGTGTATTATATGCGAGCGGTGAACCATGCCCAATGTGTTTAGGTGCTTCGTACTGGGCAACTATCGGTGAAATCTACTACGCCTGTAGTAAACAGGATGCCTACGAAGAAGTTGGCTTTGCGAATCCACTGAAAAACTTCTTCCCTGATCAGCAACTAACACCAAAGAAGCGATCGATTCCATTCATCCAACAAAAACCCGCTAACGCGACTGCTCCTTTTATTGAGTGGGATAAACGACAAACTAAATAAGCCTCAGTGTTTCCCGAAAGGTCAGAATAGTGTAGGATAAAAGAAGAGTTTTAGGAGCGAAACGTTTCTCCTAAGAAAATGAATACGGAGGGATTACATGGTTATCAATTTATTAACATCTCACTCATCTGTACGTCGCTATAAAGATGAGCCTATCTCAAGAGAAACAGTTGTAGAATTAATCAAGGCAGGCCAACACGCGGCTAGTTCACATTTTGTGCAAGCTTGCTCGGTCATCTATGTAACAGACACGGAGAAGCGGGGTCAACTAGCGGAACTATCTAATAACCGTCGTCAATTTTATACAGCAGGTGCGACATTAGTATTTTGCATGGACTATAATCGTTTATCACATGCTGCTCGCTTACATGGCCGTGAAATCGACTATACAGTAGCAGAAAACGTCTTAGTAGGTGCCATTGATGTAGGTTTATTCGCCCAAAACGTAGTCATCGCAGCTGAGTCAAAAGGATATGGCATTTGCTATATCGGTGGAGTGCGGAATAAAATCGAAGAAATTTCAAACATACTAGAATTACCAAAAGGCGTTGTACCTTTATTCGGTATGTCCATCGGCGTTCCAAACGAAGCAAATGGCGTAAAGCCCCGCCTACCAGTAGAAGCTGTATTACACGAAAATACGTATAACGAAGAACAATATAAAGAAGTACTACCTGCATACGATAAAATCATGCAAGAATACTATGCAAGCCGCGATTCCAATCAACGGGATGCAAAATGGACAGAAGAAATGGCAGACTTCCTAGAAACACCTAATCGTCCACATATTAAAGCATTCTTAGAGAAACAAGGATTTCTCTTTAACTGAAGAATGACAGGAGTGTCAAACCATGTCAGTAGATGACGTACTGGAACTTCTCCAGAAACGCATGACAGATGGAACTTTCATACGCGCGACAATTAGTCAGCCACGATTGAAGTCCAATGAAATCAAACGAATTAAACTGAAGCCTTTAGTATTAAAAGGTGAACTTCATATCCAATTCGAATATCAACATGAACGTGTTCTCAAGCACGAAAATGTTGCCTTCGATGACGTAGAGCAACCAGTACAACAAGCGCTTGAAAACTATAAGCAATTCCATATTGATTTAACTAATGAAACGCTACAGATCCAAATTTCCAAGAAAATGAAAGTATCGATTAAACGGATATTTTTGGATACGGAAAAGACTGTCGATTATGCACATAACCGTACGAAGCAATATGCCCTGAAAGAAGGTACACCCTATCCATTCCTCATTCGTTTAGGTGTACAAACACCCGAAGGTAAGGTGAAAAGTCAGAAGCACGACAAATTCCGTCAGATCAATCGTTTTGTTGAATTGATCGACGATACGCTGTCTCACTTGCCAAAAGACCGCTCCATCCGTATTTTAGATTTCGGCTCTGGCAAGTCTTATTTGACGTTTGCACTGTATCATTATTTGCGAATTGAAAAGGGACTAGACATTCGAGTCACTGGACTGGATCTGAAAAAAGAAGTGATTGAAGAATGCCAGGAAATCGCACATGATTTACAGTACGATCAACTGGAGTTCTTAGTTGGGGATATTAATGAGTACGAAGGGGACACCGCTGTAGATATGGTCGTAACATTGCATGCATGCGATGTGGCGACCGATATGGCGCTTGCAAAAGCAGTTACATGGGGAGCTTCCGTTATACTTTCTGTACCTTGCTGTCAGCATGAGCTGTTTACCCAGCTACAAGCACCTGTGCTTGATGTCATGCTGCAACACGGCTTAGTGAAAGAACGGTTCGCAGCACTCGCGACTGACTCGATCCGCGCAGAGTTGCTAACCTTGGTTGGTTACGAGTCACAGCTTGTCGAGTTTATCGATATGGAACATACACCAAAAAATATTTTAATCCGCGCATATCGCAATGACAAGCAACCGAATCAAGCGCAAATAGATCGCTACATTGCGTTCCGTAATCTGTTACAAGCGACACCTTTTTTGGAAAATGAATTAAAAGCGTTGCTCAAATTTATTCCGAATGATAATAGCAGTAGCATTCAATAAAAACAAAATGGTTAGCAATACTATAATCGTTGCGGCCGCTAGGTTCGCATATTCTGCAAGTAGTGAAGAATCAATTGTCCAATAATAAATCTGCATCGGTAACACCGTAAATTTATCAAAAATGTTCATCGGGATCGGCAATAGCAATGCAGGGATCCCGATGACTACTAGCGGTGCCGTCTCACCAATCGCTCGTGATAAAGCTAAAATGGATCCTGTCAACATGCTAGGCAACGCGACCGGTAATAAGACGGATTTAATAGTTTGCCATTTCGTAGCGCCTAAACCGTAAGATGCCTCCCCTAAAAAACTAGGAATAGCACGTATTGCTTCCTGACTGGAAACGATAACAATCGGCAACACGAGTAGCGACATCGTCAAGCCGCCAGCCAACACAATATTTCCGAAGTCAAGTGCGCGTACAAAAAGTGTCATACCTAAGATTCCATAGACAATTGAAGGTACCCCTGCTAAGTTTGCGATATTCGTTTGAATCAAACCACGTAACTTCCCTTTCTTTGCATACATCTCCAAATAGATTGCTGTTCCCACACCTACCATTGTAGTAAGGGGTATAACTACCGCCATTAGCCACAATGTACCGAAAACAGCACCTTTAATTCCCGCTTGATCCGGCTGCGTAGAAAGCCGCCCAGTCAAAAATCCGCTGTTAAGCCAACCGGCTCCCTGTTCAATCACTCGATACAATAATACGAACAGCACAAGCAAACCGAACAAAGAAGCCGCAAGAAAGGCGAACCTCGCGAATTGATTAGTAATCATACGATATCGAAAATACCCTCTAGTCACCACTTAGTATTCCTCCTTAAAACGATTGGAAATATAGCGTGCTAGCATATTCATCGCGAGCGTGAACACGAATAACGTCATAGCTACTGCATATAGACTGTAATAAACTGTCGTGCCTGCTGAAGCATCTCCGCCTGTCACTTCCACAATATAAGCTGTCATCGTTTGCATAGATTCTGTAATGTTTAGTGTGAAGTTTTTTGAGCTACCGCTAGCAATCGTAACAATCATCGTTTCGCCAATAGCACGTGAAATTCCTAACACAACAGAGGCGATAATACCCGACAATGCTGCAGGAATAACAACTTTCCTCGTCACTTCTAGCTTAGTTGCACCTAACCCAAATGCACCGTCTCTCAAAGCATTGGGTACAGAACGCATTGCATCTTCCGAAAGCGAGGCAATCATCGGAATGATCATGATCCCCATTACAATTCCAGGACTTAGCAAATTAGTCGCTTGTAGACTTGGAATCCATTCTCGTAAGACGGGTGTCACAAAAGTGAAGGCAAAAAAGCCGTAAACTATCGTCGGAATCCCTGCCAATAATTCTAATGCAGGCTTTAAAAACTTTCTCCAGCGAGCAGAAGCATATTCACTCAAATAAATGGCAGTCATCAGACCCAATGGAACCGCTACCACCATCGCAATGGCAGTTGATAAAACCGTACCTAGAAGCAGCGGTAAGACGCCAAATTGCGGGGTCTGACTTAAAGGTTTCAGTACCGTACCTGTGAAAAATTCTATTATGGGTACTCGTTGAAAAAAACTGATTGTCTCGGAAAATAGTACAACGACAATGCCGATAGTTGTAATTACTGATAAAAGAGTCAGCAAAAATAGTCCAACGGGAAGCCATCGTTCACGTGCGACACGGCGTTTATGCCTTTCCGCAAGCTGCTGGAAATGAATTTCTTTTGCAGTATCCTGTCTCGTTAACATAGCTCCACTCCCTATATGTAATACAGGAGTGAAGAATTACTTCTTCCTCCCGTCACATGTAACTGCTATTTACAAATCGCGTAAGAACTTTAGATTCGTGATCAATTCACTATCTGGAACTGGTGCAAAACCCGTTTCTGCTGAAAATTTATTAGCATGTTCTATGACATACTTTGCAAAATCCAATACTTGCGGGTTTTCCTTTGCCTGTTTAACATTTAAGTAAGTGAATACCGGACGCGTAAACTGTGCATAAGCTCCTTCTTCTGCAATCGTATCAAGTGCTGGTTCTACTGCTCCATTACCAAAATCCACACTAACCGCTTGCAGTTGGTCAGTATTGTTAACATAGTAACCATAGCCGAAGAATGCAATGCCGTTTTTGTCTTCAGATACTAGATTTACTAACGTTGAATAGTCCTGCTGTAAGTTCACGTGATCACTCATATCCGTTTCTTCCATCACTTTTTCATAGAAGAATTCATACGTTCCGTGGTTTTCGTTCGGGCCCATTGGATTAATGTCTTCAGCTGGCCAATCTGGATTAATGTCTGACCACTTTTTCACGTCACTACCCGCTACGAAAATACTAATTAATTGTTCAGGTGTCATTTCAGTAGCCCAGTCATTTTCTTTGTTAATAACGAATGTTAATCCGTCCAACGCTACTTTCAATTCTTGTATTTCCATCCCTAGTTTCTCAGCTTCCGCCTTCTCTTCCTCTTTAATTGGACGGGATGCATCATTAAAATCGGTTCCATTCTCTACCAAAAATTTCTTGAATCCAGCCCCGGTCCCTGCACGGCTAACTTCTACTGAAACATCTTGTTGCTCGTTCACCATATATTCTTCAGCAATTTTCGCCATTAATGGATACACCGTTCCCGAACCATCAATCACGACACTACCTTCCATTTTTTCCGGTTTATCCGTTTCTGCATCTTCTTTTGATCCGTTTGCTTCTGTGTTGCTGCACGCCACCATAAATACGGCCGCGAATAAAAGACCTATCCACCATCCTGCTTTTTTCATCTGCATCCTGATCGCTCCTTTTATTAGTAATCTCTTCTACAAGTAAGACTATACCGGTTGAATGTAAAGTCGGTGTGGATACTATGTAAAGGTTGTGTTAAGAAGCTATAGACGTAAAAAGGCAGGGAACGGATTGAATACATCAATTCGTTTCCTGCCCTTGATATTATTGAGGTAAGTGCTCGATAATGCTGTCTACTGCTTGTTTAATATGTCGGGGCTCTGTCCCCAAATTCAAGCGGATGAACCCTTTGGAATTTTCTCCGAACCACTCGCCGTAGTCAATTGCTAGTCTACATGTATCTTGGATGAATTCCTTGACGCCTTCTGGCTGAATGTACGCGCGAAGATCGATCCATAGTAAATACGTACCTTCAAGTGGTGTAATTACTAACTTCGGTGCATGCTCCGTGAATTGTTCAACTGCATAGCGTTCATTTGATTTGACGACTGCCCGCAACCCGTCAAGCCAGTCCGCACCATGTCGAAATGCCGCTTCAGAAGCAGTCATCCCAAGCAAGTTCACTTCTGTTTGATTGACCGATTTTACGAATTGATCGAATTGCTCACGCAACGCTTCATTTTCAATGATGATCTGTGATGTCAACAAACCAGCCAAGTTAAATGTCTTCGAAGCCGCTGTCACCGTCACAACACGTTCAGAGAACTTGCCGTCTGCGACAATAGCAGATGGGATATGTGTATGATTGCCAAATGTCATATCATGATGTATTTCATCAGAGACAATCAGTACATCATGCTTATCACAAATGCCCAATAGTTTCTCCGCTTCTTCAGCCGTCCACACACGACCTACTGGATTATGAGGCGTACAGTGGATAAACATTTTCACGTCATTGTCGATAATTTGCTTTTCAAAGTCTTCAAAGTCAATAGTGTACGTACCAGCCGTATTAATAAGTTCACTACTAACAAGCGTACGTCTTGTATCTTTCACCGCATTAGCAAACGGATAGTAGACGGGTGATAAAATAATGACCGCATCTTGCGGCTTCGTGAACGCATTGACGAACCAATAAAGTGCCGTCACGACACCTGTCGAAAAACGCATCCATTCCGATTGTACTTCGTAGCCGTGACGCTCACGTTCCCAATTAATAAACGCTTCATAATAAGAATCTGGAACGTATGTATAACCGAACACGCCATGATTCACTTTCTCCATGATTGCTTCCACTACTTGCTCAGGCACTTTAAATTCCATATCCGCTACCCAGGCTGCAAGCAGATCTGCATCGCCGAAACGCTCTTCTAGTTTGTCCCATTTCAACGAGTTCGTACCTTTTCGCTCAATTGCATAACGCTCTAAAAACTCTTCTTTATTCATAGCAAAGCCTCCCGATCTTTTCGATTGTTCTAACTATTAGTCTTCTCAGATTGTATCATATGTCTCCTTTCACTACCTCTGTTGTCGCTAAGAATTCTTTTACTGTATATTTTGCTAAAAGAAGATTATGCCTTGACTCTCTATCATGAACAGATTGCTTTATTTTATTATGATATCGGTGGTGAAGTGGTAAAGACGTTATAAACAGCGAAAGCAGAGACAAGAATTTTACTTCGTCTCTGCTTTTCTATTACTGCTGGTCTACGTACACATTCATCGCATCCCGCATAAACCTTGCTAAACCTTCTCCAAACTGATCAATATTTTTTGTAAACCGTTCATCCGCCACATACATCTCTCCAAGTCCTTTGAATGCATCCAATGAATAACTACCTATGCGATTCAGCAACAAAAACCATTCCTCAATAGCTTCTTGTGCTTCAATGGAATCAGCCTCCAAATGTCTTATATCCGCAAGTTTATAATAGATCCGATTCATGTCTTCTTGAATCTCTTTAGTAAATTGGCTGTTCGTTTGCTCGACCGCTTTCTTACCCCAGCGAGCCTTTGCTTCCTCTTCATAAGGATTTTTTGCAAAATCAAAGCCTTTGAATTTCTCTTCATTCGTCATTATATTCTCTCCTTTTTCTGATTGAATTGTTCGATCAATAGTCGCTAGCATCCTCTCTAGTTGCGACTTCTTTTGTACCAACATGTCGCGCTGCAATTCAAGAGCCTCCAGCCGTTTGAATGTTGGACTACTTAGCAATTCCTTAATATGCTTCAATGAAAAACCAAGCTCACGAAAGAATAATACTTGCTGAAGGTCAGCGAGGTTTTCATCAGAATATAGGCGATACCCCGCTTCCGTCACTTGATCAGGAACGAGCAACCCTATGTCATCGTAATGATGTAGCGTGCGTATACTGACACCTGTCAGCTCCGATACTTCCTTCACTTTCAATAGTATCCCCCTCTCTACTTCTACTATAAAGTCTAACGTTACGTTAGAGTCAAATAAATGTTTCAGTCAAATACGTAGCTAGTCATGTTAGTATAAGCAAACGCAAAAGAGCCGCCTTCGCATATGCAGGCGGCTCTTTTGTATTTATTACTTTTCTCTTTCAAGCATCTCAAGCGCTTCGTCATACTCACGTGTAATTTCTGGATTTTCTTTATACGTTATCAAACTAATAACATACGTTACGAACAGACAAATGATAAATCCGGGTACGATTTCATACAGCGAACTAGAAAGCACCTTCACACTGCCCCAAATTCCTACCGTAATCGCACCGGCAACCATACCGAACAACGCACCTTTGGCAGTGACCTTTCTCCAATAAAGCGTCAATAAGATAATCGGTCCGAATGCGCCACCAAACCCTGCCCATGCGAACGATACTAGTTTTAGAATTGATTCTTTATTCGGCCAAGCGAGGACCATCGCAACGATAGCTACTACTAGAACCGCTACACGTCCTAAGAATACGTAATGACGATCGGAAGCAGTCGTTTTGAAAACGGCTTTATACAAATCCTCTACTAGGGCAGACGAGGTAACGATTAATTGAGAAGAAATCGTACTCATAATTGCAGCCAATACAGCTGCCAACATAATACCCGCGATGAGTGGATGGAAAATAATTTGTCCCAAAACAATAAAGACCGTTTCCGCATCCGCCAGTTCAGTAGCGTTCTGTTGGAAATACGCAACCCCTACAAAAGCTGTCGCAATAGCACCGATCAAACTTAACAACATCCAACCGATCCCAATCCGTCTTGCACTCTTCGTCTCTTTTACTGAACTAATCGCCATGAATCGCACGATAATATGCGGTTGACCAAAATAACCGAGCCCCCATGCGAGTGACGATATAATTCCAACTACACTGACACCTGATACAAAGTTAAACAACGTAGGATCTGCCAAACGTATACTTGCGACTGTTTCCGTAAAGCCACCTGTAATAAAGATCCCGACCGAAGGAACTAAGATTAATGCCAAAAACATAATAAGTCCTTGTACAAAATCCGTGTAACTTACTGCCAAAAATCCACCGAACAGCGTATACGCAATCACTACTGCCGATACGATCAACAGCCCCGTATGGTACTCCAAACCGAATGAACTTTGAAAGAACTTTCCGCCCGCTACCATACCTGAAGAAACATAGAATGTGAAAAACACTAATATTATGATTCCTGAAGCAACTCGTAGTAAATGGGAAGTATCTTTTAATCTGTTCTCTAAGAAGCTTGGAATTGTGATCGAGTTATTCGAAACTTGCGTGTACACACGTAATCGCGGCGCTACCAACAACCAGTTTAAATACGCACCAATCGTTAAACCAATGGCAATCCACGCTTCCCCAAGTCCACTTAAATAAATAGCACCTGGTAGCCCCATCAATAGCCATCCCGACATATCCGAAGCACCCGCACTCAACGCAGTGACTGCAGGACCAAGCGAGCGTCCACCTAACATATAATCCGTCAGATTCGACGTCCGTCTAAATGCATACCAACCGATAAACAGCATCGTCGCCATGTACAAAATGATCGAAATAAGCTGATACATTTGTTCCGTCATACTATCCCCTCCTTTTTACTATTAATATACCTATTCTACCTGATGAATAGCACACTTTAAACAAATATCATCAGATTCGTAGGATGGAACTACTTTTTCCGATAGCATTCTCCGGGAAATGACATGCAAAATTTTTTTCGCGATTTATTGTCCAAACTATTTTGAAACCTTCCTCTTGCACATAACGTATACATACAAACAAAAGGAGGAGATTATATGTTACACACGACAACGAATACACTGCAAGGACGAACAATTGAAACGTATCACGGAATTGTATCGGGGGAAACGATTATGGGAGCGAATATCGTAAGGGATATTTTTGCATCCGTTACGGATATCGTCGGTGGACGTAGTGCAGCCTATGAAAGTAAACTGACCGAAGCTCGTCAGACGGCTATTGAAGAAATGTCACAAAAAGCGCGCGCTATGGGAGCGAACGCTGTGATTGGCGTGGACTTGGATTTCGAAATGGTGCGTGAAGGTATGATGATGTGCATTGCGACAGGTACTGCCGTTACGTATCGTGATGGAGAATAATCGGTAAATAACTAGCGGCTGAACACAAATTGTAGGGGGCACTATGTTGCGGAATGTATGTAAAACTGCTGTGATCACGTCTTCAGCCCTGCTCGTCATTCTACTTATGATCGTTACGATTAGTTATATAAACCATCAAGTACAGCTAACAAAAGAGAACGAACAATTTATCCCAAATGGCATGATGACTGAAGTAAACAGTCATCAAATGCATGTGTATAAGGAAGGTTCAGGTAAAGAAATCTTGGTGTTCTTGTCTGGCAGTGGAACAAGTTCTCCTATGTTGGATTTCAAGTCGCTTTATTCACTAATGAGCGATACACATCAAATTGCCATCGTGGAAAAAGCCGGTTATGGATTCAGTGACGTTACTGATTCGGCACGTGATCTAGATACTATGCTTTCTGAAACGAGGGAAGCACTTTTTCAGTCTGGGGTTGAAGGACCTTTCATCTTAGTACCCCATTCCATGTCGGGTATTGAAGCCTTACATTGGGCACAGACCTATCCTGACGAAGTTAAAGCAATCATCGGATTGGATATGGCAGTTCCGGGTGTATATGAACAGATGAACATCAATATTCCCTTTATTCGATTAGGCAAGCTAGCAGCGGACGTTGGTATAACGCGATGGCTTCCTTCATTAGCTAAAAGTGACGCAATCACCTACGGAACGTTGACGAAGGATGAGAAAGATTTATACAAAGTGATTTTCTATAGAAGGACCGCAACTAAAAACATGGTAAGTGAAGCGGTTCATATTAAAGACAATGCGAAGCGTGTACAAGAAGGCTTACCTGTTAATGTTCCTATGCTATTGTTTTCATCGAATGGGAAAGGTACCGGATGGAATGAGAGTGAATGGATTGGATTTCAACAAGAGTTTATTGCAGATCAAGAAAAAGGACAGCTAATTGAACTTGATTGCTCACACTATGTTCATGACATCGAATATAAACTGATTGCTAAGGAATCCATGTGTTTTATCGAGGGTTTATAGGAAGTAATCTAACAAGCACAAAACGAGAGGCTTCAATCACCTCTCGTGTTTTCGTTCCGATTCATTTGGATATAACTTTTCTAAAAACGTAACGGATTGCTGGATCAACTCCTGCAGCACATCCACATCAATATCTGCCACTTTGTTAATATACACGCATGCCTTACCACTTGTATGTTTGCCGAATCTCTCTAGTAATTGTTCGCGCTCAGAATCACCCGTTGCGAAGTATAAGCTGATTTTCGCCTTGCGTGGTGAAAACCCTACAAGCGGCGCGTCCCCTTCATGACCTGTTTTATACACATAATGGTAGGAACCAAACCCAATGATGCTAGCCCCCCACATTTTCGCCTCATAACCAGTAGTATCAGTAAAGATATCAAGCAATCGGAAGGCGTCCTCGCGTTTTTTTGGATTATCTACATTCTCAATAAATTCTATTACATTATTGTCGTTTTGCTTCGTCTTCAACTCATACATTAGAATTCAGCTCCCACACCTCTATTTTATCAAGTGTACCATAACCCTATACTCATTAAATATTCTTATCTTCTTTTGTCTACAGTCTAAAGCCCCGTCTTCAAAAGACGAGGCTTTTCGTATGAAATAATTTATGTCTACTTCTTAAAGTATATTAGCTTTTTTCTGGCTTTCCCTCAACGTTCCAAACTACCAACAGGTTGTGGTTCTAGCTTGATAGATTTCTCGCTTTCAATTTCACTTGAAAAAGAAAGTTGATGTTCTGATAAGCCCTCTATATTCAGATCACCGTTATAACTCGGATCTGAATAGACGCCTTTCAATGTCGCAGAACGCAACAAGCTGAAGAACAACCCGGACGAAACATCTGTCATGCTCACTTCATTACGTTGAAACGAATGCAAAATACGATCCATTTGTTCTTCTTCCAATTCGATGAAACGTTTGCCGAACAATTGAACCGCTTCTTCTTCTAGCTTCGCAATGCCTTGCCTGAATATTTCTCCACGTGTAAGATGTGTCAGATTGTTTTCAGTAGATTCGCCTAGATGTAGCGATTCTTGCGTATATTCCTCTAAATCACTTCCGTAGTTACCCACCAATTGGTTGTCAATGAAATATGACACCCCTAAACCAATTTCATATTCAGGCAAAATCCGTTTGATAGCAGCGGATAGTGTTTCAAATTCATTCGGATTGGAAAAAAACATTTGGCCATACGCACCCACTTCTAAGTCAAGCTTTTCAGTCTTGTCCTCTTTCAAAACATTTCTAGATTTCTTGCTCTTATATCCGACTAGACCGCCAATCAGGCCGCCTCCTAATAAAACACCTGTAGCAATCCCTGTTGTTTTCAAAATGTCCCGTCTAGTCAAACCTGCTTTGTTTTTCGTTTCGATGATTCATCCGCCTCCAATTTTTGCTTAGACAATTTGTGTAACTGTTTGTCCATACCTCATCCTATGAACGGCAACTTGCAAATAGTCCTGAAAATGCAAAAAACACATAGCGATGGCTACTATGTGTTTTGTTTATAAATTTAAGATGGGAAGTGGATAGTTATAGATACCGTTTCACTGCGCTCCAAGTGAAACGCAACCCTAGGACATCTAGTTCTCAACCTAAAATCTCAGCCACACGCCCAACTTGTCCATCCTCTAACCGCACTTTAATACCATGCGGATGAAAACTTGAATTTGTTAATAAGTCTTTAACGACACCTTCC
The DNA here is from genome assembly GCF_002743055.1 of Sporosarcina sp. P13. Lineage (GTDB taxonomy): Bacteria > Bacillota > Bacilli > Bacillales_A > Planococcaceae > Sporosarcina. The sequence continues at coordinate 82,721 of NZ_PDYM01000004.1, read as the reverse complement.
GTCTTCACACCACTTCGTTGATCCTTCTTCAAAATAATAGCCACGCGTAAACCCGGTTTAACATCTGCTCGATTTTGTCCGTTCATTCAATGATCGCTCCTCTTTTCCATTTAGTGTACCATACTGCTGAACGAAACGGACAAGCATGATACAATGAAGGCTATCAAACTAGGAGGGGTTATTTTATGCGATTAACAGTATACCTGGCTGGGGAGATTCACACGTCTTGGCGAGAAGAAGTCAAACAGCAAGCAAAGAACTTACAATTACCTGTCGATTTTGTTGGCCCAATGGAAGACCATGATCGTTCAGACAATATCGGCGAAGAAATCTTAGGTGAGCAGCCGGATAAAATCTTCAAAGATGCAGCAGCTTCAAGTTTCAATAACTTACGAACCGAAATCCTTATGAAGAAATCAGATATCGTTATTGCATTGTTTGGCGAACAGTATAAGCAATGGAACACTGCGATGGATGCGAGTGCCGCAATCGCTTTTGGCAAACCGCTAATCTTGATTCGACAAGAAAACCATCACCATCCACTAAAAGAACTATCACGCAAAGCGCATGTAACCGTAGAATCGGTAGAACAAGCCGTCAGTGCACTACAATATATTTTCGAATGATTAAAAAGGGATGTCTAGCTACTACTAGCTAGGCATCCCTTTTACAAACTCTTAACATCCCCTTCATACCACCTCAACATACCTCCTGTACAGTGAACCTAACGAATAAATGGAGGTTTTCAACCGATGGTACTTAAAAACATGACAACTGAACCAAAGCTTCACGTGATGAATAATGCAAATTGGAACAAGCCCGTATACAAAGCAGACAAACTAAATCTATGGTACGGAACATCACACGCACTAAAAAATCTAGACGTCACGATTCATGAAAAAGAAGTGACCGCCATCATTGGGCCTTCTGGTTGCGGGAAGTCTACTTTTCTGAAAACACTCAATCGAATGGTCGAACTACAAGCAGACGTGCATATTTCTGGAACACTAACATATATGGATGAAACTATTTTCTCTCGTACATTACCCGTTGAATTACTACGCATGAAAGTCGGTATGATCTTCCAAAAGCCAAATCCTTTTCCTAAGTCTATTTTTGAGAACGTTGCATTTGGCTTGAAAATTCAAGGGGTCCGAAAAAAAGAAATCATTGAGCAAGTAGTGGAAGACAGCTTGCGTAAAGCTGCATTATGGGACGAAGTAAAAGATCGTCTGCATACACCTGCCATGAGTTTATCCGGCGGTCAGCAACAGCGACTTTGCATTGCTCGCGCATTAGCCGTATCACCTGACGTATTGCTGATGGATGAACCAACCTCGGCACTCGATCCAATTTCTACCCACAAAGTCGAAGAACTCATTAAGCAACTGAAGAAAGAAGTTACCATTGTAATTGTCACGCATAATATGCAACAAGCTGCACGCATATCTGATCAGACAGCATTTTTCTTACATGGGGAAATGATTGAAATGGCTCCAACCTCCGTAATATTCGACTCCCCCTCCGATCCGCTAACAGATGACTATATCAACGGGCGATTTGGCTGATTTATCGAATTAATCCCCTGCCTATTTGCTTCTACAAATGATAAAATAAATATAGAAGTAGGTAGGAAGGGGCAAACGAATGTCGCGAAAAAATGGGATTCGTCAGCAATATATACGTGTATTTATTATTTCGCTTTTAATCGCTGTACTAGGTATGGGCAGTATGTATGCATATGTTAAAATTTCACGGAGCGAAACTGAAAAACACCAGCAAAATATGTTCGAAAAGGCTCAATTGGTCGAAGAAATTTCAAACTCTGTCCAAGATTTGTTTTTTAGAATGCGTGGATACTATGCTTTTCAAATAGAAGATGAACTAAATGCAGCTTATCAGGCAATCACAGAAATTCATTCGTATTCTACTGAATTTAAGGCACTTTCCCTTACTGCTGAAGAACAGACATCCATTGGAGAGATCGATAACTTTTTAGTGTACTATGAGAATGTTACATTGCCAAAAGCAATTAAATTTGTACAATCTAATGATTTTGAAGGTCTACGTAATTTGGCTAAAGGTGGAACAAATCAGTCTGTGAATAATTTCATTCAATATGCCAATGACTACAACCTTAACGTCAAAGATAGTCTTTCAGTGTCTTACGAACAATCAAAAAATCAAACAAATTTATTCTTCCTATTTATTACGTTGCTCGGCTTCGCTTTTCTAACCATGCCAATCTATATGGTATGGAATGTGCTGAATCGCGTAATACGTCCCATCGAGAAAATAACGCACGCTGCCAACCAATATGAAGCAGAAGGAACCATCCTTTTCCAACCGGTTAAGAAAGAAGATGAAATTGGTGCTTTATCACAAGCTATTCATAAAATGATGGAGCGCATCCAATCCAACGAAAAAGAACTACTGTCACAAAACGAAGAACTGCTAACCCAACAAGATGAACTATTTAATCGCCAGACACAAACGGAATATGCTTTGTCAGAAGCGCGCTTCTCCCGTATTCGTTTGGAACGCTACAACGGCTTAAATCATTTATTATCCTTCTCATTAGATAAAAAAGACGTGTGTGAACAAACATCTGATTATTTGAATTCAATTTATCCAGGAGACCTGAGTTTCCTATGGTTCCCTAAAAGTGATACCTGTTCGCTTAAGGGCATGTCCGAAAAATTCTTTCTGGAAGTGAAACAAGAACGACTAGAGTATATGAAACTTCGTTTAGAGACGGAACCATATTTTGTCCTCAAACGGGAAGCTAACTATGAAAAAGGTATAGCAGAAAACGTCACATTGGTCTATGATTTCGTGGCAGGAGTTTTTAACTCAGCAAATGAATTGGCCATCTTTTCCGTCATTTCCCGGGTAGGGAAACCATTCACAGAAGATGATCAAGCAGATTTATATGGCTTACTTAAACGAATTGCTATCGCGGTAGATCGAATCGAGCAATACGAATTAATAAGTCATGAACGACAGCTAAACCAGAATATCTTGGATAATATCAATGAAGGTATACGTTTTGTCTCAAATATTGATGAACAAGATAAATATAATGTAGCACTATTCGATTTACTTGGCATGGAACCTGAAACAGAACATAGGTTATGGCCTCGTGATGAATGGGTCGATTGTTTCTTACAGCAAATCGATCATCCCGAACAATACAAAGCCTTTTTAGAAAAAACACTTGATCCGGACAATAGAGAATTAAGCAATAATACGTATGTTATCTCGACACCATCCAACGTGTCGCGAGTCATGAATATTTACAGTGTGCCTATTATCATACACGAAGAGAAAGTAGGAACTATCTTCGTTCATCGAGATATTACACACGAACATGAAGTAGATAAGATGAAGACAGAGCTTGTTTCAACAGTAAGTCATGAACTACGCACACCGCTGTCCAGTATTCTTGGTTTCTCTGAACTATTGCTAAAAAAAGATATGGATGAGAATCGTAAAAAACGATATTTAGAAACGATCCATAATGAAGCCAATCGTCTAACTGCACTGATTAATGACTTCCTTGATATTCAGCGCATGGAGTCAGGTCGTCAAACGTACTCGATGGACAATGTATCTATAGCCGAGCTTGCAAAACAAGCAGTAGATACAATTGCTATTCAATCATCAAAACACGATATTACAATTAAAGATATGACATGCACATCCACCGTCGTAGCTGATGCCGCACGATTGCTTCAAGTCTTCACCAACATACTAAGCAACGCTTTGAAGTTTTCGCCAGATGGTGGTAATGTAAAAGTTTCATTATGGAATCGACAGGATTCGGTTATTGTTTCCATTGCAGATGACGGGATTGGTATACCTACAGAAGATATCAATCACCTATTTGAAAAGTTTTATCGATTCGATAATAGTTATAGCAGAAAAATAGGTGGAACCGGTCTTGGTTTATCTATTTGTAAGGAAATTATTATGGACCTAAACGGAACCATTTGGGTAGATTCAGAGAAAGAAGTTGGAACAACGATATTCTTCTCACTTCCACTCAAAAAAGAACTACCAACCGAATCTATAAATCTAAGCAAGCCACTCATTATAATTGTTGAATATGATTCGAGTACCCCATTACTTCTTGGTGAAGAACTAACCGATCATAGGTTTTCCGTCCTTCACCATGACACTGTAGACAAAGCATTTAGTTGTATTCAAAAAATGTTGCCTGCTACTGTCATTGTGAACTTAATACTCGCTAACCATGAAAATGGCTGGGATCTAATCAAGCGAATGAAAGAAAATACCCAGACAGCGATGATTCCTATTGTCATCTCTTCTTTAATGGAAAAGGAACTGCAGCTTATAGAGAAGTTTCATGTTCATCAGTATGTAACGAAACCCTATCCTCTTCACGATCTATCTTCAATCATCTTACAAACGATTAATCGTTCAGATGGTAGAATTTTATATCCTGAACACAAATAAAATGACCGACCTTTCAGCAAATTGGAAAGGACGGTCATTTTAAAATAACGATTTTAATAATGTAACTAATTCATTGGGACTGAATGGTTTAGCTACGAAATAGGTAGCACCTTTTTCTATTACAGCTTCTTGATCAGCTTGTTGGGTTTTCGCTGTCAACATGATCACAGGTGTATCAAGTTGCAATGGTTGGATACGTTCTAGAACTTCTAATCCAGTCAAATGCGGCATCATATAATCTAGAAGGATTACATCATAGTGATTTTCTTGAATTTTTTTCAGTCCTTCCAAGCCATCTTCCGCTTCATCAACTTGAAATCCTTCAAACTCTAAGGTATCTGTCAGCAGCATGCGTAAAATGTCTTCATCATCCACAACCAGTACCTTTTTCCCTGTAATCTCCAATACATCCCAACCTTTCTATTCTCTTTTATCAAACAACCGATTAGCTAACTTGTCTATACGCCCAAGTACTTCTGATGGTTGGAATGGTTTAATAATATAATCATCAGCACCTAACCATAATGCTGCCTTAATATCGTTAGCACTTTTTCTCGCTGTCATCATAGAAACCGTTACATTTGTTTTAGAATGGTCACTCTTTAAACGGCTTAACACTTCCAAACCATCTATTTTTGGCATCACGCCATCTAGCAACACAATGAAATAGTCGTCCGGTGTGTACCAATCATCCCCAAGGAATGTTGGACCGTCGGAATAAGTCTTAACCGTTATGTCCACATCCCGAGATTTCAATTCCAATAAAGTCTGTTGAAGAATTTGACGAATGAATGAATCATCATCCACAATAATCACCATTAATTTACGTCGGACGACTACTCTACATTGATCATAAATTACCGTCTGATTTCTTCCATTGCGCTTCGCTTCATAAAGCGCTTGATCCGCTGCCGAGATCAGTTCAGTCATATCTCCACTGAACGTGGCGCTCCCCGCTGAAAACGTAACAGTAAATGTTTTTTTACCTGAAGTGAACTCCACACTATTAAATTTCTTTCGCACACGCTCTACAACATGAACGGTGTCTTCGGCTTGAATATCGTTAAGAAGAAATGCAAATTCTTCTCCACCATATCTGAATACACAATCACCTTCACGCTTTTCTTTTTTAATAATTTCACCGAATTTACGAAGGGCCTCGTCACCTGCTGGATGTCCATATAAATCGTTGACTTGCTTGAAGTGATCTAAGTCTATCATGACTAAAGAAAAAGTACTTTTGAACTGCTCTGAATCTTTTACCCAATTATTTATCACTTCATCAAAATAGCGGCGATTGCCTACACCCGTCAAACTATCCGTAATTATGCTGCTACTAATCGCTTTCTGCCACTGCTGGCGATTAAATAAATAAGGGAAGAAGACGTCCATATCAAAAGGTTTAGTGATAAAATCCATCGCCCCTCTGCGGTAACTCTCTATCCGAAGTTCTTTCGTAGGTTGTTCACTGGAAATGGCAAGTGTCGTATTCTTCTGTCTAGCTGTCTCTGCTATTTGATCAAGGACTTCAAAACCGGACATATCCGGTAGCTTATGATCTACTATGACAATACTTGGTCGCATGGAGTAAAATTGTTCAATACCACGCTTACCATTCAAAGAAATAATAACTTGTGCACCTAGTTTCTCTAGTAATTCTTTTAGATAAGAAACGAATTCTAAATCATCATCAATAATTAAAATGAATGTCTCTTGATCAAGACGATTAACATAACGATCAGGTAATTGGAACTTTTCTTTCTTTCCATCTGCTGATTCATAAAAATATGAGCGAATACGATTTTTTAAGTTTTCTAACGATGAAACTGGAATCTTCTGATCATTGGAAGATGTTAGGATTTCTAACTGCGATGCACAATATAAAGATAATTGCTGTAACCCGATAGTTCCGGATGTCCCTTTAAGTTTGTGCAGGAAATAATACAGTTCACGTTCTGTCAAACTTCCCCGTAATTTCCACTCTTCGAAGATATTCTCCGTTCGCTGCGCTAACATGATTTGAAATTTCTTTTGACTCATCCTCTTACCCCTCCGTTCATCGGAAGCATTTCCCCGCTGGTTTCCGCTGCGAATTACTCATTCTACGAAAAGAAAGCTGGATACTCATGCATTAGCACGACCAGCTTGAACATTTATTTACTCGATGCCCATCTCTTCTTTAACTACTTGCGAAATCCGTTCAGCAAAGTTAGCACATTGTTCTTTTGATGCTGCTTCAACCATTACACGAACAAGTGGCTCAGTTCCAGATGGTCGTACAAGCACGCGTCCTTGGCCCGCCATTTCCTGTTCCACTTCATTGATGACACCAACAATACGTAGGTTTTCCATAACAGCATGTTTATCAGCTACACGGATATTTACTAATTCTTGTGGATAGATTGTCATGTCACTAGCTAATTCAGATAACTTCTTACCCGTCTGTTGCATGATATTAACTAATTGTAGTGCTGTCAGAAGGCCATCGCCCGTTGTATTATAATCCAAGAAAATGATATGGCCTGATTGCTCTCCACCTAGATTATAAAGACTTTTACGCATTTCTTCTACAACATAACGGTCACCTACTGCTGTTTGCACACTCTTTATTCCAACTTCTTCAAGTGCTTTATAAAATCCGAGATTACTCATCACAGTTGATACAACTGTGTCAGCCTTTAAACGACCTTTACTATGTAAGTATCGTGCAACAATATACATGATTTGATCGCCATCTATAATATTACCTTTTTCGTCTACTGCAATGAGACGATCGCCATCGCCATCAAAGGCTAGACCGATATCCGCACTCTTTTCTACAACCAGCGCCGCAAGAGTTTCGGGGTGTGTAGATCCAACTTGATCATTTATATTCAAACCATTCGGAGATGCACCCATCGTTGTAAGATCCGCATCTAGGTCTGCAAATACATGTGTCGCTAATACAGAAGTAGCTCCATGCGCACAATCAAGAGCCACATGAATTCCTTCGAAGTCTTCATCCACTATTTGTTTTAAATATTGAATGTACTTTTGTCCACCTTCAAAGTATTCAGTAATTGTGCCAACTTCGCTTCCGACCGGGCGTGGCAAGGTATCTTCTTCCGCGTGTAATAGCGCTTCAAACTCAGCCTCTTGTGCATCAGTTAATTTGAATCCATCTCCACCAAAAAACTTAATCCCGTTATCTTCTACCGGATTGTGGGATGCGGAAATCATGACTCCTGCCTGCGCATTCATCACTCTCGTTAAATAAGAAACCCCTGGTGTACTAATTACACCAAGCGTCATTACCTCTACACCTACAGATAATAACCCTGCAATTAAGGAATTTTCAAGCATTGAACCAGAAATTCGTGTATCCCGTCCAACAAGCACTACTGCTTTCCCTTCTACTTCCCTCGTGAATAAATAGCCGCCAATTCTTCCTAATTTAAAAGCAAGCTCCGGTGTCAGCTCGGTATTTGCTACACCTCGCACACCATCCGTGCCAAAATACTTTGTCATGTTCAATTCTTCCTTTCGATCATATCCTATTGGATTATCAATATTATGCTGATTCTTACTGTTCTGCATCATTACCTCACTTAGGTAAATTTTCAGTAGATTGACCAGAGATCATCACATGGACTTTCACTTTACTCGGCGTCATTTTACTAACACCTTCTGGCTTTTTGACTTCCGATTCTACGATTCCCGATTTACTAACTTTGGAGAGGTCTACTTCCACCGGAATGTCTTTTAAGGAATCTACTATATTTCTCGTCCCAAATACACGAATGAACCTATCTTCCGCTGTTATACTTTCAATAGTGACCCCTTCGGCTATCTTGCCTTTTCGGCTCAATTTCACTGGTATATCGCGGCTGTATTCTTTGATATCCACCTTAACCGTCACTTCTTCAGGATCTAACGTTACAGATAACTTATTCAAGTCACGATCCAGTACGCGTACACGTGCCTTTTGCTCAAATGATTTATCTAGATTCGTGTCTCCTGTGACAGAGACTTTCACAAAACTAATAGAATTCACAACGCTTTTTGCACCTGTCACAGTAATCGTAGAAGGTTGGACATCCATACTTTTCACTTCATAACCTTCAGCTAACAATCTCCTATTCATCTCCGGATCTACGCGGAATGACTGCGTCACTTTCTCTTCAATATTGATATGAACAGTAGCAGGATCCAAACGTACATCCAATTTATCTGACACATTCTCAACTTGTATACGAACGGTATGTTCCCCTAAAGTCAAGTTTTGCAAATCCAATTTTAACGTGAAATCCTTTAACAATTTTGTTGTCTGTACGATATTCGGAGGGCCTTCAATTGTCATATTGACCCTATCCGGAGCACCTGTTACGACTAGGTTTTCTGTATCATAGTATACCTCCACCGGTACGTCTTGGATAAGTTCGAATACATCATTTGCTGTATTGCGACTCGATTGATCTTCGGCTTTTAACGAGAAAAACAGCGTGACAGCCAAGAACAAAGCAATCAGACGCAAAAACCAGGGGCTGTCCATGAATTTATCCATTTTTTCTCTTCCCCCACTTCCATCGAGAAGTTTCCACTTGGTCGGTTGAGCTTCCAAACCACGAAATCCTTAGTAGCTTTTCGAATTCCACCATGTCTAAATGACGATTGATCTCCCCATCCACTGTTAAGCTAACAGCACCCGTTTCCTCGGACACAATAACCGTTACAGCATCTGTTACTTCACTGATACCTAGCGCTGCCCGGTGACGTGTACCAAGTTCCTTCGAGATAAACGGACTCTCTGATAATGGCAAATAACAAGCTGCAGCGGCAATGCGATTTTTAGTCACAATAACTGCACCATCATGCAACGGTGTATTCGGAATGAAAATATTGATCAACAATTCAGATGAAATATCCGAATTCATCGTGATTCCCGTTTCAATATATTCGCTTAAACCTGTTTCTTTTTCGATTGTAATTAAAGCACCTATCCGGCGTTTAGCCATATAACTAACGGATTTGATGAAGGCACTTACTAAACGGTCACGCTCTTCTTCTTCTTGCATTGCAGTGCGTGCAAATAGCCGTCCCCTTCCTAATTGCTCCAAAGCTCTGCGTAGTTCCGGCTGGAATATAATAATTGCAGCTAAGAAACCCCAGCGAAGAACTTCTTCCATCATCCATTGAAGCGTCTTCAAACCGAGCCATTCCGTTATATAACGCCCAATCAGAATGACGAAGATGCCTTTTAGTAGTTGAACGGCCTTTGTCCCTTTAATAATAGTAATTAATTTATAGAGTACAAACCAAACAAGAAGCACATCCACTATATTTTTCAGTATTTCTATTGGTGCTATTGTTGTTACTTGCTCCAAACCCGGCATGTGCTTCCCCTACCTTTTACAAATGTTATTATTCATCTAGTATAGCATAATTACCAGCTAACATGCTTACCTAAACGGCACGGCGTTATTTGCATTACAACAAAAAGTGATGCAAGAGCCTTAGCTACTTACATCACTTACATTTAATAAATTTATATTACTCGGTTTCTGGTTTTTGTTCTTTGGAAGATGGAATAATATCCTTCGCGACAGACTTTATTTTATACCAAAGCCAATCGAAAACTTCATTTATTTCTTCACTTGAACCGGTAATGACTGCAGTGGATGCCATATACTTTGAGCCCCTAATAACAGTGACATTGCCATCAACTTCTCCTTCAATTCTCAAATCTCCATTTTTAACAACAAGATCACCTTTTATGATCTTACCAGCCGGCACAACCACGGTCTCTCCTTCTACAATCACGTCAGGCTGCTTAGTAAATGAAAACTGTTGATCATTTTCAAAACTCGAGAACAAAGATGCGCTCATTAAGATTAAGAATAACGCTGCTGCTGCCATGATTGGATGTTGTCGCAACCACTTTTTCGGACCTCTGCGAATAGTTGATTGTGGTAGTCTTGCCGCTACCCCAGTGGCAAATCCTACGGGTGCTTCTATAACATCTACGTTTTTAAATAATGAGATTGTTTCTTCTAGTTCTTCTAAAACCGTCTGACACTCTTCACAAGTATTCAAGTGTTCATTCATAATTATTTCTTCTTCATTGCTAATTTCACCATCTAAATATAAATGTATATAATGGACAACATGTTTAGGACATTTTTCCATGAATCCAACCTCCTACATACTCCCCATTTGTTGCCGAAGAGCTTCTCTTCCGCGATGCACACGTGTCTTGACAGTTCCTAAAGGCATCTCCAAAATATCAGCAATTTCCTGCAACTGTAGGTCTTCCATATATCGTAAAATAATAATCGTTCGGTATTTATCGGGCAGCCTGTTCACTTCATATTGAACTCGATCTTTCATTTCCATCTTCTCTACTTCTTCTTCTGGTAATTGTTGATCTGTCGAAAGTTGCGAATACATATTCAATCCGTCTGTCCCCGGCACTGTCGCATCCAAATAGTAGTCAGGTTTTTTTTTACGGATTCTATCAATGCACAAATTAGTAGCTATACGATAAAGCCACGTAGAAAATTTCCGCTTTTGATCATACGTTTCCAAATTCACATACGCTCGTACAAATGCTTCTTGCGCAATATCCTCAGCTTCCGCCGTATTGTTTAGCATGCGGTAACACACTTGATATAGGCGGTGCTGAAAATGAATGACAATTTCCTCAAACGCTTCTTGATTACCATTTAGCACTTCTTTTACTCGTTTAGTTATTAATTCATCCAATAGGCTTCATCCTCCGCTCTATGCGGCTGTCCCTTTATATACGATGCAGTCTTCATTTGGTTTCATTTTATTATATTTTTTATGTCCACTTCTACTTTATCATTCTTTTGATCACGCGTGATAGAAAATCTATAGACAAAAAAGTGACGGCGCCAAATGGCTACTGTCACTAATCGTTTTTATAATAACTTTTCTCCAAATAAAGACCCAATCAAAGCGACTGCAACATCAGCCGTTTTATTGTATTCATCTAGGATTGGATTTACCTCAACGAATTCTGCTGATGTGATGACACCTGCTTCTTCCAATAGCTCCAACGCTAAGTGGCTTTCTCTGTACGTGATACCACCTGGTACTGGAGTTCCTACACCTGGGGTATAAAGTGGATCCAGTCCATCAAGATCTAACGACAGGTGAACACCATCAACTTCACGCGACGAAAAATGTTCTAGCGTTTGTTGAATGACGGCAGACATACCATAACGATCAATTTCGTGCATAGTAAATACTTTGACGCCTTTTTCCTTAATCAATTGTCGTTCTCCAGGATCTAGTGCACGCGCTCCGATAATCACTACATTTTGCGGATCAATCTTCGCTCCTTGACTATGCACATTAACAAGTTGTTCATGTCCAAGACCCATACTAACCGCAAGTGGCATTCCATGAATATTTCCTGACGGTGATGTTTCACTTGTATTCATATCCGCATGGGCATCATACCAAATCACGCCTAGGTTCTTATAATGATCCGCTAATCCAGCAAGTGTGCCTATTGCGATACTGTGATCGCCACCAAGGACTAATGGAAACTTTTTATTTGCTATGATATCTGAAACGGCCTTTGCTAATCCTTGCGTTGCCGCTGTTACTTCTTTCAGATTTTTCAACCCTACTTCAGTACACTGTTTTTCACGCACAGCCGATACAGCGATATCACCTTCATCTACTACATGATGCCCTAAATTACGGAGTCGCTCCACTGCACCCGCATAACGGATCGCACTCGGTCCCATATCTACTCCCCTACGACTTTGTCCAAGATCTACCGGCACACCAATCATGGAAATCTCTAAATTTCGAATAATATAGCCTCCTAACAGGATGTCTCTTTGTGATAAAATTATACTTTTAATCGCTTTTTTGCTTCCTCCAAAGTAGACGGATGTCCATAATAATACCCTTGCCCTTCGCGACAACCAAGACTATAAAGCATTTCTGCCTGTTCTATCATCTCGATTCCTTCTGCCACAACGTTCAAGCCCGCGGTGTCCGCAAGTATTACAATCGCCTTTACAATCGCCTGACTATTTTCATTCTCCAAAACATTTTTGACGAATGCCATATCAATTTTAATTGTATCCGCTGGAAGTTCTTTAATATAACTAAATGTACTATAACCTGTTCCAAAATCATCGATCGCTACCGTAAGCCCTTTGCTACGAAGCATTTGAATTGATTCCTTCATTCCTTCCATATCCATAAACGAACTCTCTGTCAACTCTAATTCAATCATTTCAGAAGGAACATTGAATTCCTCCATTATACTCAATACCGAATCGATAAATCCTTTTTCTTTAATCTGGACAGTCGAAACATTCACCGCAAATTTGCAGAAAGAGCCTTCTGCTACTTCAGCTGCCGCACGCTTACATACTTCACGCAAAATCCATTCACCTAGCGGAACTATAATTTTCGTTTCTTCCGCAAGAGGAATAAACTTCATTGGAGGAATTACACCTAGATCTGGATGTTTCCAGCGTACTAGCGCTTCCACTCCAGTTAATTCACCCGTACCTAAAAATACCTTAGGCTGATATTCCAAATAGAAATGTTGTTGTTGCACACTTTTCCGAAGTTCATTTTCCAACAAAATTCGCTCCAACGACATTTTAGATGTACCGTGTTCGTACATCACACTATCCCCGCCACCACGCAGTTTCACTTTCCCAAGTGCTAATGTTGCTTTTGTCACCAACTCAGACGGTTGGTTAGCGTGTTCAGGATATATAGAAATACCACAACTAATTGACAAATTATATGTTTGCGTTCCTATTTGTATAGGTTGCTCTAAGTATTTCCTAACGCCTTCAGCAAAGTTAAAAATGTCCGCCTCACCAGTTAATCCTGTCACTATAAAAGCGAATTCGTCTCCAGCTATACGAGCCAGTAAACTTTCAGGTCCTGTTTTACGCTTCAATCGTTCGCCTACCATCGCCAACAAGTAATCACCTGCATCATGCCCAAACAAATCATTTGCGTAGCGTAAGCGATCAATATTCATATGAACGAGCGCAAATACCTGATTTCTAGTACGCGCTCTTTCAAATGCTAGTGCCAACTGTTCTCGGAAGGAGTTTCGGTTCATCAGCGATGTAAGTTGATCATTATAGACTAGATGTCTGATTTTCTCTTCAGACTTCACACGTTCCGTTACATCACGCATGACTACCAATAATTGTTCACCATACTCTATAGATTCTTTTACTTCATTCATCTTTGCTTCCATAACATGCAAGCCGCCTTCTACATCTTCAAAAGTAAATTCTAAACTGATGGCTTGTTGTTTGAACCCTCGTAGTTGTTTGACCCTTCTTTCCACTCTTTGCTGATCTTTAGCGTTTATCAGTGAATAGAACGATTGATAAATCAAGCTATTTAATTGAAAACCTAGCAACTTTTCAAAAGAAGGCGAGACGTATTGGAATTTCCCGTCTCGATCAATAATCGCTATAAAATCCGATGCATTCGTAGTTATAATTTCATAGAGTTCTGCACTTTTGCGCATTTCTTCCTGCATTAATTTTCTTTCTGTAATATCATAACGAATAGATACATATTGGTACGGTTTATTGTTTTCATTTAAAAAAGGTACAATTGTCGTATCAACCCAATAGTATGAACCGTCTTTTGCAAGGTTACGAATATCGCCACGCCAAGTCTTTCCACTTCCTATCGTAGCCCACATCTGTTTAAAGAAAGATGCATCGTGGTAACCCGAATTAACAATACTTTGCTTCGCGCCAATTAGTTCTGACAATGGGAATTTGGACAGTTTTTCAAAATGTTCATTGGCATATTGAATAACACCGCGAGAATCAGTAATGGAGACGATAGCAGCTTGTTCCAATGTATAAGCGATATCCCCAAGGATCCTCTTTAATCCTTCTTCACTGTCTTTTCCAGCGAACTTCTCTAAACCATTGAGAAATTTCTGCATCTCTATATCACATTCCCTGTGTTTACATATTTTATAATACTCTACAAGAGAAATTACCTAACCATAGTATACATGATAATTTATTTTCTTTTCTATATTCAAACAAATTTAAGCACAAAAAAACCCTTTATTATTTTAAAATAATAAGGATTAGATATAATTTAATTTAGTTTTAGGTAAAATGGCTGGGGTAGCTGGATTCGAACCAACGAGTGACGGAGTCAAAGTCCGTTGCCTTACCGCTTGGCTATACCCCAACGTGTAGCTGGTTACATAATAAGGAGTTTACAAGTAAAACAAACATGGTGGTGGGGGACGGATTCGAACCGCCGAACCCGGAGGGAGCGGATTTACAGTCCGCCGCGTTTAGCCACTTCGCTACCCCACCGTGTTAAATATATTCTTTCAAATCATAAATGGTGACCCCTACGGGATTCGAACCCGTGATACCGCCGTGAAAGGGCGGTGTCTTAACCGCTTGACCAAGGGGCCATATAAATGTGCTCATGGAGCTTCTAGCCGGGCTCGAACCGGCGACCTCTTCCTTACCATGGAAGCACTCTACCTGCTGAGCTATAGAAGCAAAAAAATGACTCCGCAGGTAAGACTCGAACTTACGACCGATCGGTTAACAGCCGATTGCTCTACCACTGAGCTACTGCGGAATAATACAAACGTTAGTGTTAATCTCTAACGACAAAAACCATTATAACATGGTTTTCAAATACATGCAACAAGTATTTTTCATTACCTGTAAGCCACTATTAGTATATAGCGGTTCCGTCATATGCGTCAAGCCTTTTTCATATAATACTCTATACTTTAAACGAATAAGGAGACTTTTATGTTAAAAAAACTAGTATTCCTCGTTATTTTAGGTCTATTATGCGTTTTATATGTCCCGCAATTGTTCAAGCCTTCTTCTTCTCTTTTAACCGTTTTTCGTTTGACTGAAGATCCTATTGTCATTGTAAGGGGTGCACAAGGTTCTGCTTTGACAGTTAATATTTCCTTTGGTGAACAAGAAGTGGAGGATCTTCTAGAACAGTTCACAAATCAAAAGCCATTATTATTTATGGATATAGATTGGGCACTACGTTTTCCCGAACTTGTAACAAAGATAAAGAAGCGTTCATTTCCCGTTGCTTTACTCGGTGCGGAAGGAGAACAGTACGAAATGGATCCCAAGTTACTGACACGACAAGTAAAGCAATTCGAAGAAACTTTTGAAACTAAGCCATTATGGTTCCGCACAATAGACGAGCAATTCCCTCAACCACTACTTCAACAATTGCACGCTATTGAAGTCAACGCGCTTGGTTCAACTATCCAGTGGAAAGATGGCACTTTGCCAAAAAAAGTAGAAGGCGAGATTATTGCTATTCCGCATCATCGTGACGAGCGTGTAGCTCTGAAAGATATGAAGCGCTTATCTTTAAGTCGGCCGTTCCAATCCGTCGAAGATCTTCTGTTTCAACCAATTATTAAAACGAAAAAAGTACCAAAGTAGTGAAGCTGAAAAGCTGTTATTCATTTCGGCCCTTCCCGAGGGACCAGCGTGTACTTTTGTATCCGAGTCTGTAACGAAGTGATGAAAAGCGGCTCCTTTGAAGCGTAAATCCCCTTGCATCTACTAACTTCCCACTGCGAACAATCAATTCCGCACACTTCCTTTTAAATATAAAAAAATGACGGGAGAAAGTTCTCCCGTCATTTTTATTTTGCTTTAGCAGATTTTTTCTGTTGTTTGGACTTTTTCCGTTCATCACGACGTTTGTCCAGCTTTTCTTTGTCTATATCGGATTGTCTGTTGTATTTCGGCAAAACCAACAATTGGAAAGCATTTACTGCAAGTAACGGGAATAGAAGAATTGTTACCCATTCATCCCGGTTTCCTGAGGTTACCATAAGAGCCGGTAGCCATTCTAGAGTCGTAATGACGATCATAAAGAATAATGCAGAAATTAACGCATATTTTTTTGTCCACTGAGCTTTAAAGTATGCCGTAATTGCAGATACTATAATCAACACCAGCAACAAGAAAATATATAAGGCCGTGCGTCCCGTATCTTCTTTTGTTAATTGGAAACGGAAAAACACGAGGTCAAATAGGACAACCACTATGATCAGAAGTTGCACCCAATTCCATAAAGTTAGCGTTCTGAACATATTGACGCCAAATTGATGAACCGTTAAGTAGGCGAAGAAACCCATCTGAGCAACGACACTCATCGTAAACCCTAAAAAGATCATCCATAAAAAGGCACCGGAA
This sequence comes from Sporosarcina sp. P13, assembly GCF_002743055.1. Lineage (GTDB taxonomy): Bacteria > Bacillota > Bacilli > Bacillales_A > Planococcaceae > Sporosarcina. The sequence continues at coordinate 66,009 of NZ_PDYM01000004.1, read as the reverse complement.
AATTGCCAGACTTCGCCTGCTTGTATATATCCATAAAAAAAGTCCCAACGTACAATTAGTCCGACAAATGCCGTAATCGCTCCACCAATTGCCATCGCGCGCAAGAAAAATTTTACCCAATTTCGTATTGTCACAGCACTGTTCCCCTTTTTTTCATTTCACCCTTAGTGTATCAACGTTCGACAGAAAAATCTATTTCATTGAACAAATCATGCATATTCCTTCTTATATTGTGAACAATAAATGAAAATACAAGTGGAAGGTTGATTGGAATGAAAAAACTTATAGGCATTTTTCTATTCCTTATATTCCTTGTGGGTTGCAGCGGAGGACAACAAGCAGGTCCGAGCTATGATGAAATGAAGAAAATGATGACGGATGCAATCCAAACGGAAGACGGAAAGAAAGCATTACGTAAATTGATGACCGATCCTGAATTCAGGGAGTTATTAGTTTTAGAACAGCCGGAAGTAAAACAAAGTATCGAAAACGTTCTCCTTTCAAAAGAGGGTGAAAGTTTTTGGAAAACCGCTTTTGAAGATCCTAAATTCACTGAATCGATAGCCAAAAGCATGAAGAAACAGCAAGCAGATATCATGAAAGATTTAATGGGCGACGCTTCGTTCCAAAAGGAAATGGAAAAGTTCTTTGGGCAACCTGATATGATGAAACAAATGGAGAAAGTCGTAAATTCAAGCACACTAAAAAAGGAAATGGAAAAGGCTGTAGAAGATACGATTAACAGTCCATTGATGCAAGCTAAATGGCAACAGCTCATTATGAAAGCCGGGAAAAGTACAGCAGAGGCAAGCGATAAAGAAGGGAAAGGCGGAGGAGAAGACAAAAAAACAGGCGGAGGAGAATAATCTCCCTCGCCCATTAATTATTATTTAGCACACTTCTCGATTACTGTATCGGCAACTTGTAAATAAATTTGTCCAATTGGATGATTCTCACCATAAACAGATGGCGCAAATTCTACTTCGTTCCAGTCAGGCTGCCCAAGTGGTATTTGACCTAAAAGCTCTGTGCGAAGTTCCTCAGATAGACGAACACCGCCACCTTGTCCAAAGACATATTCCTTCTCACCTGAGGTTTTCGACTCAAACCATGCCATGTTCTCGACCACGCCAAGTAGTTCATGATCAGTCTGTAACGCCATCGCACCTGCACGAGCAGCTACAAATGCCGCTGTAGGGTGTGGAGTCGTCACAACGATTTCTTTTGAGGCTGGAATCATTTGATGAATATCAAGCGCTACATCGCCTGTTCCTGGCGGCAAATCAAGTAATAAATAATCAAGCTCGCCCCAATCCACATCGCGGAAAAACTGATCCAACACTTTACCAAGCATCGGACCACGCCATACTACGGGTGCATTATCTTCTACGAAAAAGCCCATAGAGATAACTTTAACGCCAAAGCGTTCAACTGGTATGATACGATCTTCCTTAACTTCAGGCATTGCTGTAATGCCCATCATGTCTGGAACACTGAATCCGTAAATATCTGCATCAATTAATCCGACTTTTTTTCCGCGTCTTGCTAAAGCAACTGCCAGGTTGACAGAAACTGTAGACTTCCCAACGCCGCCTTTTCCAGATGCAATCGAAATAAATTCGATAGTAGATAAAGGTGACAAGATATCTTGTGGCTCCGCTTCCGTTACCGTTCCACGGAATTGCTCAAGTACTTCTTTCGGTAACTCTTCAAAACGAATGCCGACAGAGTCTGCCCCTGCCTCTTTCAAAACTTCCACAACTTTTGATTGAAGCGTCAATTGCTCTCCGGTATTTACTTTAGCAATCGCTACTTTAACACTGACATGTTGTTTTTCAGGCTTAATGGTAACTTCCAAAACGCCATTTGTTTCTGCCAATGTTTTATGTAAAAACGGATCTTTCAATGCGCCAATCAATTCACGGACTTGTTGTTCATTAATCACAGTCTACACTCCTAACTAGATTCATTCACTCCCCTTCAGTATATCATATTCCCTATCTAGCCAACCTTCATTTGGCTCATTGTTCTTCGGCATATTCATATTTTACGATTCCGTCAACAATCGCGGCCGCCACCTTCTTCTGATAAGACTTACTCGCTAATAATTTTCGCTCTTCTGGATTAGACAAGAAACCTGTTTCCACTAACACTGCAGGTACAGGCACTTTTTTCAATAAATAGACACCTGTAATCTTCATCGCTTCCCGATCGGTATTCTTTAACTGATTACGCATTTCATCTTGAATTGACGTCGCCAATTGTTTACCCGCCGGATGTCCATGTGGGTGATAAAAGACTTGTGCTCCTCTCCAGCGTTCTTCTGGAATCGCATTAACATGAACACTAATGAAAAGATCCGGATCATTTTCAATGGCCATACTTTCACGTAACTTTAAATCCGCAAATTTACGACTTCTGTTCGAATGAAACTGTTCTGAAGGTGCATGCTCTGAAACTGCGTCACCCTCTTTCTCACGTGTCATCACCACAGTAGCACCTTTTTTCTCAAGTAATTTTCGTACTTCATGTGAGATATTTAATGTAATATCTTTCTCAATTACATTCTCTGCTGAAGCCCCACCATCTTCCCCGCCATGCCCAGGATCGATCATGATTTTCACACCACCTAATTCAGCTGGTATAAAAAATCCTCGATCTGCCGCTTTCACTCCATACCACACACCTCCCAATGAAAAAAACAACAGCAAGACAGCCACAAGCCATTTTTTCATCTATACACCGCCTTTTTCTTTCACTATACGCTTGGACTTTTGTGGTTATGTATGAGTACGTGCGCAACGCAAAAAAAGCCGGAAGAGTTTTTACCTCTCTTCCGACTTTTATTTCATTATACTGTTTGACCTTCCCATGCCAGCATTCCGCCCGCCATGTTAGTTACATCAAATCCTTCATCAGCCATAATTTCTTGTGCACGGCCACTTCTGCCGCCTGAACGACAAACAAGGATGTAAGGTGTTTCCTGATCTAAGTCATGCATTTCAATAGGAAGATTGCCTAAAGCGATGTGCATTGCTCCAGGAATGATTCCTCCTGCTACTTCATCATCTTCACGTACGTCAATCAGATTCAGTTCCTTACCGCTTTCCAACTGCTCTTGTACTTCCTTTGCTGTTAGCTCTTTTAATGCCATGAGTGATACCCTCCATAGTATATAATTTATTCTTATTCTATATCGACTGATGAATGATTGTCTATAGAAATGCACTAACAAACTATGCCTGTAATTCTTTTTGCGTATGTCCTCCGAGTTCCCACATTCTGGTGGTCTCCGCGATTTCAATAATCACAGGAATATAGCGCTCCGCCCGTTGAATAGGTAATTGTAAATCATCAAGGAACATTGACAGAACCGTAGAGAAATCGCCGCCACTGACTTGTAGTCTATAGACGAGCCCCTTTACTTCTTCATCAATCGGGTATGATTCACCAAAATCATCACGCAACATGTTCTTTAGACTCTTTTGTTGAGGTGTATGCTGGATATATTGTTCATCTACGAATCGTAGCAATTCTGCTTGGTCCGGCACGTAGTAAGGTTTTCCTGCCACCACTTCTTTAAACATCTGTTTTTCCTTTGGCACTCCAACTGCTTCTGAAACAAATTCACTTGACTGGACGAAGACAAATCGTTCTTCCAACAACTTTTTTATCCCTGTTGAAGTTACATAAGAAGTCAAATTCTCCAATGAAATCTGATCCTCATTTTGTTCATTATAAACCCTTTGCACATGATCAAATGGTGTTACGCCATATAAATTTGTACATGCGACGATATAATTTACAAGTAATTCTTTGTTAGAAGTATTCATGCGAAAAATCACCTACCTGTTGCACTTTATTATTTTCTTCATTGTAACAAAGTTTCCTATGAAATGCAAACTGCGTTTTTTAATCACATATAGAAGATGTTGAATACTCTAGGGTATATACAGAAGGAGGAAAGCGATGGGAGCAATTACAGGAAGTCAATTTATTAATCGAATTGATCAGTTGAAAACAGAAATCTGGATGGATGGCAAACGAGTAACAAAGCCACTCTCGAAACATTCTGCATTTAAAGGAATTATGAAGACGAAAGCTGCACTTTATGATTTACAAATGGTCGATCAAGCGTCTATGACTTTTGAATCTCCTACCACAAAAGAGCGCGTCGGCCTCTCCTACTTACAACCGAGAACTATTGATGATTTAAAAAAGCGGCGCAACATGATAGAACAATGGGCACGTTCGACGTGTGGTTTGCTCGGTAGAAGCCCTGATTATTTGAATTCCGTCATCATGAGTTTCGCTTCTTCCGCCTCTTTTTTACAAGGAAAAGAAAACTGTTTTCCTCAACATATCCAGGCACTGTACGAACGAGCACGTGACCAGGATTTATCTTTTACCCATAGCTTCGTCAATCCACAAGTTAATCGGGCACAAAGTTATTTTGAAATGTCCGATAAGCCAATTTCAGCAAAAATCATCGACACAACGAATGAAGGACTTACTATACAAGGAGCTAAACTGCTCGCTACGCAGGGCGGTCTAACCGATGAAGTACTTATTTTCAGTGCGCCACGACTTCTTGGAGACCCCGATGAAGCATTCGCATTTTCTATCCCTTCCGATACGAAAGGATTGCGTTTTATTTGCCGCGAATCATTTGTTGGCGGAGAATCTTCGTTTAATTACCCACTAAGTTCACGATTTGAAGAGCCCGATTCCATTGTAGTATTCGATCACGTTGTTGTGCCTTGGGAGCGCGTGTTCTTCTATCGTAATACGGAAGTTGCGGAAAAGTTCTTTTCCGTCAGTTCTTTTCATCCGTTTGCCATTCACCAAGTGCTTACAAGGCAAGTAGTGAAAACAGAATTTATACTTAGCGTCGCGGAAAAGATTGTCCAGACAATAAATGTAGGTGAATATCTGCATGTACAAGAAAAACTCTCGGAAATCATTATAGGCCTTGAAACAATGAAATCACTACTTGCTAAATCAGAGCAAGATGCATCACTTGATCCATGGGGATTTATGCGTCCATGCCTCAAACCTTTGCAATCCGCCACCGCTCTTTCTTCCAAAATCTATCCACGCTTTAGTGAAATTATCCAGTTGATCGGTGCTAGCGGCATAATCGCATTACCTACCGAAAAAGACTTTCATTCGGAAATCGAACCAGATTTGGCAAAGTATTTACAAGGTGCTACTGAAACAGCAGAAAATCGTGTGAAGATCTTCAGGATTGCTTGGGATCTTACAATGAGTTCATTCGGCACACGCCAAACACAATATGAACGATACTTTTTCGGTGATCCAGTACGCTTGGCCAGTCAGCTGTATTGTAAATATCCAAAAACAACTGGTATGGAGATGCTAGACCAATTACTAGACCCTTAACATACGTAAAAATCGACAGTCTAGTGAAATCCATTCACTTACTCTACTAACACCAGAGCTAGGGTTAACATATGGAGTTGGTACCTATCGTACTATGTACAAATACAGTTTAATAGAAAACGCCCCATGCCTATGGGTTTGGGGCGTTTCGTTTCAATGCAGTTCTTGGAATTCCACACGAATCAACTTGCCTGTTTCAGTTGCATACACCACCGTAACTAGCACGCCAAATTCACGACTTCCTTCTTTCAACCAAAGCCGAAACTTCTCGACGCCCATCTCTTCTTTCGAATCACTTGCGATATGCAAGTAGTCCGTAATATCCGCATGTGGATACTTGAGCATCGTTTGTTTAATAGCGAGCCGAGACCACTTAGCATACGCAGGCACTTCTACTTTGCCAAGAACAGGTGGCTCGATGAATGTCGAAGTCCCCGCCACTAGAATTCCAAGCGCCATGAATAATTTACGAAAAATAGCGCACACCTCCTTTAAGGATAGCATGCGCTGATTTGAGTGATTACATTCTATTGACTACGGATTATTGAATGGCCGGATGCTCTTGCATACCTGGCCACATTTGTTTCGTGTTAGCCATATCCCAGAACATATACTCATAGCGAGTGGTGTTTAGGAAGATTTCTTCAAGTCGCGCCAGTTCCGCTTCTGGTTTACCTTCTGCCGCTTCATCCATCAAGTCGATACACCACTGTGCAAGTTCACCAAACTCATCGGATGAATACATGCGTACCCAGTCGCCATACAGCGGATGATCAAGCGCACCAGGAAGTACAGCAAGCTCTTTACCGATTTCCCAGTAACTCCACGCACAAGGAAGAAGCGCCGCAATCACTTCAGCAAGTGATCCATTTTGGCTGACATGCAACATATAATGCGTATACGCTAAAACAATAGGTGAAGGTTTCGCGTTTTCAAGCTCCTCTTCAGAAATTCCAAAACGCGCCGCATAGTTACGATGTAATTCCATTTCAGTATTCAATGTCCCATCCAGCAACGCAGCAAATTTCCCCATCGTCTGTACATCTGTTGCTTTCATTGCACCTACAGCAAAGACTTTAGCATAGTCGATTAAGTACAAATAGTCCTGAACCATGTAAAAGCGGAATTTATCCGAATCCAATGTACCATCGGCAATACCTTGCACAAATGGATGACTGTGGTTCTGTCTCCAAATCGGTAAAGTCTTTTCTAGTAATCGGTCAGTGAATTTCATGTATACTCTCTCCTTTTCTATAGCCGAATGAAAAGCCGCTTCTTGGTAAGAAGCGGCGGAGTGATTTTGCTAAACAGAAAAGGTAGCAAACCCACACCACTTCCTTACGCCGGTATGATCCGGATCAAGTGTAAAGGGTTAAAGCGAAACGCTTCTCTCAGCTCATAGTAGAGCACCCCTAGTGGCAAAAAATATTTCATTGATTGTCTTCATTCTAGGCATAGGTTGTGGAAAGGTCAACTGATTGATATTTAATGATGATGATGCTCATATCCATGCTCTTCTGCATATATACGGAAATTTTCTAAATCTTGCATTCCAGTCGAAGTACCGTCTAATGCTTGATTCATGCGTTCGAGCAATACTGTCCGTAACTTCGGATGATAGCCAAAATACTCAGCAATCTCGATCGTCGTATGTGGATAATCCCTTCTGAACTGTTCAGCATTTTTTTTCATGCGTTCCATTAAAATCCCTGTGAATAAAAAGTACGGCAGCATGACAATTTTTTTCGCGCCTAATTTGATGCAACGTTCCATCCCGTCTTGCACGGTAGGCGTTGTAACTCCCATAAAGGCGTTTTCAACTATAGACACATCTAAACTCTCCCATAACAATCTACTAATTTTATAAAAATCAGCATTTGCATATGGATCACTGCCACCTCTTCCAATTAAAAGAATTGCGGTATCCTCATGCTTTTGATTGACATTAAATCCTACCTCAGTAAGTCTAGTCTTTAAAATTTCAATAACTTCATCATGAACACCTATCGTTTGGCCATAAGTGAATCGAATATCTGGGAAATGCTCTTTCGCATGTTCAATTTCGGCCGGAATATGCAATTTTGAGTGTCCAGCGTGCAACAAGATGATCGGGATCACATGGATTTCATCCGCACCTTTTTCAATGCATAATTGAATCCCATCTTCGATATTTGGTGAAGCGAATTCTAAAAAGCATGTTTCTACAAGCAGAGACGAATCGATGTACCCTTTTGTTTGATTGATGAATTGGCGGACTTCTTCATTTCCTGCCTCCAACCGACTGCCATGCCCTACAAACAATACAGCTTTTTTCATCGGTCCTCTTCCCTTTCTGTATTTATTAATTCCTTTAAAGCGTGATTCACCGCGTTTTCGTTCACCGTGTTCTATTGAATAAATAATTGAATCTTCTTCAACTGATTCATGAACAATGGCACGTGCGGTTTCTTCTTGTTGCACGGAGTACCATGTTCCTTTCGGATAATCTATGACGACACATTTATCTTTACAGCGACCGTTACAACGTGTGCGTGATGTATGAATCTTCTCATCTAAACGGTTTATACGGATTTCATCACGGATCTGTTGTGTGACTTCTTCAGCTCCCGCTCCCATACAGGTAGAACCATTGCAAATGAGCACATGGCGTTGCATTTGCGTTAAATTCCAAGTTGTCATGACTTGTAACCTCCCACTCTATTAATAAACGTCCGGATAGAAACCTTTTGCTAAAATCTCGACTGCTTCTGCTACACGAACACCTTCAGAAGCTGCTGACAATGGCAAAGTGACAAACTTCTCATTTTGTACGGCAGGTGTTTGGCTTAATGCCGGATCTGATTTAAGGAAATTAATTTTCTGCTCTACTGTAGTTGAACCGTAATCAATCACAACGATAACTTCTGGCTGACGGTCAACTGCATCTTCTTTTGAGACAGTAGACCAGTTCCCTTCCACGTCACCAAAAACATTGTTTCCGCCCGCCATCGTCACTAGTGTATTCATGAAATTCTGTGTCGCCGTGAAGACTTCTGTATCACCACTATCGAATACTAAAACATCCAATGGCTCTTTCACTTCAGGTAATTTAGCTGTAATCTCTTCAATGTCTTGATTCATTTGGCTAACTAGTTCTTCCCCACGATCTTCAATCCGGAATATCTTTGCGATGTTTCGAATGTCTGTATAAATATCTTCTACTGTTGGTGCTATTTTAGTAGATGATATCTGTAAATAGCTATCGATGCCTAACTCCTTTAACTCTTCACGTGTTGCAATACCTTTTTCATTAAACGCACTTGACCAACCACCATATAGAAAGTCTGCTTCCACTTCAATCACTTGCTCTTTGGATGGATATTGTTCAGCTAATACTGGTACTTTCTCATATGCTTCTTGAAATGGCTTGTAAATTTCGTCATCTAAATAAGCCGTACCGACCATTGAATCTTCTAAGCCGAGCGCTAGCATGATTTCTGTTACATGCTGGTTTAATGAAATTGCATGTTTTGGCGCTTTATCGGATTCAATTACAACGTCAATATTGTCAATAACAACTTTTCCAGCCTGCTCTGTTTGCCCGTTTTCCGCATCGTCCTTCTCTTCTTCTGTTTCCGTATCTTTGTTTGAGCATGCTGCTAATAAAAGCAATATAGCTAAAGACATACATGCCCAGATTAATTTCTTTTTCATATGTACACAATTCTCCCTAAGTTTTCTGCGTGAAAAATAAATGTAGTTTTTGTGTAAATGGATTCTTTGAAACACCGGCTTGTACATGGAATACTTGCTCTATAGTCTCCTCTGTCAGTACCTGTTCAGGAGTCCCTTTCATATGAAGAGCCCCTTCTTTTATTAAAAGTAATTCATCACAATAGCTAGATGCTAAATTTAAATCATGCAATGCTGCTATTATTGTAATGGGCAGTTCCTTCACCAAATCCATTAACTGGAGCTGGTGTTCGATATCCAAATGATTGGTTGGTTCATCTAGAATTAAGATTTTTGCCTGCTGTGCGAGTGCGCGTGCCAGCATAACCCGTTTCTTTTCGCCTCCGGATAATTTACCAAGCGTTCGGTCTTTTAAATACAGTACGTTAGCAAGCTGCATACTTTCCTCTACAATAGAAAAGTCTTCTTTGCTATCATTTGCAAGCCATTGTTTATATGGCGTCCGTCCCATCATAACTAAATCTTTTACGGTAAAGTCAAAGAGTACAGGGGTTTCTTGACTTACGACAGCCATTTCCTGAGCAATGTTTTTTTGAGTCATTTGATCCATGTCTTTTTCATATAACGTCACAACTCCGCTTGTTTGTTTCAAATAGCGGTAGATGATTTTTAACATCGTCGATTTTCCGCTGCCATTAGGGCCAATAATGCCAATAAGCTTGCCTTGATCTAATGAAAATGAAATATCGTGCAAAATTTTCTTTTCCGGTACTGAAAATGAAATATTTTTTACTTGTAACAACATTATTCACCATCCCCAAAAGAGTATCGACGGCGTCTAAGCATCCATATAAAGAAGGGGCCTCCGCAAATAGCAGTCACAATACCGATAGGCATTTCTTCAGGCGCTATCGCAATACGTGCGACCATATCCGCCCAGACTAAGAATATTGCACCCATTAATGCACTAATCGGTAAAACCAATTTGTAGTTTGAACCTACTATCATTCGCACAAAATGCGGTATAATTAATCCAACAAAACCAATGCTACCGCTGCTTGCAACCACAACACCTGTCAGTAACGAGACAACAAGGATAATAAAAATCCGAAAACCGTCTAAATTCATACCAAGCGTAGTAGCTAGCTCTTCACCAAGGAGTAGCGCATTAAGCTGGCGATAATTCAATAACAGTAATATAAAAACTAGAAGGAATATAAAAAACGGTATTCCAATTGTTGACCATTTCGCGCCCGCTAAACTACCAAGCATCCAATGTATTACAGCTTGAATACCGCCTTGTTGTTTTGATGTCATAAGCATGAAATTTGTGATAGCCGAAAACACCATCGATATCGCAATCCCTGCTAGAAGCAGACGAATAACAGACGTTCGTCCATTGACACGTGCCAATAGAAACACGATTACGACTGCAAAAATAGCTCCCAAAAAAGCGGCAAAGGATAATGCATAAGTTCCTAAAAAGCTGAATGCACCAAGTAAAATGACCAATGTCGCACCAACTGATGCCCCAGACGATACCCCTAAAATATAAGGATCTGCAATAGGGTTCCTTACTAGTGCTTGAATTGCCGCGCCACTGATTGCTAAGGCCGCTCCAACAATCGCCGCAAGTATTATCCGTGGTAAACGAATTTCCCATATAATAATGCTCTGTGCTTTTGAAGCCGTGTTCTCTATCGATAAACCGATTTTCGAAAATAGGACTTCCCAAATAATACTTGGCGTTATACCAACTGAGCCCACCATCACCGCACATGTCATAGAAGCAAGCAACACCGCTATTAACGCTCCTATTAATAATGTGAATCGTAACTTAGTCATGTAAATTCAAAGGCTCCCAATTAATGATTGCTGCATAAAATGGATGACGGTACACATATTGGCCATCCTCCAACGTAATAAAAGGTGTAAGTGAGGATTTCACATGCGCCTCTTCAAACTGTGATGATAAGATTTTTTTACTTTGTGCTTCATAAAGTTGTTCCAATGTTTCGTAACGGTATGTACGCTCTAGCTTGAGCATTTCACAATCTGCATAAATGCCCAACTGATACAGAATGTTGAGAATGGCAATATAATCGCGACGCGGGTATTTAATTTTATAGCCATACTGCTTATCTAAGACAACATAATGCGGTTGAATTGGACCCGTCGTTAAGCCAATGATGGCACGTTTTTGTGCAAGTGCATTCATTTTCTTCAGTGCTGCTTTCATTTCATACATACGATAAAAGCAGTTCACCCCGACGACAACATCATGCGGCTCAATTTGCGCTTCTTCCCATTTACTATACACAAACTGAACCGGTGCATCGGCCTCATAGTATTGTTTTAAATAAGCAAGCACACTTTCGGAACCATCTACCAGTGTTAGACTTTTTACATCTTCACTCAATTGGAATGTATAATTGCCCCACCCCGGTCCGATCTCCAGGCAGCTTGCGTCTTGCGGAATATACCGTTTCATTTTTTCATAGATTTTTTCTGCGTAGTCATCCATTTGCTTATATGTTTTTTTCTTCATTGATTGCGCCCAAAATGCTTCTTCCAACTCGTCATCCACCATGCGTTCGGGCATCTTGCCGTGCCAATCCAGCATGCCCTCTTTCCAGAACTTTTCAAAATCGATTTGTAAAGGGGATTCCTTCATCATTGAACCTTCTCCTCAATGCTTTCTGTAATCGTATTGCTACATTGATTCATCTAGTAATTCATAGATTTTATCCATATTCAAATGTTTACGCACATGATAATCCAACATTTCATACGCCTGCTCCCGTCGTTCATAGTCCGAGAGAATTTCACTTGAGACTTCTTCTAAGTCTTTTGCTACACGAATTTGATTGAAATACTCCCGAGTGAACAAACGATTTTGAAAAATCCCGTGTAAATATGTACCTATCACTTGCTCTGTATACACACCATCCTGTCTGCCATCATCCAGGCAGATAAAGCTTTGGATTGGTTGCGTTGGTGTACTGTGCCCTAGATGAAATACAAAACCTGTCATTTCCTGACCTGCATAGTTCGTACCCTTGATTTGGGTTGTTTGATTCTCACCAATTAACACAGTTTCAATCGGCAGTAAGCCAAGCGTGGAAAACGTCCCGCCTTCGTTTTCAAACGTCTGCTGATTTACTATTGATTCACCAAGCATTTGGTAGCCGCCACAAATTCCGATAATTTTCTTTCCTCTTCGTGCCCGTTGTAAAATTTCTTGGGCCAAACCTGTTTCTTGCAACCACAAATAATCTTCAATTGTATTCTTCGTTCCCGGTAGAATGATAACATCCGGATTTTTCAAATCTTTTAAGGAGGAAACAAAGCGCACGCCTACGTCTGGTTCCTCAAATAATGGATCAAGATCTGTGAAATTGGAAATCATAGGGAAACGAATGACGGCCACGTCAATATCAAACTCCTGATGCTGAGATTTTTTTAAACGCAAGCTTGATAGGGCCATCGAATCCTCTGCTTCAATTTGCACATCAAAGTACGGAATGACGCCAAGTACTTGAATGCCTGTATACTCCTCCAGCCAATCGATGCCGCTAACGAGCAATTCCTTCATGCCGCGGAATTTATTAATAACAATCCCTTTTACACGCGCACGCTCTTCATCATCTAGTAACATCAAAGTACCAACAAGTGATGCAAAAACTCCGCCGCGTTCAATATCGGCTACTAAAATAACGGCTGCATCTGTTTCATGGGCCATACGCATATTGGCGATATCACGGTTTTTCAAATTGATTTCAGCAGGGCTTCCTGCACCTTCCAATACCAGTACATTATATTGTGCCTCTAAACGTCGTAGCGACTTACGCACTTCCGGCATTACTTGCTCAACGAAATTTTCGCGATACGAAACCGCATCCATATCAGCAAATCGTTTGCCATGTAAAATTACTTCTGACACCATATTCCCTGTCGGTTTCAGTAAAATTGGATTCATATCGGTTGTGGCATCAATTTTTGCAGCCTCTGCTTGGACGCCTTGTGCCCGTCCAATTTCCCCTCCATCTTTAGTGACGTAGGAATTTAGCGCCATATTTTGCGATTTAAATGGCGCAACCTGGTACCCATCGTTAACTAAAATGCGGCAGAGTGCAGTGCATAAAACACTTTTTCCGACATCCGATGCGGTGCCTTGAATCATAATTGCTTTCATTAAAATTCAAGGCCCTTCATTGCTTGGACATCTTGCTCAGTATAATAATGTTTTGTTGCATCAATTGTTGATACTAAATCGGCTAATGAGAGAATGGAGGGATGCGCAGAGCGTCCTGTGATGACTAAATGCATGGATTTTGGACGGTTTACTATTGCCTCTAATACTTCATCTAACGGCAATACATCATCGACTGGAAAACGTGTGATGGATAACGCATTATTCAGCTCATCCAGCACCAAGACATCTGTCGTTTCATCTTGCAGCTCTTTTTTTACCGTTTGCCATGCTTTTGCAAGTGCTTCCCGATGCTCTTCTGGTGTTTTCGTCCATGTGAATCCGATACCTAATTGCACGGTTTCAACACCAAGTTTCCGCAAAGCAATTTGCTCACCATATGTACGTTCGGGTGATTTAATAAATTGAAAATACTTCACCTTCATGCCGCGACCAATTGCACGTAAAGTAACACCAAGTGAAGCAGTAGTTTTTCCTTTGCCATCACCTGTATACACTAGCAACATTCCTTGTCTTGCCATATTCAATTCCCCCTTATAGCCAAGTAGTTTTTTCGGTAAATGGTGTACGTTTTTTTGCAGAAGTTATTTCTTCTGTCGGGTACCCGATACATAGCGTTCCTATTAATTGTTCTTTATCCGATGCGCCAATAAATGTATGTAATGCTGTTTCATGCACTAAACCTACACCGCGTGTACGCCATACCATACCTAAACCTAGCTGTTCTGCCATTAACCACATCGACATAATGGCGCCGCTAACTGCAAAGGTATTATCCTTCGTTGCACCCTCATCTCCATCCACGATAGCCGAAGTTACCACGATAATAAGCGGGGTTTGTGTGATCGCTTCCATTGAACCTTCCACTAAATGTGGTTTTGTCGGAAAGCGTTTTTGTAAATAATCAAGTGCCACTTGTTCATACTGCGCCAAGCTATCACCTTGTAAAATATAGAAATGCCAAGGCTCTCGCATACGGTCGTTTGGTGCATATGTTGCTGCTTCCAATAGCGTCTCAATTTTTTCTCGTTCCACTTCACGCGTTTCAAATTGTCGAATCGCACGACGTTTTTTTAATGCTTCTAACATGGTTTTAGCTCCTTTTCTTCAAACCAAGAAATTTCTTCACGTACCCCTACTACATCACCTACTAAAATCATTGATGGATTCGAGATATGATGTGTTAGAATTTCTTGTGTAATTGTTGCCAGATTACCTGTAATCGTACGTTGGTTTTCAGTTGTTCCCCATTCAATAACTGCAACAGGGGTTGTATCTTTTTTACCGTTTTCTATTAAGCTTTTCGTAATATGTTCGATGTTACCAACGCTCATATAAAACGCCACAGTATCAATTTGAGCAAGTGCTGCCCAATTTAAAAAGTCTTGCCCTTTTTCTGCACGACCTTGGCCTGGAACAATTGCAAAGCTTGCGCCATGATCACGATGTGTCACCGGAATCCCTGCATAAGCTGGCGCAGCAATTCCTGCTGTTATCCCTGGAACAATTTCATATGGTATACGTGCTTGTCGTAAAACTGCCGCCTCTTCAGCACCGCGTCCAAAGACAAATGGGTCTCCACCTTTTAAGCGCAACACTTGCTTGCCCAGACTTGCTTGCTCAACCAACACACGATGGATTTCATCTTGAATCATTCCATGTTTGCCTGGCTCTTTACCACAATAAATCAGCTTAGCATCCGCTTTCGCATGATGTAATAATTCAACATTTACTAGACGATCATATAAAATCACGTCTGCTTGCTGAATACATTCTAATCCTCTAATTGTCAATAGTTTCGGGTCACCAGGACCAGCCCCTACAATATATACAGATCCACTCACTGTTGTTCTCCTATCCGTTGTTGTAACCACTCTTCACACTTTTGGTTTTCGCCTTGCTCCATCCACTGCAAAAGTCTTGGATCCAGCAGTTCCGCAAGAACTTGTTTTTTCGCGTCTCCAGTAAACACTTGTAAGACTTGCTGACGAGCTTCCCTTAAGAAAGACACATATGACGCATAATAGTCTCCGAATTGTTCCGCTAAATCCGTTTTTACTTTACGTGTTAAACCTGGACTAGCCCCAGATGTTGATACAGTCACAAGAAATTCTCCGCGGCGAACGACGGCCGGATTGATAAAATCAACACGCCCTTTTGCATCCGCACGGCTGAGTAATTGCCAATGCTGAGTTGCTTCTTCCACAGCATTGTTCACTTCTTCATCATTTGTAACAGCAAAAACCAATGTGGCATCATCTAAATCGGCTGATTCAAATGCTTTTTCTTTCCAAGTCACAAGCCCTTCACTAACATACTGTTGTACCGTCTCTGTCACCGATGGGCTAACTACGATTATCATTGCTTTTGTTGGAAGTAAGGCTTCTATTTTTTGACGTGCTACATGTCCGCCTCCAACAATTACAACCTTTTTATAATCCACATTCATTAACAGTGGAAAATAGCTCATTGCTCTCCCTCCAAACATGCTTTCAACCAATTTTCCACAAGCTGTGGATTCGAAGCAAAATGAAATTGTGTAAAGCCCGCTACGAGATTTTTATGTAAATAACCTTCTTGCTGTGCGCGAAAACGACCTTTACTAAAATAAGCAGGGCTAGTATGCTCTCCCTCATATTTTGAATAATGAAACTCATGCCCTTTCGCCTGTGTCTCTTCATCAATTAAGAAATTGCCTGCAACGCCTGTAATTTCCCTATATCCAAGTGCCGCTCGCTTATCTTGCATAAGCACACGTCCTGGGATTACTCCGAGCATTGGAAACGCTTGTTCCTGACGATCTATTATTTCTGCTGTTAAGTACATAAAACCGCCACATTCGGCTAATGTCGGCAATCCACGATTGATTGCGTTTCTTATAGATTCCTTCGCTTTCTCGTTTATTGCTAATTGTTCTGCAAACTCTTCTGGGAAACCACCACCGATGTACAATCCCTGCGCTTCATTCGGAACTTCTTCATTTTGTAACGGAGAGAAGAAATGCAGGATCGCGCCATGCGCACGTAGTAATTCTAGATTCTCCTCATAATAGAAGTTAAACGCCGCATCCTTAGCTACTGCAATATGGGCTACTTGTCTATAAGGCTGAACATCAAAAATTGATGAGGATACTTCTATCGGTTGCGCTTTTGTAATTTCCATCAGCTGATCAATATTTACAGTTTCTTCAATGACCGTTGCCAGGCTATCAAAATATGAATCTAGGTCACCACGCTCGATGGCCGGTACTAAACCTAAATGACGGCTCGGCATCGCAGGGACAGCATCCTTTGGCAAGTAACCGATAACAGGAATTCCACACTCTTCTTCGATTGCTGTTTTGACAATGTTGAAATGGTTTTTACTACCCAATTGGTTCGCAATAACACCGACAATATTGGAGTTTTCATCCAGCAACTGGAACCCTTTAACGATTGCCGCTACACTTCTCGCCATACTTGCTGCATTGACAATTAAAATGACAGGACTTTTTGTAATCTCGCTAATATGAGCAGCTGACCCTTCATTTGATAAGGGGGATTTGCCATCGTAAAAGCCCATCACGCCTTCAATAATAGCTACGTCTGTATCTTGACTAGCTCTTGCGACAATGGCACGGATGATATCATGAGCCATCATGTAACTATCAATGTTTCGAGAAGGGCGTTTTGTGACAGCTGTATGATATGTTGGATCGATATAATCTGGACCGCATTTGAAGCCTTGTACTGTTAAACCACGCTTCATAAGTGCACGCATAA
The DNA here is from genome assembly GCF_002743055.1 of Sporosarcina sp. P13. Taxonomy (GTDB): domain Bacteria; phylum Bacillota; class Bacilli; order Bacillales_A; family Planococcaceae; genus Sporosarcina. The sequence continues at coordinate 48,960 of NZ_PDYM01000004.1, read as the reverse complement.
TCCCAATCGTGAATGTTGTTTTCCCAACACCGCTTCCTGTACCGGCTAGCACAAATCGATTCATTGTCCTCTCTCCTCAAAATTGACGCGCGCAATGGATACCGTCACATTGCCACTTTTCTTTTTCTCTAATACTAATTCTTTTGCATTCGCATAACGCAATGCTGCCGGCTCGCTTACACCGTATGCTCCTGTATATTTAAATACTGTTTCAGATGGGTTAAGAAGCGGCATTTCATTAAGCTGTTCAGGCGTATACGTAATAAATGGCCAATTATGCTTGGCAGTTAATTCAAGTAGCCCTATCTCGTCTTTCTTCAAATCTATAGTCGCTACTGCTTTAACACTTTTTTTACTCAAACGCAGTTCTGTTAATGTTTCGTCTACAACTTGCTCAATTTCCTCTAGTGCAGTTCCACGATTACAGCCAATGCCGAGGACAATTGATTTCGGACGGTAGATCACTCCTTTTTCTAGCAACACTTCCTCATGCGCATCGATTAATCGATCGGTTATAAGCAAGGTTGCTTGCGGCTTTGCCTGAATTGCTTCTGTCGTTGATGGATAGATTTTCAAATTGGTTGGCATTGCACGATCATGCATCCACCAATTTTTTTCACCTGTTTCCTGCACGATTGCGACATGCTCTTCATTAACAACCGATGCACTGACTGGTAACAGTTTTTCTTCGCTATCCCACATCCAGCCAAATTGAGCGCCGAATAAATCGACAGGAATTGTTTTTTGCACATCAGATGCAGTCGTAACAACAGGGACAGCACCGATTGCTTTTGCAAATTCATATGTCAGTGCATTAGCACCACCAATATGTCCCGATAATACGCTTATGACGTATTGACCTAGATCATCGACGACCAATACGGCAGGGTCTTTCATTTTATTAATCATAATTGGAGCAATCATACGAACGACAGCGCCCAGTGAAATGATGCAAATAACTCCTTTGTAATGCTGGAACAAAGCAGGCAATAATAATCGTACCGTGCCGTCAAACAATTGGATTTGGCGCGCTTCTTCATCACCTTTAGCGAATTTCTTCATATAGTAAAGATCTGCATATGGAAATTTTTCCGTATAGCTTCTTGCATTGGCAACCCCGTGTTTTGTAATGGCGACGAGAGCATACGGTTTACGTTTTTCGATGGTAGGGATTTCACCTTCTCGTAAATTAATCATCCGCCTTCACACCTTTTCGGAAACCGTGAGTAAATGTTTTATCGTACAGCTTTGAACGATACTCTTTTTCATGAATATTCGGGTCTAATGCCCAACCTGCCAATATCATCGCATGCTTACGAATACCATTGACACGCATCGCCTCATCCAATTCAATCAATGTTGTCTGAACAATTTTTTCATCCGGCCATGTAGCACGCTGCACGACAGCTACTGGCGTATCATCTGCCCAGCCCGCCGCTTGCAATTCTTTTACAATTTTCTTTGTCAATGTCGCACTTAAAAACATAGCAATCGTACAATGATGACTTGCAAGTTTCTGTAACTTTTCGCGCTCTGGCACCGGGGTACGTCCCTCAGCCCTAGTTAAAATAAGTGTTTGTGTTAAATCAGGGACTGTCAGCTCTGCACCGACTGCCGCTGCAGCTGCAAAAACAGAACTCACACCCGGCACCACTTCATAACCAATATCATGCTGCTTCAGTAATGCCACTTGTTCCATTGTTGCGCCATACATCGCTGGATCCCCCGTATGTAATCGTACAACCATTTTTCCGGCATTGACCCGTTCGACAATACAATCTACCATTTCTTGCAGATGCATCCCTGCCGTACGGATAACTTCTGCCGATTCCTTCGCTTCCTCCACTAACGTTTCGCTTACGAGTGAATCGGTATACATGACAACATCCGCTTGTTGTAAGAGCTTCAAACCCTTTACCGTTATTAAGTCGGGATCTCCTGGACCTGCACCGATAATCCAAACTTTCTTCATCATTTGCGCACCACCATACATGACAAGTAATTTAAATCCGCGCCTCTAAGTTCATCCGTATTCCAAATCACTTCTTCGTCAGATGTAACTTTTGTAACTACATGCGTTTTTTCCAGTAAGTTCATTTCCTCCAATAAATCCAGCATCTCATCTATAACTTTGGCTACCTTAATAAAGACGATGGCATCGTGACTTTCGATTACTTGACGCATCTGTTCCATATTATCTGTAGCAGGAATCATCGCCACATGGTCATCACCTTCGGCTAATGGAATGCCTAAACGATTAGCAGAACCGTTAAATGACGAAATACCCGCCACTGTTTCAATTGGCACCTCTGGATGCTTCGTTTTCATTAAGCGCAATAGATGAATAAATGTACTAAACAGCATCGGATCTCCTTCGGTTACAAACGCTACATCTTTTCCTTCTGCTAAGTAGGCATAAATCTCTTCTGCTGCTTTTTCCCATGCAGTACGCAATACTTCTTCGTCTTTGGTCATCGGGAATACTAAACCGAGCATCTCTTTTTCAGCTGGGTGAATATATACATCCACAATACGATGGGCATAAGATTTACTGCCCCTTAATTTTTTGGGATACGCAATGACTGGGCATTCTTGTAATTTACGAAATGCTTTTACTGTAATTAACTCAGGATCTCCTGGTCCAACGCCTAATCCGTATAATTTTCCTATTGTCATTATTCTTGTCCTTTCTGTGCTGTCACTATATAGATGGGATTTAATGGTTCGAAACGTGTTAAATGTAAAATCGGTTTACTCTTTGAAAGTTGTGCCTGCAATATGGATACTTCACAACCTAACGCTTTTAAATGGCTCATCGCTTCAGCTAGATTCTCTATCGTAGCAATATTCATGACAAGTCGACCATTCGGCTGTAGTCGTGAAATACAGGTTTGCAATAACTGCTCCATATTCCCCCCATTACCGCCAATAAAAATTGCTTGAGGATCTGGGAATTCTTCAAGGCGTTCCGGCGCTTTACCTAGCACCGCAATAAAGTCTGTACGATGTTTCAATTGATTTCCTAAGCAATTTTCGAGGTCAGCCTCATTTTTTTCAATGGCATACACTGCTCCCTCTCGCGCCACTTTTGCTGCTTCAATCGCAACAGATCCTGTGCAAGTTCCAATGTCCCAAACAATGCTATCTTCTTTAAGTTTCAGCTCTTGCAAACAAAGTGTTCGTATTTCTCTTTTAGTAATTAAGCCTTTATCTGGTTTTCTCTGTAGAAATTCATCATCCGGAATACCAAGAGAAGCACGTTCAACTATATTTCGTTGCTTTAAAATCACAACATTCAAAGAGGAGAATGAGGTTTGTTCCATCTCATCTAATGAAAGAAAACGACAGCGTTCGTTTTCACCTTCTAAATTCTCAGCAACGAAGGCATCATATTCTATCATGTTAAAGCGCTTTAAATACGTCGCAATGGCTTGCGGAGAGTTCGTTTCATCTGTTAAAATAGCTATTTTCTTACGTCCGTCTATTTTCTGCGCAAAACCTTTTATAGAACGGCCGTGTAAGCTGACAATGTACGCATCGTGCCAACTTTCCTGCATTTTTGAAAAAGCCAGCTGAACCGAGCTAGTATATGGATAGATCTCCAGGGGCAGCTTTTTCGCAAGCACGCCCCCCAGTCCATAAAACAATGGATCACCGGACACCAAAATAACTACATTACGTGTTTCTTCTTGTAATTCCTCTGTTAATGCTGACAAACCACCCTTAATTACTTTCTTCTCTTTTTCAAATGAAGGAAAGAATTGAAGATGGCGTTCTCCACCTACGAGAACATCACATTCATTGATCCACTCTATATATTGAGGGAGCAATCCTGCCGCGCCATTATCCCCTATACCAATCATTTTCATCCAATTTGTCAATATTCTCAGCCTTTCCTAAACAGTCTCCATTCATGGCATACAATGATGTCGACACTTCAATTTCGGCATTCATGTGATTCAGTGCATAGTAGCAACAGTTTTTACTGAGTGCTTCAAAGAATGCATCGTTTCCTCGAAGTATTTCTCCAACTTGTGATGCCGTATTAGCCTGTAGAATTTCTTGCTGTGTTTCTTCATCTACGCCTACTCTATTTGCCATTTCCGCTAAAAATTCGAAGCTGATCGGCGCGCTTTTTGAGTGAACCATCATTACGCCTCGTGCCAGTTTTGAAAACTTCCCCATCATTCCTACTAGGGATACTTTAGGGATTTTCTTACGTGCAATATTCTTAAGCGTAAAACCGATAAAGTCTCCCATTTCTATGAAGGCTTCTTCTGGTAAATGCGGGTATTGTTTTAAAGCATATTTTTCACTGCGGCCGCCCGTTGTGATAACTACATGATCGCACCCTGCTTCTTTTGCCACACTAATCGCTTGCGCAATACTTGCCATGAAGGCAGAACTCGAAAAGGGAACAACTGTCCCACGAGTTCCTAAGATTGAAATTCCTCCAATAATGCCAAGACGCCCATTCAGTGTTTTTTTAGCAATCTCTTCTCCGTCAGGTACGGAAATTACCACATCGATTCCGCGTTTTAATTGGTAGTAATCGAATCCTTCTTGTGCAACACCTAGTATCATTTTACGTGGCACTGGGTTAATGGCTGCCTGACCGACAGGTACGGGAAGTCCTGGTTTTGTTACTCGCCCTACACCAACCCCTCCATCTAAATGGATACCTTCTTCTTTTGAATAGTAAACGGTACTTTGAATTCGCGCCTTGTGTGTAGCATCAGGATCATCACCAGCATCTTTGATGGTCTCACACATTACTCCGCCATCTACTACTTCAAACGCTGATACTTTGAATGTAGCGTACTTGCCTATCGGTAAATAAATAGTGACTTCTTCCGGTACTTTTCCCGTCACCAACCCTTGCAATGCCGCTTTCGTCATCGCAGTTGCACAAGATCCTGTAGTGTAGCCATGGCGCATTTTTGATGGATCTTTTTTAGTTTGTTTGCTTTGCGCGCTCATCTGCCATAATCGAAATGGCATTCAGTGCAGCTACTGTCACTGTACTGCCACCCTTTCTCCCTACATTAGTAATAAACGGAATTCCTTCAAGGACTGCTAGCTCCTCTTTTGATTCTGCCGCCGAAACAAAGCCCACTGGCATTCCAATAATTAAATCTGGTTTGGCGATGCCCTCTTTAATTAAACGAATTAACTCTAGCAATGCAGTTGGCGCATTACCAATAGCGTAAATCCCACCTTTATGTAAACGTGTTGCTTTTTGCATCGATATGATCGCACGTGTTGTTCCTTCAGCCTTCGCTTCTTTTGCAACATCCTCATCCGCAATGTAACAATGTAAGTCGCTACCGTGTTTTTGGAAACGTTTGCGACCTGAACCACTCTCAATCATTTGCACGTCCACCACTACGTGATGGCCTGACAAAATCGATTGGATTCCTGCTTCAAGTGCATCAGGTGTGAAAATCATACTACGGCCTAACTCAAAATCCGCTGAAGCATGAATAACGCGGCGAACAACCATCCACTGCTCGTCTGTAAACGGGTGTTCTCCCATCTCTTCTTTGATAATTGAGAAACTGTGATCATAAATTTTATCTGGATCTACAGTAAGTGGTATAAATTTTGTATTAAAGTTCATGTTTGGATTTTTCAAAAGTATAACCTCCTAATAGTTGTGTAACTTTTTCAAATGATGTACAAAAATTTTCATATTGAAGCTTTGGTCTTTTAATCAAAATAACAGGTATCTCTAATTCTAAGGCGGCAGTTATTTTCTCATCGACAGATCCTACTTTGCCGCTTTCCTTAGTAATCATTAACGTCACATCATATTGCTCGCACAAAGACTTATTGAGTGATTCAGAAAACGGTCCTTGTATTGCGATAATATCCTTTTGTTTGATTCCTAACCTATCGCATTTTTCCATATTGCCTATGTTTGGTAGCATTCTGCAAATCAATCTAATTTCATCACGCAATAAGTAATTCGTAAACACTTCCAACGTCTTACTACCCGTTGTTAACATAATTGTCCCTTTATGCGTTTGAGCTAGCTTAGCAGCGTCTTCATAACTGTCTACCTCTGTAATCAGCGGAGAAACAAACTTTTCTTTTGGACGTTCATAGCGAATATATGGAACACCACATGCCTTTGCTGCTTCCATAGCGGTTTTCGAAGCTTCTTCCGCATATGGATGACTGGCATCCACTACACAAGTCATCTCATGTTTCTGGATCAGCGCCACCATATCATCCACTGTTAACCGGCCCACCTGATACGAGATATCATTCATTTTTAAACTTTCTGCCGCAGATTCGGTAACTACTGTGGCTATCAAAGGGTAGCCTAGACTCTGCAAATGAATGGCTAGTGCTCTAGCATCGCTAGTGCCTGCTAAAAATAAAATCATAGTTTCCTCCTAATCTCCACAAGGTGCTGGCTCTACTTCAATCTTGCAACTCATGTCGTAATAGTCATAGTTCAAAACTTTTTTGACACGTTTAAAATACTTAAAGAAACGTTCGTTAGGGTGTGCGTTTTGTTCATATTCTTCTATAATTTTGGTTACTAGTGGGATTAAATCTTCTGGCTCAATCCCTTCTGCGATGGGTTGAGCAGCATGGGCAGTACGACCAACTGGCTTTGCACCAATAAATAAATCAAATTTTTTCTTCCGGTAAACGATCCCAATATCATCAAATACAGGGCGATAACAAGCCATTCCGCAGCCGTTGAAACCAACATGCAACTGCTTTGGAAGCTTCATCCCTTCAAACTTTGCTGCGATTTCTTCTGCATATGGGATAGAGTCTGCTTTTTCCCCGTAACAGAAATCACAGGCTTTGACTTTTAATACTTCCCCTGCCGGCATGACTGTCAAATGACTTTTTTCAAGCTTTTCAACAATCGCTTCAGGACTATCTGTTGTAACCTTTACTAAAAAATGATGATCCGGTGTATATTCCAATGTACCATTCTCGCCAACGACTTCAGCTAATACACGCATTTGCTCTGCTGTGATCATTTTATTAGCAACACCAGGTGAAACGGAAAATTCAAATATATTCTCGATCGATTGTCTCACCAAAAATGGATTTTGCACTTCTTCTTTTGACACCATTGATAAAGCCTTTAATGCCATATCCATTGACTGAACTTTTTGTTCTTGTTTTTGTTGTTGCATTGGAGCTTGCTCAGGTGTCTTTCCGATAATTTCCTCATACCCTGATAGCGCCTCTCCAGTTTCTTGATCAAGCGCCCATGGTTCCGCTTCCTTTTTTAAACGCTGATGCGGTTTTAACCTTTGTTTACCTTCGCCTAAAGTATATTTTCGTTGATAGCCCCTTGGCGTAATAATTTTATCATCATAAAAGAAAGTGGAAGAGTTACCTATAATGACAGTTGTCAACATTCCGATATCATGCTCAAGCATTTCAGATAATGTTGTCAGGATAATATGTTGATTTTCACGATAAGCGCTTTTCACTAGCCCTACAGGTGTATCAGGAGAACGATATTTTAGTAAGATATTTTGCGCTTCTACAATTTGGCGCGTCCTACGTCCACTTTTCGGATTGTATAAAGCAATTACAAAATCCGCCATCCCCGCCGCTTCAATACGTTTTTCGATAACAGTCCATGGTGTTAGATGGTCACTTAAACTGATCGTACAAGAATCATGCATGACAGGTGCGCCCAGTAAGCTCGCACATGAATTAATTGCTGATATACCTGGAACAATTTCTACTTCAATTCCTTCTGCTTCAGTCCAACCCTTTTCGACAAGCACTTCATACACTAATCCTGCCATACCATACGCACCTGAATCACCGCTGGAAATTACTGAGACAATACCGCCCGCCTCCGCTTTCTTAACAGCATCTATTGCACGCGACACTTCTTCGGTCATGCCTGTGCTAACAATGGACTTTGCTGTCACTAAATGCTTAATCAGATCTACGTACGTTTTATAACCAATAATATACTCACTTTCTTGCAGTGCCGTTAACGCCCGTCCTGTAATATGTTCAGTAGCTCCGGGGCCGAATCCAACGACAAAAATTTTTCCCTTTTTCATGGTTTCCCTCCAAATAAAAATGCCTACACTCCTTTTCAAGGAAGTGTAGGCATGTGAAAGTATAATAGAAATCATACTGAAACATAAAACAATTAATCTTATTGTCTCGCCTATACTTCTCCCTCCGAAAAGTAAGTGTCGTTTAAATAAGCAGGTTTCCTGACTCAAGCTTCATTTTACTCTTACACCTTCCCGATTTCTCAGTGGTATTGTAATTTCATCAGCTTTTACAGTAGCGGGGGCTGTACTAGACTTTCACTAGTTTCCCTTTTACCTCACAATGTGAGCACTTATTTAAATTAGTTTATTTAATTTTCATAAATATAACATACAATCTCTGAATCTACAAATATACACTAGGTTTATTTACTGGATCCTTAAAATAGCTTATTGCTCCGCTATGGATAATTGTAATTTCTATTCTGTTCTTTAGTTTCACTTCTTATTTCTCTTTACGGTCTGGGCAAGGAGTTTAAAATTCTAAAAAACCCCTTCCCGATAAACTCGGAAAGAGGCTGTAAAGATTGGTATAAAACCAATATTAACGTTTAGAGAACTGAGGTGCACGACGAGCGCCGCGAAGACCTGGCTTCTTACGTTCTTTCATACGTGGGTCACGTGTTAGAAGTCCAGCTGATTTCAATACTGGACGGAAATCTGGATCTACAGTTAGCAATGCACGAGCTACGCCGTGACGGATTGCTCCTGCTTGACCTGTGTAACCTCCACCGTTTACGTTAACATGGATATCATAGCTTCCAAGTGTTTCCGTTGCAACTAGTGGTTGTTTGATGATTTCACGAAGTGTTTCGAATGGTACGTAGTCTTCTACGTCACGGTTGTTGACGACAATTTTGCCTTCGCCAGGAACTAGACGTACACGAGCTACTGAACTTTTACGACGGCCAGTGCCGATATATTGTACTTGTGCCAAGTGTGTTTCCTCCTCTTAATTATCCGCGAAGCTCAAATGCTTCTGGTTTTTGTGCTGCGTGCTGATGTTCTGGACCAGCATAAACGTGTAACTTCTTAATTGTTTGACGACCTAGAGGACCGTTTGGAAGCATTCCTTTGATCGCAAGTTCAAGCATTTTAACCGGGTAGTTAGTACGCATTTCAAGCGCTGTACGAGACTTGATGCTACCTGTGTACCCAGAGTGACGGTAATACATTTTGTCTTTTAACTTGTTACCAGTCAATTGAATCTTTTCTGCATTGATAATGATGACGTGATCACCAGTATCAACATGTGGTGTAAACGTTGGTTTATGTTTACCGCGTAATAGTGTTGCAACTTCTGAAGCAAGACGACCAAGCGTTTGTCCTTCAGCGTCGACAACTAGCCATTTACGTTCTACTTCGTGACCTTTAGCCATGAATGTTGTGCGCATATTGTAATCCTCCTAAAAATATCAATCTGTTCCATTGTTTTCTCTATCCCTAAACACAAATAAACTTCCGGGGCTTATTGTGGGGTTATTGAAATACCATTTATCATGTTAACCTTTATTACCAATAAAGTCAAGCGTTTTTATGAAAACGCCAGGATTAGTTGCCATGACTTCAATAGGTGACTTCCAGTAGGTACAAACCATGTGCTGGCGCTGTCTTGCCAGCCTTTTGACGATCTTTTGCCTGAAGGATCTTGTAGACGTCTTCCGGCTCATCCCAGCCAATTCCTACCGCTAGTAAAACACCCGCAATCGTGCGCACCATATTGTAAAGAAAGCCATCGCCTTCTACTTCCAATATTAATTCATCCTGTTGCCGTTCAAGTGTTAATTTACGAATAGTTCGAACTTTATTGGTCGTTGCAGTTTTTGCTGAACAAAAACTCGTGAAATCATGCGTCCCAATTAAATGTTTAGCTCCTGCATTCATTCGCCCAATGTCTGGATTCCATCTACCTAAATGTACTGCAAAATTTCGTTCGAAAGGGCTTTGAACTTCACTGTAGGACCATTTATATCTATACGTCTTACCTTTCGCTCCGTATCGCGCATGAAAATCGTCAGCCACGACCTCTACTTTCGTTATGCGTACATCTTTCGGCAATAATACATTCAGCGCAGTCACCCACCGATCAGCCAAATCAAGTGGCGTATCAAAATGGATGACTTGTCCGATTGCATGAACACCGGAATCTGTGCGGCCACTCGCTACTGAGTGAATAGACGGATCCTTATGCAATTTAACTAATACTTTATCAATTTCAGACTGAACCGTGCGCATACCAGGCTGCGATTGATAACCCGCAAAATTCGTCCCATCATAGCACACGATTGCTTTCATTCGTTTCATATTATTCACTTCCTTACCCACAAGAGCACCACAACTAATAATACAAATGCAATTAGTACAGCTGTATCTTTCATTTGCCAGGATAATTGGCGGAACCTTGTCCGTCCCTCACCACCACGATAGCCTCGCACTTCCATAGCGACTGCTAAATCTTCGGCTCGCTTAAATGCACTGACGAATAAAGGAACGAGCAATGGAATAACTGCTTGGATCCGCTCCTTAATCGTTCCAGTACTTAGGTCAGAACCTCTCGCTAATTGAGCTTTCAAAATTTTATCTGTTTCATCCATCAAAGTTGGAATAAAACGCAATGAAATTGACATCATTAACGCTAGCTCATGAACAGGCAATTTGAGCTTCTTAAACGGATTTAGTAACGTCTCTAGTCCATCAGTGATAGATATTGGAGAAGTTGTCAGCGTCAAAACAGTCGTGACCAATACGAGTACTAGGAATCGGACAGAAATGAAAATACCCATTCGCAATCCTTCTTCATAAATTTTAATAAACTTCCACTCAAAGATAATCGGTCCTTCACGCGTAAAGAAAATATGCAATAACAACGTAAAGACAATCAAAAATATAACTGGCTTTAATCCATTCACTAAAAAGTAAGGTCTAATTCTAGCAAGTGCGATAACGAATACTGTAAAGGCTAGTAATACAGCATAAGATGTAACATTATTTGCCAAAAAGACAGCAACAACGAATAAGAACACAAATAATAACTTAGAACGAGGATCCATCCTATGGACTATAGAATTTCCAGGTATAAAACGGCCAATAATCATTTTTTCTAGCATGGCCGTTCTCCTTTTCCAGCGATAGTTGTGGATAACTCTTGCGCCAGTATTTCCTCAGTCAATGCAAGGCGGCTAAATCGCTGACCAATCATTTTTTCTATTGTCCGTTGGAAACGAACAGATCGCGGAATACTAAGTCTATAAGAACGCAGTAGTTCTTCTTGATTGAATATTTCCTCTGGCGTACCTTCCATGACGGCTGTCCCTCCGTGCATGACAACAATCCGGTCACTATAGCGAGCTGCATCTTCCATACTATGTGTTACTAAAATCGTCGTTAGATTTTCCTGTTCATGCAGCTGATGAAACAGTTCCATAATTTCCTTACGTCCCCTAGGATCTAGACCTGCTGTTGGCTCGTCCAGCACTAATACAGACGGCTTGAATGCTAGTACTCCAGCTATCGCCACACGCCGCATTTGACCGCCTGAGAGCTCAAACGGCGACTTTTGAAGGACATCTTCAGGCAGACCGAGCAATTTCACCAATTCATGGGCTCTCTCACGTGCTATTTCTTTTGATACACCGAAATTGATTGGGCCAAACATTATATCCTTTTCTACAGTCTCTTCAAATAACTGATGCTCTGGAAATTGAAAAACGATTCCAACCTGCTGTCGCGCTTCCTTCATTTGTTTGCCTTTCGTCTGTGCGGTGATTATTGTATCACCAATCTTAACCACACCTTCAGATGGTTTTAACAAGCCATTCAAATGAAGCAACAGTGTCGATTTGCCTGACCCCGTATGCCCGATGATTGACGTATAAGAGCCTGAAGGAATAATGGCAGTCACGTCCTGCAATGCTCGCTTTTCAAAAGGTGAATCTTTCGCGTATAAATAACCTACTTGCTGAAGTGAAATGTCCACAATTCATTCACCAACTCTTCTTCTGTCATATAGTCGCCTTGAAGCTTGACACCTGATTCTCTAAGTAATTCTGAAACACGTAAAGCAAACGGTAAGTCTAACCCAATGTTTTCAAGCTCGGTACCTTTTGCAAATATCTCTTGTGGTGTTCCTGTCATCAGAACATTGCCTTCATTCATAACTAGAATCCGGTCCGCTAGCAAGACTTCTTCCAAATCATGCGTAATCGACACAACTGTCAAACCGATGTCAGAACGCAGCTTTTTCACGATTTCAATAACTTCCTCACGACCTTGGGGATCGAGCATAGAAGTTGCTTCGTCTAATATTAATAATTCTGGTTGCAACGCAAGTGCCCCAGCAATTGCCACCCGTTGCTTCTGCCCCCCAGACAAATGATGTGGTTCATGATTGATATAATCAGCCATTTTCACCTGATGTAACGCTTCATGCACACGCTTCACCATAATATCGTGAGGCACTCCATTGTTCTCTAGTGCAAATGCTACATCGTCCTGAACTGTTGAGCCAACAAATTGGTTGTCCGGATTCTGAAAGACAATCCCCATCCGTGATCGTGTCTCCCATAAGTTTTCTTCACTCAACTTTTCCAAAAAGAGGTTCACTTCACCCGAGGAAGGAAATAGCAAGCCGATTAGCATCTTGGCAAGTGTCGATTTTCCCGATCCATTGTGACCTACGACTGCTAGCCACTCTCCTTCATACAACGTAAAAGACACATCATCCAGAGCTTTCTTTGGAACATGTGATGACTCATCCTCTTCTGTATCATATGAAAAAATCACATGATGCATCGACGCAATTTCCTTCATCCGGACTCCTCCTTTTAGTATGCTATGTAGTATTCAGTAAGCAACAATTCTTATGTATAAAAAAAAAGCGCGTACCTCATCTAAGGAATGCGCTTTTTACAAACGTAAATGCCGGGTGCTCATGCCGACATCTCAGATGAGGTACGTAGAGCTAGACCAGTCGATTGCTCGCGGATCATAACACTCAGCTTTTAAGTCGTATAAATCTTATAATTGTAATAAAAGGGTGTGGCTGTGCGTGACAGACACACCCTTTACATGTATGGAATTACACTAATTCGATAATTACTACTGGTGCTCCATCGCCGCGGCGAGGTCCCATTTTCATTATACGTGTATAACCGCCTTGGCGATCTGCATAACGTGGTGCTACTGTATCGAAAAGTTTTTGAAGTGCATAAACAGTTGCCTCTTCGCCCTCTTCGTTTTCAACAGTCACCAATTCACGACGCATATATTCAGCAGCTTGACGACGTGCATGAAGATCCCCACGTTTACCAAGAGTGATCATCTTTTCAACTACAGAACGCAATTCTTTTGCGCGTGCTTCAGTTGTTTGGATGCGCTCATGAACGATTAAATCCGTCGTTAGGTCGCGTAGCATTGCTTTACGTTGTGAACTTGTGCGTCCAAGTTTTCTGTATCCCATTTGAAGTTACCCTCCTTCAAGTATATGTCAGTTATTCTTCAGAGCGTAACTCAAGGTTTAGCTCGTCTAATTTAGCCTTCACTTCTTCAAGTGATTTACGGCCTAAGTTTCGCACTTTCATCATTTCGTCTTCGGACTTGTTAGCAAGTTCTAGAACAGTATTGATGCCTGCACGCTTCAAGCAGTTATAAGATCGGACAGAAAGGTCAAGTTCTTCAATAGTCATCTCTAGAACCTTTTCTTTTTGGTCTTCTTCTTTTTCTACCATAATTTCTGCAGTTTGTGCTTCGTCAGTCATACCAACGAATATATTTAAGTGTTCGGTTAAAATTTTAGCACCAAGTGAAACAGCCTCTTTAGGACCTATGCTACCATCTGTCCATACATCGAGTGTCAACTTATCAAAGTTGGTACTTTGGCCGACGCGAGTATTTTCAACTTGGAAATTAACGCGTGAAACTGGAGTGTAAATCGAGTCGATTGGAATCACACCAATCGCTAGATCCTCACGTTTGTTTTGATCGGAAGGAACATATCCGCGTCCACGTACAGCATACATACGCATACGTAAGTGTCCATTTTTACCGAGAGTAGCAATCGGGAGATCTGGATTTAATACTTCGACATCACTATCATGTGTGATATCTGCAGCCGTCACGACGCCTTCACCCTTCACATCGATCTCAATAACTTTCTCATCATCTGAGTAAATTTTGAGAGCAAGTTTCTTCACATTCAAAATAACTGTTGATACGTCTTCAACGACACCTTCAATTGTTGAGAATTCATGAAGTACTCCATCGATTTGAATAGATGTCACAGCAGCTCCTGGCAATGAAGATAAAAGAATGCGACGTAAGGAATTCCCAAGGGTATTTCCATATCCACGCTCTAGTGGTTCGATAATAAACTTACCAAACTGCGAATCTTCACCAATTGTTACTGTTTCAATCTTTGGTTTCTCAATCTCGATCATTTATTTACCCTCCTCAAAACGTCTTCTATAGTGGTTTAACCATATTGAATTCACTGATAATAGATAGTCTATTTCAACAGTATTAACAAATATTGTCTTTCTTAATCCAATAGATTCAAACCGATTATACGCGACGACGTTTTGGCGGGCGGCAACCATTGTGCGGAACCGGAGTTACGTCTCTGATCGCTGTAACCTCAAGACCTGCAGCTTGTAGTGAACGGATAGCCGCTTCAAGACCAGCACCAGGGCCTTTAACTGTTACTTCCAATGATTTTAAACCATGTTCCATTGCTGTTTTCGCTGCAGTTTCAGCAGCCATTTGTGCAGCAAATGGAGTGGATTTACGGGAACCTCTAAAGCCAAGTGCACCAGCGCTAGACCATGAAAGTGCATTACCGTGGCTATCTGTAATAGTAACGATAGTATTATTGAACGTCGAACGGATATGTGCAATACCAGTTTCAATATTCTTTTTTACACGACGTTTACGAGTTTGTTGTTTACGTGCCATGTTGGAAAGAGCCCTCCTTTACCTATTATTTTTTCTTGTTTGCAATTGTACGTTTTGGACCTTTACGCGTACGAGCATTGTTTTTCGTGTTTTGACCACGAACAGGCAATCCACGACGGTGACGGATTCCACGGTTACTACCAATTTCCATCAAACGCTTGATGTTTAAAGAAGTCTCACGACGTAGATCTCCTTCTACTTTCAAACCGTCGATTTGTTCACGAATTTTATCAAGTTCAGTTTCTGTTAAGTCACGAACTCGAGTCTCTTCAGAAATTTCAGCTGCATTCAAAATGCTTTTTGCAGTTGTCTTACCAATACCAAAAATGTATGTCAATGAAATGACAACGCGCTTATCGCGCGGAACGTCTACACCAGCAATACGTGCCATATAAGTTGTGCACCTCCTTGTGTTTTAGCCTTGTCTTTGTTTATGTTTTGGATTTTCACAGATTACCATTACTCGGCCGCGTCTACGAATAACTTTACATTTTTCGCAGATCGGTTTTACAGATGGTCTTACTTTCATCTTACCCAACCTCCTTCAGTATTCCGGAGTGCAAAAGTTTATTTAAAACGGTATGTGATACGACCACGTGTCAAATCGTAAGGCGAAAGTTCCATTGTCACTTTGTCGCCAGGCAATATACGAATAAAGTGCATACGAATTTTACCCGATACGTGTGCTAGTACCGTATGTCCGTTTTCTAACTCCACTTTAAACATCGCATTCGGCAACGTTTCAAGAACAGTTCCTTCTACCTCAATTACGTCGTCCTTCGCCATCAATCCTGTCTCCCTTCTATATCCAATAAAGGCTTTCACCATCGAGCGGCATCAGTCGCCTTCAAAAAAGCTTCCTTCAACATATGTCCAGTTTGCATGAGTGATGTTCGAAAGACGTCTGCCACATTTCGCTGTTTCGCATCTCTGCGAGTGAGATCCTTTATTGTTCTCACAGATGTTACCAATTACACATTATACCGCGATTTGCAAGATAATGCATGTAGCAACAACTGAAGAATCAATTTAAACTCCCATTTGTCCAATACCGGGCACTTTACGCTTTTGCAGCTCGTTTTCAACCATTACTTTCCGAACAGTGATGCAGATGTGCCCGAAAAGGATTGATTACTTTGTACTTTGTTGTAAAACTGCATCCAAGTCTTTGAATACGAGAGTAATGTCTTGTTGACCATTTATTTTCGTCAACACGCCTTTTTCGCCGTAAAAGTCGAGTAAAGGTGCTGTCTGATTCATATTTACTTCCAGACGATTCATGACAGTCTCGGGATTATCATCTGCACGCTGGTAAAGTTCGCCACCCTCTTTATCACAAACATCTTCAACCTCTGGTGGATTGAAAATCAAGTGGTAAGAAGTTCCGCACACTTTACAAATACGACGTCCTGATAATCTTGCAACTAATTTTTCTGTATCGACTTCAATGTCTAATACATACTCGATTTTTTTATCTAAGTCTTCAAGCAAGGCATCTAGTGCTTTAGCTTGAGGAACTGTTCTAGGAAATCCATCAAGAAGAAAACCTTTGTCACAATCCGATTTGCTTAAACGTTCACGTACGATACCGATAGTAACTTCATCAGGAACTAATGCGCCCTGATCCATGAACGATTTCGCTTTAACTCCAAGTTCCGTGCCATCTTTGATGGCAGCACGGAACATATCGCCTGTAGAAATATGAGGGATTCCGTA
Source organism: Sporosarcina sp. P13 (assembly GCF_002743055.1). Taxonomy (GTDB): domain Bacteria; phylum Bacillota; class Bacilli; order Bacillales_A; family Planococcaceae; genus Sporosarcina. Next base: position 32,239 of record NZ_PDYM01000004.1, on the reverse strand, counting down.
CTTCTCGACAATTTTGTCTGCTTGCGTACCTTTACCAGCACCCGGCAGACCCATTAATACGATATTCATACGTCCTTGCCCTCCATTTGGTTCACAATAGGTCAGGCTATTGCTTTTTATTTCATAAATCCTCTGTAATGTCTTTTCACTAACTGCGATTCCAATTGCTTCATCGTTTCAAGGGCAACGCCGACTACGATAAGCAAGCTCGTTCCACCGATTTGGGCAGATTGAGGAAGATTCGCTAGATTAATGAAGAAGATTGGCATAACAGCAACGACAGCAAGGAAAATCGAGCCGACGAATGTTAATCTGTACAGAGTACTAGTTAAATACGATTGAGTGTTTGCACCCGGACGAATTCCTGGAATATATGCACCTTGTTTTTTTAAGTTGTCTGCCATATTCTCTGGGTTCACTTGAATGAACGCATAGAAATAAGTAAACGCGATAATAAGTGTTACGTATAAAATCATACCAACCGGATTCGTATAATCGAAAATCCGAATGATTGTTTTAGTTACACTGTTCTCACCGAAAAATGGAGCAATTTGTTGTGGTGTGATAAAGAAAGCCACCGCAAAGATTACTGGAATAACACCCGCAGCATTCAGTTTCAAAGGTAAATGAGTTTGTTGACTTGCAACGGATTGACTACGTCCTGAAACACGCTTCGCATATTGAATTGGAATTTTCCGCAATGCTTCTTGGAAGTAGATAACTCCGACAACAATAGCTACGATTACGAGTAGCAGTAAGATCATTGTTGCAATTCGAATGAATAGTGCATCTCCAGCGTCTTGTATTTGCGTTACATACAACTGGTTTACAGCATTCGGAATACCCGCGACAATCCCTGCAAAAATAATGATGGAAATACCATTCCCAACACCTTTTGCAGTAATTTGCTCACCAAGCCATAAAAGGAAAGCTGTTCCTGCAGTCAACACAATCGCAATGACGACATATGTAGACACACTGTTATCTTTAATTAGCGCACCGCCGAATGTTTGGTTGAAACCAAAGGACATAGCGATAGCTTGGATAAAGGCAAGAACAATCGTGAAGTACCTCGTGAACTGTGCAAGCTTACGTCTTCCGACGTCCCCTTGTTTAGACCACTCAGTAAACTTCGGCACAACGTCCATTTGCAAGAGCTGTACAATGATGGAAGCCGTAATGTACGGCATGATCCCCATCGCAAAGATTGAAAAGTTGGAAAGTGCTCCTCCACCGAAAGTGTTCAAGAAACCAATAAACTGGTTATTTGATTGTTGTAAAGCAGTTGCATCAACGTTAGGAACCGGAACAAATGTCCCGAGTCTAAATACGATAAGCACTAGGAGGGTGAAAATTATTTTAGACCGGATCTCTTTCACACGCATGAAATTAGAGATTGTCTGAAACATTATACCACCTCTGTTTGCCCGCCCGCTTTTTCAATTGCTTCTTTTGCAGAAGCGGAGAATTTGTTTGCTTTCACGGTAATCTTTTTGTCAAGAGTTCCATTTCCAAGAATCTTGATACCAGATTTAGCGTTACTTACAACACCAGTTTCAAGTAGCAATTCCGGCGTTACTTCCGTGCCTTCTTCAAAACGATTCAACGTGTCAAGGTTAACGATTGCATAATCTTTACGATTGATGTTCGTGAACCCACGCTTAGGAAGTCGTTGGAAAAGAGGAATTTGTCCACCTTCGAAACCAAGACGTACACCGCCGCCTGAACGTGAGTTTTGACCATCGTGACCTCTACCGGAAGTCTTTCCTGTTCCAGATCCGATCCCACGACCAACGCGTTTACGGTTTTTACGTGATCCCTCAGCTGGTTTTAGTTCGTGTAACTTCATCTTATCGGCACCTCCTTATTATAAAGTGTTACTTAAATTTCTTTAACTGTTACCAAGTGGCTGACTTTAGTGATCATACCACGAATCGAAGCATTATCTTGATGCTCAGCTACTTGATTTAACTTTCGAAGACCTAATGCTTCAATTGTTTTACGTTGTGTCGGCTTAGAACCGATTACACTTTTCGTAAGGGTGATTGCAAGTTTGTTCGCCATTGTGTTTCCCCCCTTAACCTAAAAGTTCTTCTACAGATTTACCACGCAATCTTGCTACATCTTCTGCGCGTTTCAAATTCTGCAATCCTTCGATTGTTGCACGTACCATGTTGATTGGAGTGCTTGATCCAAGTGATTTAGAAAGAATATCCGTGATACCTGCAAGTTCGAGTACCGCACGGACAGGTCCACCCGCAATAACTCCAGTACCTGGAGCAGCTGGTTTGATGAGGATTTGTCCTGCACCAAAACGGCCGATTACTTCATGTGGAGTTGTACCCTTAACCATTGGTACTACAATCAAGTTTTTCTTTGCATCTTCAATTGCTTTACGGATTGCATCTGGAACTTCTTGTGCTTTTCCAGTACCAAAACCGACACGACCGTTTTTATCTCCGACTACGACAAGTGCAGTAAAGCGGAAACGACGTCCACCTTTTACAACTTTCGCAACTCGGTTGATCGTTACTACGCGTTCTTCAAACTCACTTTTGTTTTGATCATTACGACGCATGAAATATGTCCCTCCTTCTTAATTAAAATTCAAGTCCATTTTCGCGTGCAGCGTCAGCAAGAGCTTTAACACGGCCATGGAAAAGATATCCGCCACGGTCAAAGACAACCTTTTTGACGTCTTTTTCAACAGCTTTCTTTGCAATAAGCTCGCCAACTTTAGCTGCAGATTCAGTGTTACCTGTAGATCCAGCTTCAACGCCATTATCCATTGTAGAAGCACTAACGATTGTTACACCATTTGTGTCGTCAATCAATTGTGCATAGATATGTTTGTTTGAACGGTAAACGTTTAGACGTGGACGCTCTGCAGTTCCGCTGATTTTCGAACGCACACGTGCGTGACGTTTTCTACGGACAGCGTTTTTATCTTGTTTCGTAATCATCGTGGTCACTCCTTCCAAATACCTCAGGCGGTATTATTTACCTGTTTTACCTTCTTTACGACGAACGATTTCGCCTTCATAACGAATACCTTTGCCTTTATACGGCTCTGGCGGACGTACTTGACGGATGTTAGAAGCAAGAGCACCTACGTGTTCTTTGTTGTAGCCACGAACAATAATTTTAGTGTTCGCTGGAACTTCAACTTCTACACCTTCTTCTGGTGTGAATTCGACTGGATGTGAGTACCCAACGTTCAATACAAGCTTCTTGCCTTGCATTGACGCACGGTATCCAACCCCAACCAATTCTAGTGTGCGCTCGAATCCAGTAGATACACCAACTACCATGTTGTTAAGCACAGAACGTGTAGTACCGTGGATTGAACGGTGAGCTTTAGATTCAGAAGGGCGAGTCAATGTAATGACATTGCCTTCCTGATTGATCGTGATATCTTTATCTAATTGACGCGAAAGTTCACCTTTCGGTCCTTTAACAGTTGCGAAGTTCTCAGCTGAAATTGTTACAGTAACATTTTCAGGAACATCGATCTGACGATTACCAATACGGGACATTCAATTGCACCTCCATTCATTTGTAGCTGATTACCAAACGTAAGCGACGACTTCTCCGCCGACTTGTTTAGCGCGGGCCTCTTTGTCTGTTAGTACACCGTTTGATGTAGAAACTAGTGCAACACCTAGACCATTCAATACTTTAGGTACTTCATTTGATTTTGCATACACACGAAGTCCTGGTTTAGAAATACGTTTTAAGCCATTGATGACGCGCTCGTTATCTTGACCGTATTTTAGGAAAATGCGGATGATGCCTTGTTTGTTATCTTCCACGTATTCCACATCGCGAACGAAACCTTCTCGTTTTAAGATTTCAGCGATTTCTTTTTTTACGTTTGAAGCAGGTACCTCAAGCTTCTCGTGGCGAACCATGTTCGCGTTACGGATGCGTGTAAGCATATCTGCAATCGGATCACTCATTGTCATTTGAATTAACCTCCTTCCCTAATTAGGGGTTTACCAGCTGGCTTTTTTAACGCCAGGAAGTTGTCCCTTATATGCAAGTTCGCGGAAACAAATACGGCAAAGTTTAAATTTGCGATATACTGAATGTGGACGACCACAGCGTTCGCAGCGAGTATATTCTTGTACTTTGTACTTTGGCGTACGTTTCTGTTTAGCGATCATTGATTTCTTAGCCACGTTTTCGCCTCCCTATTATTTTACTTTTGGAACGGCATGCCACACTGTGTAAGCAATTCGCGTGCTTCTTCATCAGTGTTTGCAGTCGTCACGATGACGATGTCCATTCCACGTACTTTTGATACTTTATCGTAGTCAATTTCAGGGAAAATAAGTTGTTCTTTCACACCTAGTGTATAGTTCCCACGACCATCGAACGCTTTTTTAGAAACGCCACGGAAGTCACGTACACGTGGTAATGAGATAGAAACTAATTTGTCAAGAAACTCGTACATGCGCTCACCGCGAAGCGTTACTTTAGCTCCGATCGGCATACCTTCACGCAAACGGAAACCAGCGATAGATTTCTTTGCTTTTGTTATGACTGGCTTTTGACCTGAGATAGTTGCTAGATCTTCAACAGCTGCATCAAGTGCTTTTGTATTTTGAACTGCATCACCAACACCCATGTTGATAACGATTTTATCTACTTTAGGTACTTGCATAACAGATGTATATTCAAACTTGCTCATTAGAGCAGGTGTGATTTCTTTAGTAAATTTCTCTTTCAATCGACTCATCAGTCGGACCTCCTTTCATGCCTAGCTTACTTGTCCAGTGCTTCACCGGATTTTTTTGCAATACGTACTTTTTTACCGTCTTCCACTTTATAACCCACACGAGTCGGTTCGCCTGTTTTAGGATCGATGACCATCACGTTTGAGACATGAATCGCAGCTTCTTGACTTACAATTCCGCCTTGAGGATTCTCTTGGTTCGGCTTCGTGTGTTTTTTAACGATATTAATACCTTCAACTAGCACACGGTCTTTTTTTGGATAAGCAGTTAGGATCACACCTGTTTTACCTTTGTCTTTCCCAGAGATCACCATAACTTTGTCGCCTTTTTTAACGTGCATTCTATCGCACCTCCTTGACTGGCTCTGTCATTAGAATTAAAGAACTTCTGGAGCAAGTGAAATGATTTTCATGAAGTTATTGTCGCGTAGTTCGCGAGCAACTGGTCCGAAAATACGTGTTCCACGTGGCCCTTTATCATCACGGATAATAACGCAAGCATTTTCATCAAATGTAATGTAAGAACCGTCCTTACGACGAACTCCACTTTTCGTACGAACGATGACCGCTTTAACAACGTCACCCTTCTTAACAACTCCACCTGGTGTTGCTTTCTTAACCGTAACAACAACTATGTCACCGATATTAGCTACTTTACGACCTGATCCACCTAGTACTTTAATTGTCAGTACTTCACGTGCGCCAGAGTTGTCAGCAACTTTCATTCGACTTTCCTGTTGAATCATCGAGGTTACCTCCTTCCAAAATCTGAGTTAAAAACCTATTAGATGATGACCGCTTTTTCGACGACTTCTAGAAGACGGAAACGCTTAGTTGCCGATAATGGACGAGTCTCCATAATACGAACAACATCGCCAATTTTTGCTTCGTTAAGCTCATCATGGGCCTTGAATTTTTTAGAGTACTTTACACGCTTACCGTATAAAGAATGTTTTTTGTATGTTTCTACCATTACCGTAACGGTTTTATCCATTTTGTCGGAAACGACACGGCCTGTGTATACTTTGCGCTGGTTACGCTCAGTCATGGCTGCAACCTCCTTCATCAGTTATTTGCACTGATTTCTCTTTGACGTATTACAGTTTTCATGCGCGCAATCGATTTGCGTACTTCACGGATGCGTGCAGTGTTTTCTAATTGACCTGTCGCTAACTGGAAGCGAAGGTTGAAAAGCTCTTCTTTAAGTGATTTCACTTTTTGCTCGATCTCTGCAGTTGTTAAGTCACGAATTTCTTTAGCTTTCATTAGACTCACCACCAATTTCTTCACGTTTTACAAACTTGCTTGTTACAGGAAGTTTGTGCGATGCGAGTCTTAATGCCTCACGAGCTACTTCTTCTGAAACACCTGCAATTTCGAACATTACTCGACCAGGCTTAACAACTGCTACCCAGCCTTCTACAGCACCTTTACCGGAACCCATTCGGACTTCAAGAGGCTTTTTTGTATATGGTTTGTGCGGGAAAATATTGATCCACACTTTACCACCACGCTTCATATAACGAGTCATGGCAATACGAGCAGATTCAATCTGACGGTTCGTGATCCAACCTGATTCAAGAGCTTGAAGACCAAACTCACCAAATTGAACAGTAGCGCCACCTTTTGTTTGACCGCGCATTTTCCCACGGAATACACGACGATGTTTAACACGTTTAGGCATTAACATTATTATTTGCCTCCTTCCGCAGAGTTCTTCTTGACTGGAAGGACTTCACCACGATAAATCCATACTTTTACGCCAAGCTTACCATAAGTAGTATCAGCTTCAGCATGTGCATAATCTATATCAGCACGTAATGTATGAAGAGGGACAGTTCCTTCACTATAGTGTTCAGCACGAGCGATATCAGCACCGCCGAGACGACCAGACACTTGTGTTTTGATTCCTTTAGCTCCAGAGCGAATTGTACGTTGAATCGCTTGTTTCTGAGCACGACGGAAAGAAACACGGCTTTCCAATTGACGAGCGATAGATTCTGCGACTAGTCTCGCATCCAAATCAGCACGTTTTACTTCTACGATGTTTATGTGTACACGCTTGCCAGTGATTTCGTTAAGATTTTTACGAAGTGTTTCAACTTCGGAACCACCTTTACCGATAACCATACCTGGCTTTGCAGTGTGAATTGTAATATTTACACGCTTAGCAGCACGCTCAATTTCTACTTTAGAAAGTGATGCATCTACAAGACGTTTTTCAATGTATTCACGAATCTTTAAGTCTTCGTGTAATAAGGACGCATAATCTTTTTCCGCGTACCATTTCGAGTCCCAGTCACGGATGACACCGACACGCAGTCCATTAGGATGTACTTTTTGGCCCACTAATTACCCCTCCTTCTTTTCAGATACCACTAATGTAATGTGGCTTGTACGTTTGTTAATCGCACTCGCACGACCTTGTGCACGTGGACGGAAACGTTTCATTGTTGGTCCTTCGTCTACGAATACTTCGCTGACGTATAAGTTCTCAGTGTTCATTTCGTAGTTATGCTCAGCATTTGCAATTGCTGATTTTAAAAGCTTTTCTACAACCGGAGATGCCGCTTTAGGCGTAAGTCGTAGAATCGCCATAGCTTCACCGATATTCTTGCCGCGAATAAGATCAACGACCAAACGAACCTTGCGAGAAGCAATGCGGACTGTGCGTACAGATGCTTTAGCTTGTTGCATCAGGATAACCTCCTCTCAATTAGCGTTTTGTTTTCTTATCGTCGGCACCATGGCCTTTATAAGTGCGCGTAGGTACGAATTCACCTAGTTTGTGACCTACCATATCTTCTGTTACATAAACAGGAACATGTTTGCGTCCATCATATACTGCAATTGTCAATCCGATGAAAGTCGGGAAGATTGTTGAACGGCGAGACCATGTTTTAATTACCTGCTTCTTTTCTGAATCTTTTTGTGCATCAACCTTTTTTAATAAGTGGTCATCTGCAAAAGGTCCTTTTTTCAAGCTGCGGCCCATTCTGGAACCTCCTTCCGAGTTTGTACTACGGTCCATCTAATGAACCGCAGTGCAACAAAATTATTTTTTACGACGACGAACGATAAACTTGTCTGATTTATTGCTCTTTTTGCGTGTCTTGAATCCAAGAGTTGGTTTCCCCCAAGGAGTAACAGGACTTGGACGACCGATCGGCGTACGTCCTTCACCACCACCGTGTGGGTGATCGTTAGGGTTCATTACAGATCCACGAACGGATGGGCGCTTGCCTAACCAACGTGAACGACCTGCTTTACCAATGTTGATCAATTCGTGCTGTTCGTTTCCTACTTGTCCGATAGTTGCACGGCAAGCTGAAAGAATCATACGTACCTCGCCTGATTGTAGACGAATGATAACATATTTACCTTCACGTCCAAGCAATTGAGCTGAAGTTCCAGCAGAACGAACTAATTGTCCACCCTTACCTGGTTTCATTTCAATGTTATGGATTGTAGAACCCATTGGAATGTTCTCTAGTGGTAGAGCATTTCCTACGCGGATATCCGCTTCAGGTCCTGACATAATTGTAGAACCTACTTGCAACCCTTTAGGAGCAAGGATGTATCTCTTTTCTCCATCTGCATAATTAATTAATGCGATGTTTGCTGAACGGTTTGGATCGTATTCGATCGTAGCAACGCGTCCTGGAATGCCATCTTTCCGACGTTGGAAATCGATGACACGGTATTGGCGCTTATGTCCTCCACCTTGGTGACGAACTGTCATTCTACCTTGGTTGTTACGTCCGCCTTTACGCTTGACTGGTTCAAGCAATGATTTTTCTGGTTTGTCTGTAGTAATCTCAGCAAAGTCAGAAGAAGTCATATTACGACGTCCGTTGGAGGTAGCTTTGTACTTCTTGATCGCCATTTGTGTTCCCTCCTTCATTTATTGTTCGTTAATTACATTTCAAAAAGTTCGATATCCTTGGAATCAGTAGTTAACGTAACAATTGCTTTGCGGCGCTTGTTTGTATAACCAGCATGTTTTCCCATACGCTTGAACTTGCCTTTATAGTTCTGAACATTAACTTTTTCAACTTCCACACCGAAGATTTCTTCGATAGCTTGTTTAACGTGCGTTTTATTCGCGCGTGTATCAACTTCAAATGTGTATTTTCTGAATTCCATTTGCTCAGAAGTACGCTCGGTAATGACCGGACGCTTCAAAATATCACGTGCTTCCATTAACCAAGCACCTCCTCAACTTTTTCTACTGCTGCTTTTGTCATAACGAGTTGGTCATGTCCGACTAGGTCAAGTACATTGATACCATTCGCTGTAACAACGCTGATTCCAGGAATATTACGAGCAGACAATGCTACTGTTTCTTCTAGGTCAGCTGTAACAAATAATGCTTTCTTTGTGATTGAAAGGTCTTCAAGCACTTTAACAAAGCCTTTTGTTTGTGGTGCGTCAAATGCTAAGTTGTCTAGTACAATTAATTCTTCTGCACGTACTTTCGTTGAAAGTGCGGAAAGAAGTGCTAAACGACGAACTTTCTTAGGCATTTTATAGCTATAGCTACGTGGTGTTGGACCGAATACGATACCGCCTCCACGCCATTGTGGTGATCTAATTGAACCTTGACGAGCACGGCCTGTGCCTTTTTGACGCCACGGTTTACGACCGCCGCCTGCTACTTCCCCGCGAGATTTAACCTTGTGGTTTCCTTGGCGTAAAGAAGCTTGCTGTTGAATAATTGCTTCAAACAATACTGCTTCATTCGGTTCGATTCCGAAGATGGCTTCGTTTAACTCGATGTCGCCAACTGCAGAACCTGTTTGACTTACTACAGATACTTTAGGCATTCCTATTTCCTCCTTTCTGTTTTACTCAGTTCCCTTTAATTGCACTTTTCACTTGTACTAGTGATTTGCGAGCTCCAGGAACGTTACCTTTAACTAGTAACAAGTTGCGTTCTTCATCAACTCGTACAATTTCTACGTTTTGGATCGTTACTGTTTTGCCACCAGTACGTCCAGGTAATTTTTTTCCTTTGAATACTCGTTGTCCATCTACAGCGCCTAGAGAACCTGGTGCGCGGTGGAAACGTGATCCGTGTGACATTGGTCCGCGTGAGAAACCGTGACGCTTAATCACACCTTGGAATCCTTTACCTTTTGAAACTCCTGTAATATCGACTACATCGCCTGCTGCGAATGTATCAACTTTGACTTCCTGACCAACTTCGTATGCACTAACGTCAGCTCCGCGAACTTCGCGAATGAAGCGCTTAGGTGCCGTGTTAGCTTTTGCAACATGGCCTTGTTCAGGTTTGTTTGAAAGCTTTTCACGTTTGTCATCAAATCCAAGTTGGATTGATTCATAGCCATCCGTTTCGATTGTCTTCTTTTGAAGAACTACGTTTGGAGTAGCTTCAATCACTGTTACTGGGATTAGATCGCCGTTTTCAGCAAATATTTGCGTCATACCGACTTTTCTTCCTAAGATTCCTTTGGTCATTAGTCACACCTCCTGTAATATTGTTGTTTTGTATTTTTTATAGTTTGATTTCGATGTCGACGCCTGATGGTAAATCAAGCTTCATTAACGCGTCCACAGTTTGTGGAGTTGGATTTACGATATCGATTAAACGTTTGTGTGTACGCATTTCAAATTGCTCACGTGAATCTTTATAAACGTGAACTGAACGCAATACCGTGTAAACTGATCTTTCAGTTGGCAACGGAATTGGACCTGAAACACTAGCTCCAGAACGTTTAGCCGTTTCAACAATCTTTTCAGCTGACTGATCAATCATTCTATGATCGTAAGCTTTCAATCGGATACGAATCTTTTGTTTTGCCATTACTTTCCCTCCCTTTCGCCTATTTTCTAGACAATTCTCCACGAAAATTTCCCACACACACGCCATGGCAAAGCGGCCGGGTGTATCGGCAACCTCTCGCTTCTTCGCAGTCAAAGACCAACATTCAACATTATACATAATGTTTTAGGTTTGTGCAACCCTTTTAAAGAAATTAGTTTGTTTTTTAACCCGTTTATTATCTTAACAGGTTTCGCTAGTATATGCACGTATTTTATTTAGCCTTTTTATATTACATCTTAGTCATTAATGCACACCATGATGAAAACTAGTGCCTACTATTTTCAGCGAATAAAAAAATCCCGCCACAAGGACGGGATTCCAAAAGAAATTATTTTGTAATTGTAGCTACAACGCCAGCGCCTACTGTACGTCCACCTTCACGGATTGAGAATTTAGTACCTTCTTCAATCGCGATTGGGGAAATCAGTTCAACTGTCATTTCAACGTTATCTCCAGGCATAACCATTTCTACACCTTCAGGAAGTTGGATGATTCCAGTTACGTCAGTTGTACGGAAGTAGAACTGAGGACGGTAGTTTGAGAAGAATGGAGTGTGACGTCCACCCTCTTCTTTTGATAGAACATAAACTTCAGATTTGAACTGAGTGTGTGGAGTGATTGTACCCGGCTTAGCAAGAACTTGTCCACGCTCGATATCTTCACGTGAAACACCACGTAGAAGTGCACCGATGTTGTCTCCAGCTTCTGCATAGTCAAGAAGTTTACGGAACATTTCTACTCCAGTTACAGTAGTAGGTCTTGGCTCTTCAGAAAGACCGATAATGTCAACAACATCTCCGACTTTTACAACTCCACGCTCAACACGTCCAGTTGCTACTGTACCACGACCAGTGATTGAGAATACGTCCTCTACTGGCATCATGAATGGCTTTTCAGTATCACGAGCTGGTGTTGGGATATAGTCATCAACAGCTGCCATCAATTCAAGGATTTTCTCTTCCCACTCAGGCTCTCCTTCAAGAGCTTTAAGTGCAGATCCACGAACTACTGGAATATCATCGCCAGGGAAGTCATACTCAGAAAGAAGTTCACGGATTTCCATTTCTACTAATTCAAGTAGTTCTTCATCGTCCACCATGTCACATTTGTTCATGAATACAACTAGGTAAGGAACACCTACTTGACGTGAAAGAAGGATGTGCTCACGAGTTTGTGGCATTGGGCCGTCAGCAGCAGATACTACTAAGATTCCGCCGTCCATTTGTGCAGCACCAGTGATCATGTTTTTAACGTAGTCAGCGTGACCTGGGCAGTCAACGTGTGCATAGTGACGCTTTTCAGTTTCATACTCAACGTGAGAAGTACTGATTGTAATTCCACGCTCTTTTTCTTCAGGTGCATTATCAACGTCAGCGTATGACTCTGCTTCTCCACCCATTGCTTTAGAAAGAACTGTCGCGATTGCAGCAGTTAAAGTTGTTTTACCATGGTCAACGTGACCAATTGTTCCTACGTTTGCGTGCTCCTTGGAGCGGTCGAATTTTTCTTTACCCATTTTAGAGATCCTCCCTTAATTTAAAAAAGTTTAGTTTTTTATAGTATGGAAGTCAAAGGCGTCCCCTTGACTATCCATATCTTACAAGTATTTCTTATCGGAAACAAGGATGAACTTTATTATTCACCTTTGTTTTTCTTGATTACATCTTCAGCAACCGACTTTGGAACTTCTTCATAGTGATCGAACACCATAGAGAATACTCCACGACCTTGCGTATTTGAACGTAACGCTGTTGCATAACCAAACATTTCAGCAAGTGGAACCATCGCGCGAACGACTTGTGCGTTACCACGAGCTTCCATACCTTCTACACGGCCACGGCGTGATGTAATATCACCCATGATATCGCCCATGTATTCTTCCGGAATGATAACTTCAACTCTCATTGTTGGTTCAAGAAGTACTGGTGAACATTTAGATGCTGCATTTTTCAAAGCCATTGATGCAGCAACTTTGAAGGCCATTTCGTTGGAGTCAACATCGTGGTATGAGCCGTCAAATAGACGTGCTTTCACATCGATTAATGGATATCCAGCCAAAGGACCGTTATCTAATGAATCACGAAGACCCGCTTCAACTGCCGGGATGTATTCACGAGGAACAGAACCACCAACAATGTTGTTTACGAATTCGAATCCTTTTCCTTCTTCGTTCGGACCAAATTCGATCCATACGTGACCAAACTGTCCACGTCCACCTGATTGACGAACGAATTTACCTTCGACTTCAGCTGACTGACGGAATGTTTCGCGGTAAGAAACTTGTGGCGCGCCCACGTTTGCTTCCACTTTGAATTCACGTCGTAGACGGTCAACAATGATGTCCAAGTGAAGTTCACCCATACCTGCGATGATAACTTCTCCAGTTTCTTGATCTGTATGTGCACGGAATGTCGGATCTTCTTCTTGTAACTTACCAAGAGCTTGACCCATTTTATCTTGGTCTGCCTTTGTTTTCGGCTCGATAGCTACGGAAATAACAGGTTCAGGGAATTCCATTGATTCAAGAATGATCAATGCTTTCTCGTCACAAAGTGTGTCACCTGTCGTCGTATCTTTCAATCCTACAGCAGCAGCAATTTCACCCGCATGCACTTCAGATATCTCTTCACGGCTGTTAGCATGCATTTGTAGAATACGACCTACACGCTCACGCTTGCCTTTTGTAGAGTTTACAACGTAAGAACCAGCTTGTAGAACGCCTGAATAAATACGGAAGAATGTAAGTTTCCCTACATAAGGATCCGTCATTACTTTAAATGCAAGTGCCGAGAATGGCTCTTCATCGCTAGAATGACGCTCTTCTTCTTGCTCTGTGTCAGGGTTCAGACCAACCATTGGTGGAATATCAAGTGGTGATGGTAAGTAGTCGACTACTGCATCCAACACTAATTGTACTCCTTTGTTTTTGAAAGCTGTTCCACAAACTACAGGGTAGAATTCAACTGCTAATGTCGCTTTACGAATTGCTGTTTTAATTTCATCAATTGTAAGCTCTTCGCCGCCAAGATACTTTTCCATTAGATCTTCATCGAAGTCTACAATTGCTTCAATTAGTTTTTCGCGATATTCATTCGCTAGTTCCAGGTGCTCAGCAGGGATATCCTCTACTGTAGTATCTGTGCCTAGATCGTTAGGATACAAAGTAGCCTTCATTTCAATTAAGTCGATAATTCCAGAGAAGTTATCTTCCGAACCGATCGGCAATTGGATTGGGTGAGCATTAGCTTGTAGACGGTCACGTAGTGTGCCTACAGAGTAAAGGAAATCTGCACCCGTTTTATCCATTTTGTTTACGAATACAAGACGTGGTACTTTGTAGTTTGTCGCTTGACGCCAAACTGTTTCTGTTTGCGGTTCTACACCTGATTGTGCATCAAGTACCGTAACAGCTCCATCTAATACACGTAGTGAACGTTCAACTTCAACAGTGAAGTCTACGTGTCCTGGTGTATCGATGATGTTTACACGGTGGCCTTTCCAAGCTGCTGTTGTTGCAGCAGATGTAATCGTGATTCCACGTTCTTGTTCTTGCTCCATCCAGTCCATCTGTGAAGCACCTTCGTGCGTTTCACCAATTTTGTGGATTTTACCTGTGTAATAAAGGATCCGCTCAGTTGTTGTTGTCTTACCAGCGTCAATGTGAGCCATGATACCAATGTTACGAGTGTTCTCTAAGGAGAAATCTCTACCCATTTTGTGAACTCCTTCCGTTTTCGGATTACCGTTATAGTATATCCGGTGTTACCAACGATAGTGAGCGAATGCTCTGTTAGCTTCCGCCATCTTATGCATTTCTTCACGGCGTTTAACAGAAGCACCTGTGTTGTTTGATGCGTCAAGAATTTCGTTTGCTAGGCGCTCTTCCATTGTTTTCTCTCCACGTGTACGTGAATAGTTAACAAGGTAACGAAGACCTAGAGTTGTACGACGTTCTGGACGAACTTCAACTGGTACTTGATAGTTAGCTCCACCAACACGGCGAGCACGCACTTCAAGAACTGGCATTACATTATTTAGTGCAGCTTCGAATACTTCAAGTGGCTCTTGACCAGAACGTTCTTTAACAATTTCGAACGCTCCATAAAGAATCTTTTGTGAAGTACCTTTCTTACCGTCTACCATCATTTTGTTGATAAGGCGGCTTACAAGCTTGGAATTATAAATCGGATCAGGTAGTACATCGCGTTTTGCAACTGGACCTTTACGAGGCATAATTAGTTCCTCCTTTCGATATCATTAGATTATATTACTTCTTTACTTTGGGCTTTTTAGCTCCATATTGTGAACGGCTTTGCATACGGCCAGTAACTCCAGCTGTATCAAGCGCTCCACGTACGATATGGTAACGAACACCCGGTAAGTCTTTTACGCGTCCTCCGCGAATTAGTACCACACTGTGTTCTTGCAAGTTGTGGCCTTCACCTGGGATATAAGCGTTAACTTCCAATGTATTTGTTAAACGAACACGAGCATACTTACGAAGTGCCGAGTTCGGTTTCTTAGGTGTCATAGTACCAACACGTGTACAAACACCTCTTTTTTGTGGTGAGTTCACGTTTGTCATAGACTTTTTAAAGCTGTTATAGCTTTTTCCTAGAGCCGGTGATTTAGAATTCTCCGACTTCGATTTACGAGGTTTACGGACTAATTGGTTAATTGTAGGCATCAGGTTGTTCCTCCTTCCAAACTTTTTTTGTAATCCCACACACCCAGGTGGTTCATTTTTAGGTAAAAACAAAGTTTTTGTGCGTGCACACACAAAAACGGGCGTCAGTAAAGTTTAGAGATCTCTTATTTACTGTTATTTTATAATGATGATTGCTTCGCGTCTCTTACCCATTTGAAGAAAATCTAATTTCATCAAAAAGTATCAACCACAACTATCAACCTTTTGTATATTATCATCTACAGAAAGCCTTGTCAACAATTTTAGTTAAATAAACGGGAACGATGTCCCGTTTATTTTTTTAATCTACCGCAATTGCTTCTTCGTCTTCCTCATGTTGCATTTTAATCTGACGGTATCTTTGCATTCCCGTACCCGCCGGCACTAACTTACCAATAATGACGTTCTCTTTCAAACCAAGCAATTCATCAGTTTTACCTTTGATCGCCGCATCTGTAAGTACTCTCGTCGTTTCTTGGAAGGATGCCGCAGATAAGAATGATTCTGTTTCAAGAGATGCTTTTGTAATTCCGAGGATCACCGGACGTGAAGTCGCTGGTGCTTTTCCTGCCAATAACACTTTGTTATTCGCTTCAGAGAACTGGTGGATATCAAGCAACGAACCTGGTAGAAGATCTGTATCTCCAGCTTCGATCACACGCACTTTACGAAGCATTTGGCGAACCATTACTTCTACGTGCTTATCCCCAATTTCTACCCCTTGCATACGATAAACTTTTTGCACTTCTTTTAATAGATATTCTTGTACAGTTGCTACGTCTTTTACTATGATCAATTCTTTCGGATCTATAGAACCTTCTGTTAGCGTTTGACCTCGCTCAATTAAATCGCCTTCTTCAACTTTCAAGCGACCATTGTACGGCGCCAAATACTTACGTGTTTCCACTTCACCTTCAATTGTGATCTCTTTTTGGCCTTCACGGATTTCGTCAATTTCAATAACTGTACCTGCAATTTCAGAAATAACCGCTTGCCCTTTCGGATTCCGAGACTCAAAAATCTCCTGAATACGAGGAAGACCTTGTGTAATATCATCTCCAGCAACCCCACCTGTGTGGAATGTACGCATTGTAAGCTGCGTACCAGGTTCACCAATAGATTGAGCTGCGATGATTCCTACCGCTTCTCCTACTTCTACCGCTTCTCCTGTAGCTAAGTTGATACCATAACACTTTTTACATACACCATGTTTTGTATTACAAGTGAATGCAGAACGAATAGTTACCTTCTCAAATCCAGCTGCAATAATTACGTTCGCAACATCCGCCGTGATCAAACCGTTCTTTTCAAGAATCAATTCGCCTGTTTCAGGATGTTTGATCGTCTTTTTCGTATGACGACCTTCAATCCGCTCTTGCAATGTTTCAATCATTTCATTACCTTCTGTAAGAGCAGCAATTTCTAAACCTCGGTCAGTTCCACAGTCATCTTCACGGACAATGACATCTTGTGCCACGTCTACTAGACGACGAGTCAAGTAACCTGAGTCGGCTGTCTTCAGTGCTGTATCGGCAAGACCTTTACGCGCACCGTGTGTAGAGATAAAGTATTCGAGTACCGTCAGACCTTCACGGAATGAAGACTTGATCGGAAGTTCGATAATTCGTCCAGCCGGGTTGGCCATCAATCCTCGCATACCTGCAAGTTGCGTAAAGTTAGATGCGTTACCACGGGCTCCAGAGTCACTCATCATGTAGATCGGGTTTTCATTATCAAGTGAGTCCATCAACTTATTCTGAATGATATCTTTCGCTGTACTCCAGTACGAGATAACACGGTCATAGCGTTCTTCTTCAGTAATTAAACCACGTCGGAACTGCTGAGTCACCTTGTCTACCTTTTCCTGTGCATCGTGAAGGATTTCAGCTTTATTCGGTAAAACTACGATGTCAGAAATACCGATTGTGATTCCAGCGCGTGTAGAGTATTTAAACCCGAGATTTTTCATGCGGTCTAGCATTCTAGACGTTTCTGTAATATGGAATCGCTTGAAAATTTCCGCAATAATTTCTCCAAGAATTGTCTTTTTGAACGGTGTAACCAATTCTGCGTCTCGCAAGTGTTCTTTAACATTTACCGTTCCGTCAATGAAGTACTTAGCAGGTGTTTCCACTTGCAAGTTATTGAGCGTCGGTTCATTAATGTAAGGGAATGACTCCGGCAAGATTTCATTAAAGATTACTTTACCTACCGTAGTAAGCAATAGTTGTCTATTTTGTTGTTCCGTAAACGTTGGATTATTAATACTGCCTGCTTGGATCGCAATACGAGAGTGTAAGTGAACGTGACCTGTTTGATAAGCAATTAACGCTTCATTCGGATCACTGAATACTGAACCTTCTCCAGCTGAGTCTTTACGCTCGACTGTTAAATAATAATTTCCAAGAACCATATCCTGTGAAGGTGTAACAACTGGTTTTCCGTCTTTTGGATTCAAGATGTTTTGAGCAGCCAACATCAACAATCGCGCCTCGGCTTGCGCTTCTGCAGAAAGCGGTACGTGAACAGCCATTTGGTCACCGTCGAAGTCAGCGTTATAAGCTGTACAAACGAGTGGGTGCAATGTAATCGCACGACCTTCTACAAGTATCGGTTCGAATGCTTGTATTCCCAAACGGTGAAGTGTTGGCGCTCGGTTAAGAAGTACCGGGTGCTCCTTGATGACGTCTTCTAGCACATCCCAAACTTCTGAATGCAGACGTTCAATCTTGCGTTTCGCACTTTTAATATTATGCGCTAAATTACGTTCTACTAATTCCTTCATAACAAACGGTTTAAACAACTCGATCGCCATTTCTTTCGGCAGACCGCATTGATACATTTTAAGATTTGGACCTACTACGATTACAGAACGACCGGAATAGTCTACTCGTTTTCCAAGTAAGTTCTGACGGAAACGGCCTTGCTTCCCTTTCAACATATGAGAGAGAGATTTCAATGGACGGTTACCTGGACCTGTAACCGGTCTTCCACGACGACCGTTATCTACAAGCGCATCTACCGCTTCTTGTAGCATCCGCTTCTCGTTTTGGACGATGATGCCAGGTGCACCTAAGTCTAAAAGTCTCTTCAGACGGTTATTCCGATTAATGACCCGACGATATAAATCATTCAAGTCAGAAGTAGCGAAACGTCCGCCGTCTAGCTGTACCATTGGACGCAATTCAGGAGGGATGACCGGAAGAACTTCTAAGACCATCCATTCTGGACGATTTCCAGAGTTACGGAATGACTCCACAACTTCTAAACGTCTGATTGCACGTGTACGACGCTGACCTTGAACTGTTTTCAACTCTTCTTTCAGTGAATCTGTCTCTTTATCTAAATCAATCGCACGTAAAAGCTGTTCAATAGCCTCAGCTCCCATTGCCGCTTGGAACTTAGAACCATATTTTTCACGATATAGTCGATATTCTTTTTCAGATAACAACTGCTTTCGCTCAAGCGGTGTGTCTGCCGGCTCAACAACTACGTAAGAAGCGAAATAAATGATTTCTTCCAATGCACGCGGTGTCATATCCAAGATTAATCCCATACGGCTTGGTATTCCTTTGAAATACCATATATGCGTAACTGGTGCCGCAAGTTCGATGTGTCCCATTCGTTCACGACGCACTTTTTGACGCGTTACTTCTACGCCACAACGATCACAGACGACACCTTTATAACGAACCCGCTTATACTTTCCACAGTGACATTCCCAGTCTTTTGTAGGTCCGAAAATTCTTTCACAGAACAATCCGTCCTTCTCTGGCTTTAACGTACGGTAGTTTATAGTTTCGGGTTTCTTCACTTCTCCATATGACCAAGAACGAATCTTGTCTGGTGAAGCTAGGCCAATTTTCATATACTCAAAATTATTAACATCTATCAAGGAGCCTACCTCCCTTTAGTCTAATCGCCGCAATGGCTTGTCAGGCAACTTTACTTATAATATCGCATTCAGTCAAAAGTACATCTTCAACTGAATAGAATAGAAGAGGGTGCTCGAAGCCCTCTTCTATTCTGTTGTGATTGCATTATTTATGTTATTTCAGATCAACACTTTAGCTAACATCTAGCTACAAGTACCAGCCTCTCGGGTCGTTTCAGGCCTGTCTCAAAAGAATCAATCACCTGTTACCACCAGTCTTTCAACGCATGTCGAGGTAACTAGCACTTTCCGCTTTAACCTATCGGTTGATCTTCTTTCATCAAGTTTAGTGCGTCCGTTGGCTGCAGATCCTCTTCGTCATCCAAGTCACGCAACTCTATCTCTTCGAACTCTTCCGTTAGCATTTTAACGTCCAATCCAAGACTTTGCAGTTCTTTGATTAGTACTTTGAATGATTCCGGTACGCCTGGTTGAGGAACACTGTCACCTTTGACAATCGCTTCGTATGTTTTCACACGGCCCACGACGTCATCGGATTTGACTGTTAGAATCTCTTGTAATGTGTAAGCAGCACCATATGCTTCTAGTGCCCATACTTCCATCTCACCAAAACGCTGTCCACCAAACTGCGCTTTCCCGCCGAGTGGTTGCTGTGTAACGAGTGAGTATGGTCCAGTAGAACGTGCATGCAACTTATCATCTACCATGTGCGCAAGCTTGATCAAGTACATGACACCGACAGATACGCGGTTATCAAATGGTTCACCTGAACGACCATCATATAGCACTGTTTTACCATCACGGTTCATACCCGCTTCTTCCATTGTAGACCAAACATCTTCCTCGTTTGCTCCATCAAATACAGGAGAAGCTGTGTGGATACCAAGACTTCGCGCAGCCATACCAAGGTGCATTTCAAGAACCTGCCCGATGTTCATACGTGATGGAACACCTAGCGGATTTAACATAACATCAATTGGCGTACCATCTGGTAGATACGGCATTTCGGATTCAGGTAGGATTCGAGAGATTACCCCTTTGTTACCGTGACGTCCAGCCATTTTATCTCCTACAGAAATTTTACGTTTCTGCACGATATACACACGAACTAATTGGTTAACACCCGGTGATAACTCGTCACCATCTTCACGATTGAACACTTTGACGTCTAGAACGATTCCGCCTGCGCCATGTGGTACCCGGAGCGACGTATCGCGGACTTCACGTGCTTTCTCCCCGAAGATTGCGTGCAATAGACGTTCTTCAGCAGTAAGTTCAGTAACTCCCTTAGGCGTTACTTTCCCAACTAAGATATCACCGTCGCGCACTTCTGCACCTACGCGGATGATTCCTCTATCGTCCAAGTTGCGCAACGCATCTTCTCCGACATTCGGAATATCACGAGTAATTTCTTCCGGCCCTAGTTTCGTATCACGCGCTTCCGACTCATATTCTTCAATATGAACCGATGTGAAGACGTCATCTTTCACTAGACGTTCGCTCATGATAATAGCATCCTCATAGTTATAGCCATCCCATGTCATAAACGCAGTTAGAACGTTACGACCAAGTGCGAGTTCTCCTTGTTCCATAGATGGACCGTCCGCAAGAATATCAAGCGGCTTAACTCGGTCACCCACTCTAACAATCGGACGCTGATTATAACAAGTTCCTTGGTTGGAACGGATAAATTTGGATAAACGGTAAACTGCTAGGTCACCCTTCACTTCTTTACCGTCTACTTCTTCAATGCGACGAATACGAACTTCTTTCGCCTCTACGTGCTCTACAATTCCGTGATGTTTAGAAACGACAGCCGCACCAGAATCACGGGCTGAGATGTGTTCCATCCCTGTCCCAACGAACGGCGCTTCAGGATTCAACAAAGGAACGGCTTGTCGTTGCATGTTTGCGCCCATAAGCGCACGGTTGGAGTCATCGTTTTCCAAGAATGGAATACATGCAGTTGCCGCAGACACAACTTGCTTAGGTGAAACGTCCATATAGTCGATTTGATCGCGGCGGAAAACAGTATTATCCCCTTGGAAACGACCAACAACATCTTCATTTGTAAATGCTCCATCTTCTTCAAGTGGCGCATTCGCTTGTGCTACTACATAGTTATCTTCAATATCCGCTGTTAAGTAATCGATTTGCGCTGTTACACGACCCGTTTCAGGGTCTACCTTACGATAAGGAGTTTCAATGAACCCAAAACGATTTACTTTTGCGAATGTTGATAACGAGTTAATCAGTCCAATGTTCGGACCCTCCGGTGTTTCAATCGGACACATACGACCATAGTGAGAGTAGTGTACGTCACGAACTTCCATTCCTGCACGTTCACGCGTCAAACCACCTGGCCCTAGTGCTGATAGACGACGTTTGTGCGTTAATTCAGCTAACGGATTTGTTTGATCCATGAACTGGGAAAGCTGTGAGCTACCGAAGAACTCTTTAATAGACGCAATAACCGGACGAATATTGATCAATTGTTGCGGTACGATAGACTGTGTATCATTGATAGACATTCTTTCTTTTACCACTCGCTCCATACGGGATAGACCGATACGGAATTGATTCTGAAGCAATTCACCTACAGAACGCAAACGACGATTACCTAGATGATCAATGTCGTCTGTATTTCCTACGCCATGTAGCAGGTTAAAGAAATAGCTGATAGAAGCTACAATATCTGAAGGGGTAATATGTTTAACAGACTCGTCTACTTCAGCATTAGAAATAACATTGAGTACTTGTTTTTCTTCACCTTTAGGAGCGTAAATCTTCAATGTTTGAATGATCATCGGCTCTTCTAAAATAGATCCAACATGTTCAATCGACTGCGTATTAATACCTTCAGATAAGAATGGTAGCAATTTATCTAACGTACGACGATCGATTAACTGGTCTTTTTCTACAAGAATTTCACCAGTTTCTGGATCAACGAGTGTTTCCGCAGCCGTTTGATTAAACAAGCGGTTTTGCAAGTGAAGCTTCTTGTTCATCTTATAACGTCCAACATTCGCTAAATCATAGCGTTTCGGATCAAAGAAACGAGAATATAACAGACTTCTTGCGCTGTCTAATGTTGGTGGTTCACCCGGACGAAGTCGCTCATAGATTTCAAGCATAGCTTTTTCCGAAGTTTCGGTATTATCTTTCTCAAGTGAATTACGCAAATACTCGTTATCACCTATTAGATCAATGATTTCTTGATCCGTAGAGAAACCTAATGCACGCAGCAACACAGTGATCGGTAATTTTCGAGTTCTATCGATACGGACGTGTACTACATCTTTAGCATCTGTTTCATACTCAAGCCACGCACCACGGTTCGGAATAACAGTAGCACCGAAACCACGTTTACCGTTTTTGTCCGTTTTATCATTGTAATAAACACTCGGCGAACGAACGAGCTGTGAAACGATAACTCGTTCCGCTCCATTAATAATGAATGTACCGTTTTCAGTCATCAGTGGGAAATCTCCCATGAAAACGTCTTGTTCTTTGACATCGCCTGTTTCTTTGTTATGAAGACGTACTTTTACACGAAGTGGTGCTGCGTATGTCACATCGCGCTCTTTTGATTCGTCCACTGGATATTTTGGTTCACCCAGTTTGTAATCGATAAATTCCAAGGACAGGTTACCTGTGAAATCCTGGATAGGAGAAATATCCCGGAACATTTCACGTAACCCTTCTTCTAAGAACCACTCATACGATGCCGTTTGAATTTCAATCAAATTTGGCAGATCGAGCACTTCGTTGATTCGCGCGAAACTTCTACGCTGACGATGTTGACCATACTGAACTAAATGACCTGTCAACTCATTCACCCCTCATTAAGACAATATTAGTTTTTGCAAAATCAGAAATTCAGCTGTGACTTCGAAAAAACAAAAAGAAAACGAGTTCCGACAAGAGCTCATTTTCGATTTCACAATCTTTATCCAAACATCAGTATGCCTTTCCCTCTTCTAAATCACGCAAAAGGGCATACAGCTGCAATATAATTATTTATGCATTTAATAATGCTACTACAACCTTTTGACACTGTCAATCTTTTTTTGCTAACAAAATGAAATACCCCTTCTTCTTGGCAACCGTCTCGACATTACCAAACAACTCTTTTAAGTACCCTATAGTAGAAGGCGCACCTTGTTTCTTTTGAATCACAACCCACAGCTCTCCACCAGGAGCAAGTTTTTCATGGGCTCCTTTATAAATAGAAAACACCGTCTGCTTGCCTGCCCTTATAGGCGGATTCGTCAAGATAGCAGCAAAATCAGTTTGTTCAACTTGATCTACACCACTACTCTCATAAATCTTCACGTTTCGAAGCTGATTGTTTTGAGCATTTGTTTCGGAAAGAGCTAACGCACGTTCATTGACATCTACCATATGAACTAAACGTTCAGGGAAATCAGATGCAATAGACAACGCAATCGGACCATAACCACAACCGATTTCTAACAAGTCTCCCCCTACAGAGGGTTCGTTAAACGTTTCAGCCAATAATTTCGACCCTTCATCTAGACCACTTTTACTAAAGACACCTGCATCCGTCGTAAACGTGAACAATTTGTTACGCAGTTCCACTTTCCATTGTTTCGGCGCACTCGATACTCGAGGACTTTTTGAGTAATAATGTTCTCCCATATATACCTCCCGCTTAAACCCTATTAAGTAACTGTATATGAAGAAAAAAGCCCGTCAAATAGACGGGCCTTTCTCAGGGAAGTAGAAATTACTTAACTTCTACAGATGCGCCAACTTCTTCAAGTTTCGCTTTCAATTCTTCAGCTTCTTCTTTAGCTACGCCTTCTTTAACAGCTTTAGGAGCTTCGTCTACAAGAGCTTTAGCTTCTTTTAAGCCTAGGCCAGTGATTTCACGAACAGCTTTAATTACTTTAATCTTTTCAGCACCTGCAGATGCAAGGATTACGTCGAATTCTGATTGCTCTTCAGCCGCTTCAGCAACTGCTCCAGCTGCTGCAACTGGTGCTGCTGCTGTTACGCCGAATTCTTCTTCGATTGCTTTTACTAGGTCGTTTAGTTCAAGAACTGTCATTTCTTTAATTGCGTCTAGGATTTGTGCATTAGTCATTTTAAGTTCCTCCTGGGAAGTTGTATTAACCGGATCGTTTGTTCCGGTCGTGGTCAAGACGCAAAATTAAGCGCCTTGTTCTTCTTTTTTCTCTGCAACTGCTTTTGTAGCAAGTGCGAAGTTTCGTACCGGCGCTTGAAGTACGCTGAGTAGCATAGATAGTAGACCATCGCGTGATGGTAGAGTAGCCAATGCTTTTACGTCTTCTGCTGATGCGACGTTACCTTCGATCACACCTGCTTTAATTTCAAGCTTTTCATTCTTTTTAGCGAAATCGTTCAAGATTTTCGCTGGCGCTACCACGTCTTCTGTTGAGAAGGCAATAGCGTTTGGTCCTGTAAGGTTTTCATTCAAAGCTTCAAGACCTGCTGATTCTGCTGCACGACGAGTCATAGAGTTTTTGTAAACTTTGAACTCAACGCCTGCTTCACGAAGTTGTTTACGCAATTCTGTAACTTGCGCAACCGTTAAACCACGGTAATCTACAACAACTACAGAAGCAGCTCCTTTCAACTTATCAGCGATTTCTGTTACAACCGCTTGTTTAGCTTCTAAAATTTTGCTCATGTTGACACCTCCTGAAAATTAGGGTCACTTATACCGATATAAAAAGCCCTCAATGTCTAAGACATGAGGGCAGAAAAGTCGTCATCTTTAAAAAAAGAGCGTCTTGTCCTCGGCAGGAGCATTAAGTGGCAAGCCACACCTGCTGTCTTCGGTACAAATGGTTATCATCATAACAAGCGTAATCTTAACAGATCACTTTATGCTTGTCAATAATTATTTTACAGTTACACTTGACGGATCAACTTTAATAGCAGGACCCATTGTAGTTGTAACGTTTACTGATTTCATGAACGTACCTTTTGCTGCAGCCGGTTTAGCTTTTTGAATAGTTTCAAAGATAGTCAAGAAGTTTTCTTCCAACTTCTCGTTATCGAAAGATGCTTTCCCGATTGGCGCGTGGATGATTCCAGCTTTGTCTGCACGGTATTCAACTTTACCTGCTTTGATTTCTTCAACAGCTTTTGTTACGTCGAATGTTACTGTTCCTGTTTTCGGGTTCGGCATAAGACCTTTTGGCCCTAAAACTCGACCAATCTTACCAACTTCGCCCATCATGTCAGGTGTAGCAACGATTACGTCGAAATCGAACCAACCTTGTTGAATTTTAGCAATATATTCTGCGTCGCCTACGTAGTCTGCGCCTGCAGCTTCTGCTTCTTTCAACTTTTCGCCTTTTGCAAATACTAATACACGTTGAGTTTTACCAGTACCGTTCGGAAGCACTACCGCTCCACGGATTTGCTGGTCGTTTTTACGAGTATCAATACCAAGACGGAAAGCTACTTCAACTGTTGCATCAAAGTTTGTTGTGCTTGTTTTTTTAGCAAGTTCAATTGCTTCTTTCGCAGAATATGTAGCTGTACGATCGACAAGCTTTACTGCTTCTACGAATTTTTTACCTCTTTTAGCCATCAGAATTTTCCTCCTCATTTGTGGTTTTAACGGATTAAACCTCCCACTTAATGAAGGCTGCGCATCTCATTTGACCGCAGCCTCCACCTTCAAACCATTGCTTTATTAAGAAGAACCAAAATCAGTCTTCGATTTTGAATCCCATACTGCGAGCAGTACCTTCGACCATTGCCATCGCCGCTTCAACTGACGCCGCGTTTAAGTCTGGCATCTTTTGTTCTGCGATTTCTCTAACTTTATCACGCTTAACTGTAGCAACTTTGTTTTTATTAGGCTCGCCTGAACCTTTTTGAACGTTTGCTGCAACCTTTAGCAATACTGCTGCCGGCGGAGTTTTTGTGATGAATGTAAATGAACGGTCCTCGAATACAGAGATTTCAACAGGAATAATAAGACCTGCTTGATCAGCTGTGCGAGCGTTAAATTCTTTACAGAATCCCATGATGTTAACACCTGCTTGACCTAATGCCGGCCCTACCGGTGGTGCTGGGTTTGCTTTACCAGCTGGAATTTGCAATTTCACTACTTTAGTAACTTTTTTAGCCACGAGACACACCTCCTTAAGTCCGTGATGTGGTAATTGGGTTGCCCCTCCCACTCAAATATGTGCCTGCCGACAATGTCGGTAGAATTGGTTAATCCGTTCAGACTAAGTCTGACCTTTGAAATGATATCACCTTTACATACTTTTTGCAAGAGAAAATTAATCCATTACCTTATCAATCCATTTTTTCTACTTGATCAAACGATAGTTCCATCTTCGTTTCGCGACCGAACATATCGACAGTAACAGTTACTTTACCTTTGTCGAGTTCAATTTCTTCCACTTTACCTTCAAAGTGTGCAAACGGCCCTTCTAGCACAGTAACGCTTTCACCTACTTCAAAATCTACATCTATACGTTGCTCTTTCATACCCATTTGCTTCAGAATAAATTCAACTTCTTCCGGTAACAACGGAGTCGGTTTTGCTCCACCACCTGAAGATCCGATGAACCCTGTCACTCCCGGCGTATTACGTACAACGTACCAAGAATCGTCTGTCATAATCAATTCCACAAGCACATAACCAGGGAACGTCTTACGCATAACCGTTTTCTTTTTGCCTTCCTTAATATCCGTTTCTTCTTCTTCCGGAATGACGACACGGAAAATTTTATCTGACATACCCATTGTTTCAACACGTTTTTCAAGATTCGCTTTTACTTTATTCTCATATCCCGAGTATGTATGGACTACATACCAATTTTTATCCATTTCCATCATGTTGAGGACTGCGCGTCCGTCCCTCCTTCTAATTAGAACTGAAAAAACCCGTTTATTCATCAAAACGGGATATTCTCAAGCTATTCATACTTTCACTATTAGAGACCAGTATACCATTTCATAACACCTGAAATACCCATATCTACTAGCCCAAAATAAACAGCCATAAAAATGACAGTTGAAATAACAACCACAGTATACTTCGTCAATTCCTTACGCTTCGGCCAACTGACTTTCCGCATTTCCGAAATGACCTTTTTCAAAAAATCGCTGATCTTGCTCATTCTTCTCCAACCCTTCCGAATGACATAGCGTCCAACCTAGAACTCTATGTAACTGGTCAAATGGTTTGCTTATGCAGCGTGTGCGCGTTGCAATGACTGCAAAACTTTTTCAATTCAATTCTTCCTTCACGCGCTTGATTACTAGCAGGTAAAGTATAGTTTCGCGAGCCGCATTTTTCACAGCAAATGATTATTTTTTTCACCACGTAGTTTCACCTATTCAAGACAATAGTCTTGCTAAAGAGTACCATTTAACACACGACATGTCAATTCACTTTCCACGCGGTCAGCGTACAAGATCCATTGCCATTGAATGCTCCAGCTTACGTTTGATGCGTTGAAGTGCATTATCAATAGACTTCACTTGGCGATTCAACACTTCTGAAATTTCCCGATAGGATTGACCCTCCAAATAAAGTGTGAGTACTTCTTTTTCTAGTGCGCTCAATACTTTATTCATCTCCTCTTCCATAAAAGAAAAGCTTTCTTTATGAATCATCAAGTCTTCAGGATCATCAATTGTAGAGCCAGCAATGATATCTAACAGTGTGCGTTCTTGCTCTTCGTCATATATAGGCTTGTCCAGCGAAACTGAAGTATTAAGCGGAATATGTTTTTGCCGGGTCGCCGTTTTAATAGCCGTAATAATTTGTCTTGTAATACAAAGCTCAGCAAACACTTTGAAAGAACTCAATCGATCCGGTCGAAAATCTCGAATTGCCTTATAAAGTCCGATCATTCCTTCTTGTACGATATCTTCCCTATCTCCGCCAATGATAAAATACGTTCTAGCTTTCATCCGAACAATCGGCTGAAATTTAGTGATCAAAAATTCTAGCACATCGGAGTTTCCCAGATGTATCAGTTCAATCATCTCTTCATCTGAAAGTACAGAAAAGTCATTTCTAGTCTTCTCATATTCCATATTCCGCACCAACCTCTCCACCCCAGAGTTTTATTGGTTTTATCAAGTCAGTATAGACGTGGTACTTTTTTCCGTCAACCGCTCATTGTTCCCCACGTCTCATTTTTTCAAATGCTTTAGCAACTTCTTCTGACAGCGGTATCTTTGAAAGAGGACGTTCTTCCCTGGAATTCCTAACTTTCCGGGCAATTAAGTAATCGACTTCTTTCATAGCAATTTCTAGTTCACGAGCCGATATTCGTAAGGCTCCTTGCGCAAACACAACCCATTGTTCTACCAGATCGGAAGTTGCGACGTGGATTTGTGTTAATCGATTCGATAATTCTGATACGAGTTTTTCAATTCGCTCATCCGCAGTTTCATTTTCTCTAGTAAAGACCACTTCCACACGGTATTGCTTCTTGCGCTTTTCAATTCCCGGAACGAGATGCGCGTCGAACACAATAATGACACGCCATCCCTTGGTCGCTTGGAATTCCGCCATCCGCTCTATTAAACGATCTCGCGCTTGCGCTAAATCATCTTTTTTTAATTCTTGTAATTCCGGCCATGCCCCGATGACATTGTAGCCATCAACGAGCAGCACATCTTTTTTCATGATGTAGCCTGGGCAGATTGACGCTTTCGTAGAACTTCATACATCAGCAAAGCTGCCGCTACCGAAGCATTTAAAGAGGTTACTTGCCCAACCATAGGCAAACTATAAAGAAAATCACATTTCTCACGTAAGATTCTTGACATCCCTTTACCTTCACTACCGATAATGATAGCGAGTGGTAATGTCGCATCCATATGGCGATAATCAGTTGAATTGGCCGCGTCCGTTCCAGCAATCCACACCCCACGTTTTTTTAAGTCTTCCACTGTTTGCGCTAAATTATTTACTCGCACAACCGGGATATGCTCAATTGCACCTGTTGACGCTTTCGCTACAACCCCCGTCAAGCCAACCGCTCTTCTTTTCGGAATAATAATCCCATGAACGCCGGAAGCATCTGCAGTTCGCAAAATAGAACCTAAGTTATGAGGATCTTCAAGTTCATCAAGAATGATGAACAAAGGATCCTGCACTCTCTCTTTTGCAACTGCAAATAAATCATCTAGTTCCGCATAACCGTATGCTGCAACCGAAGCAACAATCCCTTGATGACTAATATCCGTCATTCCATCCAACTTTTGTTTTGGAGATGTCTGAACGATTACTCCCGCTTCTTTCGCAAGCTTCATAATTTCGCCAATACTTTTCTTATTGACTCCTTCCGCAACCCATATTTTATTTAGTTGCCGACCAGACCGTAATGCTTCAACAACCGGATTTCTACCGCCGATCAATTCAACTTCTTGCTCTGTCATACCATTTCCTCCTCAGGGTGTTCTACGTATCGAATCGCTTTAGCTATCAACTCAGCAAGACGTTCTTGTCGGTTCAAAAGATACACATACCCAAGAACTGCTTCGAACGCGGAACTATAATTATACGTAGTAACATCCGTACTTTTAGGAACAGAGCCCGCTTTCGCGTTACGGCCACGGCGCATGACGGCCTCTTCTTCCTCTGTCAACAGTTTTCGTTCTTTCATCGTCATAATAATTCGCGCCTGAGCTTTAGCAGAGACAAATTGTGTAGCCTCTTTATGCAGAATTTGCGGTTTCACACGGCCACTTCGCAATAAATGTTCTCTAACCGCTTGTTCATACACCGCATCTCCCATATATGCGAGAGCAAGAGCGTTTAGTTGTTTGACGTCTATATCACGCAAATTCCCCACGCGATTACCCTCTTTTCCAGCGAGTACCTTGCGCTGTATCCTCTAGCACAATACCCTTTGCTTTCAATTCATCGCGAATTTCATCCGCTCGCGAAAAGTCACGGTTCTTACGTGCTTCCAAACGCTCTTGGATAAGAGAATCTACTTCATCATCCACTAATTCAGCTGCCGTTTCGAAAGGCAAGCCAAGCACGCCCATCAACAAATCGAAAGCTTCAATGAATCGTTGCAGCACGCAAGAATCCGTATTTTTTTCTAGTAAATAGATATTTGCCTGTTTCGATAATTCAAAAACAACCGCAATAGCATTCGCTGTATTGAAATCATCATCCATCGCCGTTTCAAATGCTGTGATTTGTTCGTCAATACCCGTGATCCACTGTTGCGAATCCTCCGCCAAATCAGCAGAAAGCGTAAGTCTGTGTTGCAAGTTATTGTACGCTGTCTGAATTCGCTCTAGTCCATTCGCAGCACTTTCCACTAACTCTTGTGCAAAGTTAACCGGATGACGATAATGAACAGAAAGCATAAAGAAACGAAGCACTTTCGGATTGATTTGCTTACGGATATCATGTACTAAAACGAAGTTTCCAAGTGATTTGGACATCTTTTCATTATCGATATTAATATATCCATTATGCATCCAGTAGTTGGCAAATGTCTTACCTGTTGCCGCTTCGGATTGCGCAATTTCATTTTCGTGATGAGGGAATGTTAAATCTTGCCCGCCCGCATGAATATCAATCGTGTCACCAAGAAGTTCTCTTGCCATAACAGAACATTCAATATGCCAACCTGGACGTCCTTTCCCCCACGGACTATCCCATGAGACCTCGCCTTCTTTAGCTGTTTTCCATAATGCAAAATCTAGCGGATCCGATTTTATCACATTTTCTTCAATACGCGCTCCAACCTTTAATTCATCAATAGATTGGTGAGACAACTTACCGTACCCATCAAATTCACGTGTGCGGTAGTAAACATCACCATTGGTTTCATACGCATACCCTTTTTCGATTAGTAATCGAATAAACTTAACGATATCTTCAATATGTTCTGTTACCCGCGGGTGAGCTGTCGCTTTCTCACAACCTAGCGCGTGAACATCTTCGAAATACGCTTGAATAAAACGTTCTGTCAGTTCTCCAACTTCTTCATTCAAATCGTTTGCCGCTTTAATGATTTTATCGTCAACATCTGTAAAGTTCGAGACGTAGTTTACTTCATATCCACGGTATTCTAGGTAGCGACGGACGGTATCAAATGCGATAACAGGCCGTGCATTACCAATATGAATATAGTTATAGACCGTTGGGCCACAGACATACATTTTGACCTTTCCTTCTTCCAATGGAACGAACCTTTCTTTTTTTCGAGTCAATGTGTTATAAAGTTGAATGCTCATGTAAATCTCCTTTTTTTTCGTTCGGTGTTTCTAGCTGTTGCGTCCGCAGCTGTAACTCTTGAATTTGCTGTTCTAAACGTTTGATTTCATCTGATATAGGATCTTGCAATGAATGGTCTAGTTTATCTTTTACACGAACACCGTTTGATATGACTATTTTACCCGGTATTCCAACAACTGTGGAATTAGGTGGTACTTCTTTAAGAATAACTGATCCAGCGCCCACCTTGCTGTTTTCTCCGATCGTAATTGATCCAAGAACTTTGGCCCCCGACGCGACTAATACGTTATCGCACAGCGTCGGGTGTCGCTTACCGCCTTCTTTCCCCGTTCCACCTAGCGTCACGCCTTGATAAAGCGTAACATCATCCCCAATTTCACAAGTTTCCCCAATGACTACACCCATTCCGTGGTCAATAAAAAGCCTTCTTCCAATCACTGCCCCTGGATGAATTTCGATACCTGTAAAAAACCTACTAACCTGCGAGACAACACGGGCTAAAAAGCGAAGATTGCGCTTATAGAAAGCGTGCGCCACACGATGCAACCAAATGGCATGTAACCCTGAATACGTCAAAATCACTTCAACTGTGCTGCGAGCAGCTGGATCTTGCTCAAAAATGCAGTGGATATCTTCTTTCATGCGTTTAAACAATGAACTTCCCCCTTTTTTTCTTATATAAACCCCTAGACTAGGCGACGCTTTCCACTTTTGATTACATCCAGTTCCAAGCGCCAGCCTCTCGGGTCGTTTCGGTCTTTTCAAAAAGGTGCAAAGTGCGCACCTTTTGTGACTAGCCCTCCAACGCCTTTCGAGGCTGAACGGCGCTTTCC
>NZ_PDYM01000030.1 GCF_002743055.1 Sporosarcina sp. P13 | reverse complement strand
GGCGGGCGGTGAACCACACTCCTCGCTTCGCTCGCTAGGTGTTTCACCTGTCCCGCTGATCCTCCCGGAGTCGCCGGCTTCCGCTCCGATCAACTAAGTGACTACGAATAAATCATGTAACGCAATCGCGCCCGATTGTTGAAGATGGTTATTGAACTAAACGCACTCGTTAGCTTTATTTTGACTAACCATTCACCAAATGCTCTTTATTAAGCGTAGCAGCATTCTCGGTATAAACATTAAGATGTTCCAGGCCACTTCAGATAAGATTGTTTCCCTAAGTTCAATTAGGATTTCTTTAAAAAAGCCTTTCTTTCTTTCTTTTTTCTTTTTCATCTTCTAACTCCAAATAACTCAATATTTATTTAAATTATAATACCATTCATTTGCTAAGTGTTAATCGATTATCTGGCCCATTTGCTTAACATCCACTATTTCTCACTTCACTCAATAATAGCATTTTACCTTTCCAATAACCTCCATAATATTCAAATTCTTTCGCTATGATTTATGATCTTTTCTTTTAGTTCATCCCCTATAGAAAGTCTCTTTGTTATAGCTTTCACTTTATAAATTTTCACCACTACGATATGCAGCACTGGCAACAGCAGGGCGACCGAAGCCAGCAGACAATCCCCCATATGCCGAAGCATGATAGAAAGCTGACCCTCTCTAGCTACAATACCAAGGGATTTAGAAAGTTCTAGACACTTCAATACATTTCTGTATATAGAGAAGTAATTCGTCATTGTACTCACTTCGGCGCTGGCGGATGGCTCCCACAATAAGCCAGATAGGAAGTACGCCTATCCGTCTTATTGCTACGCCTACCGCTTGTAAGGCGCTTTCGTTTGATATGGAAAGGTAAGTATCATAGTACTTTAAAGTCTAAAAGTGAATTTTACTATGTAACAAAACCTACTAAAACTATTCTGTACTCAAAAAGCGGAGGCACAACTGCGGGGTCGGCCGAAGCTAGGAGACAACTAGCGCGCACTCCGCTTGTTGGCTCCTGGCGGGAGGCAATCCCCCACGTGCCGCAGCGATGATAGCAAGCTGACCCTCTCCAGCTACAATACCAGTAGAAAATCGAATGACGATACGACATTACCTAATTGCTTAGAACGGGAATTCATACTTCTTTAGTTTTGTTTTCTACTTTCTCTATATATCCTCACCAGCGATTCATCGCTATTTTCACCCAGACAACGTATAATAAGAAAAGCAGAAGAAGAATCCATTTTTTCTTTAGTATAAAAAAGAGGTGCAATTACTTGAAACAGTTTGAAACAGCATTACCAGAGCAGTATGAAACATTAAAAAAACAGGCCAATTATACGTCTAGCTGGCGAGAGCGTTTAGAAGCCGTCAAAATATTATCTGCTTATCAACATGACAAAGTCATAGATTTATTAAAAAATCGTATGCAGCATGATACTGTCCATCAGGTACAATTAGCGGCCTATGAAGCACTTGTGGCGTTTGGCGAGGACGTAGAGAAGCCATCACCTGCACGTTTTGATATTATCAAAAACACAAACAAGATCTTCCTTCGCGTGAAAAAGAGCTTGCCGAAGGACCATACTGTGGCAGACTTTGCGGATAAACTAAAACGTATGCGTCTAGATGTCTTTGATGCGTATGAAGGCGACAAAGGTGTAGAATTTATGAACTGGTTAGAGGAACGTTGGGCAAAACTGTAATCAGTAGTTTTGCAATTTATGAAGCATAGTCATTCCCTCCACTTGTGCAGGGAATGGCTTTTTTTGCGCGAACTTCGCTAGCTACAATACCAAGGGATTTAGTAAGTTCTAGACACTTCAATCCGCTTCTGTATGTAGCGAAGTGATTCTTCATTGTACTCACTTCGGCGCTGGCGGATGGCTCCCGCAATGAGCCAGAAAGGCGCCTTCGTTTTTTAAGTAGCATTATTTGCCTAGTACATTGAAGTCGAAAAGTGATATTCGGTAAGTTCCAAAGCGCACCAAAACTACCTTGTACTCAAAAAGCGTAGGCACAACTGCGGGGTCGGCCGAAGCCAGGAGACAACTAGCGAGCCCTTTGCTAGTTGGCTCCTGGCGGGAGGCAATCCCCCACGTGCCGAAGCAGTGATAGGAAGCTGATCCTCTCTAACTACAATAACAGTAGAAAATCGAATGACGATACAACATTATCTTTAAAGTCTAGTAAGGTATTCAGTAACTTCTAGACACTTCAATTTGCTTATGTATGTAGCGAAATGATTCATCACTGTACTCACTTCGGCGCTGGCGGATGGCTCCCGCAATGAGCCAGAAAGGAAGACCGCCTCTCTGTCTCATTGCTCCGCCTACCGCTTGTAAGGCGCCTTCGTTTTTTAAGTAGCATTATTTGCCTAGTACATTGAAGTCGAAAAGTGATATTCGGTAAGTTCCAAAGCGCACCAAAACTACTTTGTACTCAAAAAGCGTAGGCACAACTGCGGGGTCGGCCGAAGCCATGAGACAACTAGCGAGCCCTTTGCTAGTTGGCTCATGGCGGGAGGCAATCCCCCACGTGCCGCAGCGGTGATAGAAAGCTGACCTGTACTAATTTTAGTATCGAAAAAAAGTCGAGCTACGACACAACACAAGCTGGTTTTACCATATACAGAACCCTACCAAACTACCTTGTACTCACTAGCGAAGGCACAACTGCGGGGTCAGCCGAAGCCATGAGACAACTAGCGCGCCCTTTGCTAGTTGGCTCATGGCGGGAGGCAATCCCCCACGTGCCGCAGCGGTTACAGAAAGCTGCCCTTTACCAACTTCAGTACCGGAAAAAAATCGAGCAACGACACAAAAAAAGACCGCCCAATATATTGGACAGCCCTACAGCTTCTTCACACAACTCAACTCACCATGCTTCCACTGAAACCGCATGAAATCCTCCGCAACAGACAACGCAGAGAAAACCGCTGCACCTTCCGCATGAAAATCCACCATCTCACTCGGCATAAAACGCGAACTAATATGATTCACAATCAAATGCTTAACACACGCTTCCTTCGCAACAGTAGCCGCATCCACCACCGTCGAATGCCCAAACTCTCTCGCACCCTCCGCATACGCCTGCGTAAACGTCGCCTCATGAATCAACACATCCGCATGATGAGCCAACTCCACAGACGCCTCACAATAAGACGTATCGCCAATCACCGTTAGAATAAAGCCCGCTTTACGCTCCGTTGTGACGTCCTTACTATACACCATCTGCCCATTATCAAGCTCTACGTCCTGTCCATCCTTTAACTTCTGCAGTAAAGGACCTTTCGGAACACCTTGCTCAATCGCCTTGTCTATCAACAACGTACCCGGTAATTCTTTCTGCTCGATCCGGAAGCCATAGCTTTTGATTACATGTTGCACTTCTTTCGCATAGACTTTGAATTCATCAGTTTCAAGAAGTAGACCATCTGTTATTTCATGCACGTTTAGCTTATATGGCAAATAAGTACCAGTCACTTGATATGTGTGATGTAACCACTCTTTTAAGCCGGCGGGTCCGTAAATATCCACTGGTTCGTCGCCCCCTAGAAACGCACGGGAACTAAGAAAGCCAGGCAAGCCGAAGATATGATCACCGTGTAAATGTGTGATGAAAATCTTCGTGATTTTTTTCGGTTTAATGGCGCTGTACAATAGCTGGTGTTGCGTCGCTTCTCCGCAGTCAAACAGCCAGTTTTCTCTATTTTCATCTGTTAAATCAAGGACGAGTGCCGACGTGTTGCGTTGTTTCGAAGGCATGCCTGCCCCTGTACCTAAAAATTCTATATCCATTGAGTAGCTCCTTTCGTTTACTCTGACCACCCTTTTTTAATGACACCGTCGCCAAAACGCTTGGTGAGACTCGATACAAGTTGGTCTACTTGATGTTCTTTTTCTTGTTGTTCAAAATTATCGAATGTCAATTGCTCAACCATTTCGTGGCGCTCCAAGACATTCGCTACTGTGACGCCTAGCAAACGAATCGGCTCATGATTCCAATGGCGTTCAAAAAGTTCTAACGCGATAGACGTTATATCTTCTGCAAGATAGACCGCTTGATGAACGGTTCGACTTCGCGTCGTATGTTGCCAGTCTGCATAGCGAATTTGAATGCTAATGGTGATGCCGGCTAAAGACTTAGCCGCTAAGCGGGCCGCCACTTTATTTGCTAACCGTTCAAAGATCGGAATACATTCGTCTAGTTCCGTTAAATCGATGGGCAACGTCGTGGAACTGCCGATACTTTTACGTTCCTCCGCACTTTCAGGATCTACAGGGCGTTGATCGATTCCATTGGCACGTTGCTGGAGACGCAAGCCGTTTTTTCCTAGCAATCCTTCTAGTTTGATCTTTTCAGCAACGGCTAATTCACCGATTGTGTGAATACCCGCGCTATGTAATTTCTCTTCTGTTCGCTTACCAATGCCGTGCATGTCAATGACTGGTAATGGCCAAAGAACATTTGCAACTTGCCGCTTACGTAAAATCGTAATGCCCATTGGCTTTTTCATGTCTGACGCGGTTTTTGCTAAAAACTTATTCGGTGCGATACCGATCGAACACGGTAGATCTAGTTCTTGTAAAATTCGCTGCTGGATTTCTTCAGCGAGTTCATAGGCACGCGTCAGTCCGCCGATTTCTGTCGTATCAATATACGCTTCATCAATAGAAACGGGTTCGACCCATTCCGTATAACTGCGCAAAATCTCAAAGACCGCATCAGACATTTGTCGGTACAGCTCGTGACGTGGGGGGACTATCGTTAATTGTGGGCACAGTCGTTTGGCTTCTCCTACTGTCATCGTCGTATACACCCCGAACGCCCTTGCCTCGTACGAACATGTCACCAAAATCCCTCTTCGTTCTTTCGGATTACCCGCGACCGCCAGTGGAATCCCTTTTAGTTTTGGATTAGCCGCTTGTTCAACGGATGCAAAAAAGCTATTCATATCTAGATGCATGATGACTCGTGGATTGAATTGATCCGTCATGTCGACACCTATCTTTCATGATTGTCTCTAGTGTACATCGATTTCGCTCCAAGCAACAGGAAAAAGCGGCAAACTAGCTACAGTTTGCCACTTTTTTTATACTATACAGTACCATTCACTTACGAAGTTTGCCTTTGTTCGCTGACATACGCAGAGATTTCATCCATCCCCGCCAGCGTCGTTGCTAAAACCTCTGGATCAATAACGGTAATCAATCGATCTTCCAAATTCGCTACTGTCGTGAAATAAGGTGTCTTACAATATGCTTTTAAAGCGGTCGAAGTCAATCGATCTTCAGGTAACTCCAAGATTTCTTTTGCATCTAACACCAATAAGCCGATTTCAATCTGCTCTGTCAGTAAGACGACAATATGCGTTTCCGCGTCTTTTGCGGTTGGTTTATGATAAAGAATTTGACTTAAATCCAATATCGGCACCAATTCGCCACGCGACTTCATTAAACCTAATAAATACGGTGGTAAATGTGGAATTGGTGTAATGTATTCAAGTTTTTCAATGGAGACAACTGATTCTATAGGTAGTGCATATTCTTCATTACCCGTTCGTACGATAACAGCTTGCATACTGGCACCTTCTTTCCAAACAGTACATTTTGTTTAGTTTGCTTGATTACCAACCAAATCAACAATTTCAAGTAGTAATTCCGTAAGTTTATTCAACTCTTCAATCGGCATACGCTCGTTTTTCGTATGAATTTCTTCATAGCCTACAGACAATGTCACGGTCGGCACACCCATGCCATTAAAGACATTTCCATCACTTCCGCCACCACTCGTCATCGTCTGCGGCTCGCGTCCGACATTACGAATCGCCTGCATCGCTACTTGTACGACTTCTTCATCGTCAGATAAATTAAATCCAGGATACATCAATTGCGTCGTCGTTTCAGCACGGCCGCCTAGTGTCTGGCTCGTTGTACTGAACTTTTCTGTCATCAAATTAATTTGATGCTGCATCTTATCGGGATTGATCGAACGTACTTCAGATAAAATGAACGCTTCTTCGCAAACGATATTCGTTGCTCTTCCGCCTTCAAATCGTCCAATATTCGCTGTCGTTTCCTCGTCAATGCGACCTAGCCCCATGCCTGCAATCGATTTGGCTGCAAGTGTAATCGCAGAAATCCCTTTTTCCGGTGCGACACCTGCATGCGCCGTTTTCCCGTAAATCGTCGTCCATAGTTTAGATTGGTAAGGAGCAGCTGTCACAATGCCACCCACTTTCCCGTCACTGTCGATTGCGAAACCGTATTTCGCTTTCAACAATTTTGGATCCATCGCTTTCGCACCGACTAGGCCACTTTCTTCCCCAGCCGTAATAATGAATTGAATCGGACCATGCTCGTTGCCCGTTTCTTGAAGAACTTTCGCCATTTCAAGAAGCGCTGCGATTCCTGCTTTGTCGTCGGCTCCTAAAATCGTCGTGCCGTCACTATACACATAGCCATCCTCTTTTACGACCGGCTGGATTTGCTGGCCAGGTACCACTGTATCCATATGACATGTGAAATAAATCGGATCGGCATCTAGTGAACCTGCTAAATTAGCAATCAAGTTCCCCGCACCATGTCCTGTTTTTTCACTCGTGTCATCTTCAGTCACTTCAAAACCGAGTGCTTTCAATTTCTTCGTTAGCACATCCGCAATTTGGCGTTCGTTTTTTGTTTCAGAATCAATTTGTACTAACTCTAAAAACTCATCTAGTAGACGCGTTTCATTCAATGGTAAAGACTCCCTTACTTATAGAGGTATATTGCCGTGCTTTTTCTTCGGACGATCTTCTTGCTTATTGCGCATCATTTCAAGCGCTTGCAATAACTTAATACGTGTTTCACGTGGATCAATGACATCGTCGATCATGCCGTGTGAAGCTGCAACATATGGATTCGCAAATTTTTCACGGTATTCTTCGATTTTCGCAGCACGTGTGGCTTCCGGATCTTCACTGCTCGCGATATCACGCGCAAAGATAATGTTCGCTGCACCTTCCGCACCCATAACCGCTACTTCCGCATTTGGCCAAGCGTATACAACGTCTGCGCCAATTGCCTTCGAGTTCAAGGCAACATATGCGCCACCGAATGCCTTACGCAAGATCAATGTGATTTTTGGAACAGTTGCTTCAGAGTATGCATACAAAATTTTCGCACCATGACGAATAATTCCACCGTGCTCTTGTTTAACACCTGGGAAGAAACCAGTCACGTCTTCAAATGTGATGATTGGAATATTAAATGAATCACATGTGCGGATGAAACGTGCAATCTTATCGGAAGAGTCGATATCGAGTCCACCAGCCATAACTTTTGGCTGATTACACACGAATCCAACCGTTTCACCTTTCATGCGTGCATAGCCAACAACCGTATTTTTTGCAAATTCAGGTTGGATTTCAAAGAACGAACCTTCGTCTACTACATGATCAAGTACTTTACGTACATCATACGGACGAATTGTTTCGAATGGTACAACATCAGCTAAATCTGCGCGATAATCATCTTGCTCTTCATATGGCTGCATCGGTGTTTTTTCTGTATTATTTTGCGGCAAGTACGTTAATAGATCACGAACTTTTTCTAGTACAACTTCTTCATTTTCTCCACGTAGATGCGCGTTACCGCTAATCGTATTATGAACTTTCGCTCCACCCAAACCTTCAGATGAAATTTTTTCCCCTGTTACCGTTTCGATAACTTTCGGTCCTGTAATGAACATCTGGCTCGTTTTATCCGTCATAATAACGAAGTCTGTAATTGCTGGAGAATACACTGCTCCACCTGCACATGGCCCTAAAATAACAGAGATTTGTGGAATAACACCTGAATAAATTGCGTTGCGGTAGAAAATTTCTCCATAGCCATCAAGTGATAGTACACCTTCTTGAATACGTGCACCGCCTGAATCGTTTAAGCCGATGAATGGCGCACCATTTTTAGCCGCTAGATCCATCACGTTAGCGATTTTCATTGCATGCATTTCACCAAGTGCTCCACCGAATACTGTGAAATCTTGGGAGAATAAATAAATTGGACGGCCGTGAATTTTTCCGTACCCAGTAACAACCCCATCACCAGGTCCTTCTAGTTTGTCCATGCCGAAATCACGCGTACGGTGAACAACGAAAGGATTTAATTCTACGAAAGAACCTTCGTCAAGCAATAATTCGATACGTTCGCGAGCTGTCAATTTCCCTTTTTCGTGTTGCTTCATAATACGCTCGTCGCCGCCACCCAACTCGATTTCGCGTTTCTTGTCATATAGTTCATTAATTTTATCGTAAATATTCATCTATTATTCCCCCTTAGTCTTTTCACATAATTCATACAGCACACCATACGATGATTTCGGATGTAAGAACGCAACTTCCGCTCCACCTGCACCCGGTTTTGGTTCATCAGATAGTAGCTGAACCCCTTTTTCATTCAATTCTTGCATTCTAGTTCGAATATCAGAGACACCAAACGCGATATGGTGAACGCCTTCTCCACGTTTCTCAATAAATTTAGCGATTGGACTAGTTTCTGAAGTCGGCTCTAATAATTCGATTTTCACGTTATGTGCATCGATAAAAGCCACTTTCACGCCTTGACTAGCTACTTCTTCGATCGCCATGACTTCAAGACCAAGTGTATGTATGTAGTAGTCTAACGATTGTTCCATATTTTTAACCGCAATCCCAATATGATCTACTTTGTTCATATGTTATGTCCCCTTTGATTACTGATATATGAGAATCTCTTACACGGAACAACCATTCTAGTTGTGAAAATCCTTAATTCTGTTAAAATAAAGCCATACCTATTCCAACGTGTAAGGAGTTATATTCCATGAGTAATAAAAAATTCCAAAAAACTATCGTCTATTTAATGATCGTCGCCATGGTTGCGTCTACTCTTTTGATGGGTCTAAGCGTATTCTTTTAATTAGGTAAGGACCGTTCGCATGAAGTGCATGCGAACGGTTTTTTTGTTTGGTTTTAAACATAAAGATAAAGGCAAAAAACGCCTTTATTTTTACGCCTTCCAACGCCTGTCGAGCCTAGACGGCGTCTTCCGCTTTTGGTTTCATCTAGCTACAGACGCCAGGCTCTCGGGACGTTTCGAACTTTCCAAAAAGGCAAAGAGCGCCTTTGTGGAAAGTCCTCCAACGCCTGTCGAGCCTAGACGGCGTCTTCCGCTTTTGGTTTCATCTAGCTACGGACGCCAGGCTCTCGGGACGTTTCAGTCGTAAAGATAAAGGCAAAAAACGCCTTTATTTTTACGCCTTCCAACGCCTGTCGAGCCTAAGCGGCGTCTTCCGCTTTTGTTAATTACATTTCCTCACAGTGCTCTTCAAACTGCTCTTGAAGATTGACAACTACTGACATTGGGTCATGTCCTTCGATTTCATAGCGTCCTACTTCGCCGATTAGTTTACCGTCTTTTAGTAGAGCGAATGATGGAGAGGATGGTATATGGTCTTCTCCGAAGTGCATGCGTGCTTGTGCTGTAGCTTCTTTGTCTTGTCCAGCGAATACTGTGACTAGGTGGTCTGGGCGCTTGTCGTAGTGTACCGCGTGTGCAGCTGCTGGGCGTGCGATTCCTCCAGCACATCCACATACGGAGTTAATCATTACTAAAGTCGTTCCAGGACGTTTGAATGCTGCTTCTACATCTTCAACTGTTTGTAGTTGCTCGTAGCCGCTCGCTTCCATTTCTGCTCTTGCTTGGTTTGTCATATCGTTCATGTAAAAATCAAAATTCATCGTCATTTTACAGGATCTCCCTTCCTATTACCTATAATTGTGATGACCTCTTCCGCCACCCTCCTCAATCATAGCATAAACCTGTGCAAATCAAGAAGAAAACAATCGTTCAATTGCACTAGAAACCGTTACATGACCTTCTAGTAACTCTTCTTCTAACGCTTTCACTTCTGTTTTCTTGCCTTCTTCAGCGTAAAATGAATCAATTAAATGATCTTTAATCATCGAATGGAACCAATCTCTCGTTTGGTGCTGTCGTCTGATTTCCCAATGGTTACTCTCTTTCATCGCTTGCTTAAATTCTAGAATCGTCTCCCACACTTCTTCTAAACCTGTCCGTTCAATAGAAGAAACGGGTTTCGCTGTGGACGTCCAATTGGGCGAAGCGGGCTGTAGCATATGCAAAATCCGTGTATATTCTCTCACGGTCTTTTTCACCAGTGGCTTGTTGTTGCCGTCATTTTTATGCACAACAATACCATCCGTCAGCTCCATAATTCCTTTTTTCATACCTTGTAGTTCGTCCCCAGCACCTGTAAGCACTAGTAGTAAGAAATAATCGACCATGCCACGCACAATCGTTTCTCCTTGTCCTACCCCTACTGTTTCAATCAGAATGACATCATAGCCAGCTGCCTCACAAAGCAACATCGTTTCACGTGTCTTTTTGTGCACGCCACCGAGAGTTCCGGCAGACGGAGAAGGACGGATGAATGCATTTTCATGCCGCGCCAACTCCTCCATACGTGTTTTATCTCCTAAAATACTACCGCCTGTCAGCGTTGAGCTTGGGTCGATTGCAAGAACCGCCACTTTAAAGCCCATGTCAGCTAACATCAGACCGAATGCTTCGATAAATGTACTTTTCCCCGCACCCGGCACGCCTGTAATACCGATTCGAATACAATTACCCGTCTTAGGCAAGAGGCTTGTTAAAATCTCTTGTCCGACCTTTTTATCACTTTGTTTCGTACTTTCAAGCAACGTAATACCTCTTGCTAGATGAAGACGTGAACCGTTTTCTATTTCCGCGCGTAAAGCATCTACATTTCCGTGCGATGGATCTTTTTTAACAAAGCGTTTACGTGAAGAGGCAACAAATCCATCGTGTGTGGATTTAATCCCGCGCATCACATGCATTGCTGAATCATCTC
This sequence comes from Sporosarcina sp. P13, assembly GCF_002743055.1. GTDB lineage: Bacteria > Bacillota > Bacilli > Bacillales_A > Planococcaceae > Sporosarcina. Next base: position 28,785 of record NZ_PDYM01000030.1, on the reverse strand, counting down.
GTCCGTTTTGTTTGTTTGTCAATCCGCCACTTCCTCATAGCCTAACTGTTGGTAGATTTCCTCGATCACTTTTTGAGCTGCTACTGGAATCACTGTACCAGGTCCGAAGATTGCCGCTGCTCCATTTTTACGTAAGAAATCATAGTCCTGCGCAGGAATAACTCCACCTACTACGACGAGAATATCTTCTCGCCCGATTTTCTTCAACTCTTCACGCAATGTAGGTACTAATGTTTTATGCCCCGCAGCGAGTGAACTAACACCGATTACGTGCACGTCATTTTCTGCTGCTTGGAGCGCTGTTTCTTCAGGTGTTTGGAATAATGGTCCGATATCCACGTCGAAGCCTAGATCGGCGAACGATGACGCGATAACTTTCGCTCCACGGTCATGTCCGTCCTGACCCATTTTCGCGATCAAAATACGTGGACGACGCCCTTCATTTTCAAGGAATTCATCTGTCATATCTTTTACTTCTTGAATTTCTTCTTCATTGGAGAAGTTTGCACTATATACACCACTCACTGAACGGATCACCGCCTTATGTCTACCTGAAACGGATTCAATCGCATCTGAAATTTCACCGATCGTCGCACGTGCTCTCGCTGCATCTACTGCTAGCGCTAGTAAGTTTCCTTCGCCGTCTTTAGCTGATTGTGTAATCGCCGCAAGTGCTGCTTGGACCACTTCTTCATCCCGTTTTGCTTTCATATCGTTAATCCGGTCAATTTGCTTTTGACGTACTAATGTATTGTCGATATCTAAAATATCAATTGCATCTTCCGTATCGAGTCGGTATTTATTCACACCGACAATTGTTTCTGCACGTGAATCAATTTTCGCTTGGCGTTTTGCCGCTGCTTCTTCAATCTTCATCTTCGGTAGGCCCGTTTCAATTGCTTCCGCCATGCCGCCTAATGATTCGATTTCGGCAATTAACTCCCATGCTTTTTCCATCAATTCCTCTGTTAGCTTCTCTACATAATACGAGCCGCCCCAAGGATCAATTACTTTCGTCATCATCGTCTCTTCTTGTAAGAACAATTGCGTGTTACGTGCAATACGCGCAGAGAAGTCTGTTGGCAAGGCAATCGCTTCATCCAAAGCATTTGTATGCAATGACTGCGTGTGGCCCATGGAAGCCGCGTTTGCTTCGACTAATGTACGTGTAACATTATTAAATGGATCTTGCTCCGTCAAACTCCAACCAGATGTTTGAGAGTGTGTACGCAACGCAAGAGTCTTCGAGTTTTTCGGATCAAATGACTGCATCATCTGTGCCCATATTTTACGAGCCGCGCGCATTTTTGCGATTTCCATATAATAGTTCATACCGATTGCCCAGAAGAATGATAGACGAGGCGCAAAGGAGTCAATATCAATTCCCGCTTGCAAACCTGTGCGTACATACTCTAGTCCATCTGCTAACGTATACGCCAGTTCAATATCAGCTGTCGCGCCCGCTTCTTGCATATGGTAACCCGAAATAGAAATCGAGTTGAATTTCGGCATATTTTGCGATGTATACGAGAAGATATCCGCAATAATGCGCATCGACATCGCCGGTGGGAATATATACGTATTCCGTACCATATATTCTTTCAAGATATCATTCTGAATCGTTCCCGATAGTTTTTCTGTAGGCACACCTTGCTCTTCAGCCGCTACGATATAAAACGCCATAATCGGCAAGACTGCACCGTTCATCGTCATGGAAACAGACATTTGATCAAGAGGAATCCCGTCAAATAGAATTTTCATATCTTCAATCGAATCAATCGCTACACCCGCTTTTCCGACGTCTCCTGTTACACGTGGGTGATCGGAATCGTAGCCACGATGCGTCGCCAAGTCGAATGCAACCGATAATCCTTTCTGACCCATCGCCAAGTTCCGGCGATAAAACGCGTTACTTTCTTCCGCAGTAGAGAATCCAGCATATTGACGAACCGTCCACGGACGCGCCACATACATCGTCGGGTACGGACCGCGCGTATTCGGTGCGATTCCAGGAAAATCAGATAAATGCTCTGTGTTTTCAATATCTTTCGCTGTATAGACCGGTGAAACATCGATCCCTTCATTCGTCGCGAAGACTGCTTTCTCTTGCGCTTGTTGCGATAACTCGTTCAGCGTTTGTTGTATATCAACTTTTTTAAAATCGGGTTTAGTCAACTAGATGGCCCCCTATCGTAATGTTGGCAATGTCCTGTAATTTTGCTATTTTATCCTGACCAGCGAACATAAAGCCATTTAGCCCATTAGCAAGCCATTGATTGGAAAGTTCTTTCGGGTATTTCCCCGCTACATCCAGTACAACATCTCCTGCATATTCTGTTAAGAAGTTTGTTACGACTTCTTCCGTAGCGGCTGCAGAAGCACAGATCACCGCATAGTGTGGCTGTTGTTCCTCGATCCAACCGAGCGCTTGATCGATAGTGTCGAAAGAAGGGCTCCACTGTGCGTCAATGCCACCAACAGCTAGGAATCCACTAACGAAGTCTGCACGCGGTTTATAGTCTTTTAGTGCACCAAAGTTTAGTAGTACTGTTTTTGGTAACTGTTCTTGCGTGCGTGAGCGAAGATTTTCGAATGGTTCAGCTAATCGCTTTGAAACAGTTACTGAAGATGCTTCTGCTAAGTTCGTGTCGATTAATTCTGCATAGACATTCGTACCGATCAGCGTCTTTTTCCCGCTAGCCAGTTCTTTCTGACGTTCAGCGTGTAATTTGCTAAGTTCACCCGATTGTAAGTATGACTGATAGCCACCATTTTCTTCGATTGCTAAGAACTTCTCCCAAGCCTTGCTAATTAATTCTGCAGTTAACGTTTCGATAAAGTATGAACCACCTGCAGGATCAAGTACTTGATCGATATGTGTTTCTTCTTTTAATACGAGTTGAATATTGCGTGCATAGCGAATAGAGCTCGCTGAAGTGCCAGTTAACACATCATGCGGCAACACCGTTAACCAGTCCGCTCCCCCAAGTACCGCAGCAAACGCGGAGTTCCCGCCACGTAATAAGTTGACATAAGGATCAAGTTTCGAATACGAGCGTAAAGAAGTGATTGCAAGCAATGGTACTTGTTTTGCGTTTTCCACGCCATATGCTTCGTTAAATAACTTCCATAACACACGGAATGCACGGAATTTCGCGATTTCCATAAAGAAATGTGTGTCTGAAGCAAAACGAACATAAAAGCCTTTCGCAAACTCTTCAAATGAAGACGCTTTTTCTGCTAGGTCAGCAGCGATCGCAAGTGACAACGCAAGTTCAGTGACCGCATCCGCCCCTTCATGATGAGCCGTCCATAGGTCTGCACCTTTTGTTTTGACGTTCGGCAAATCATCCGGTAAGACCTTACTTTCGCTAATACAAATCCCCGTAACATCTGCACGTTTCGCATCTTCAATAAATGAAAAGGCTTGCAAAATCGGATCTTCTTTTTTCACTTCTGTAAAAAGAAGTGGGTATTCTGTAAGGATTTCTGCCAACTGACTTAGCGCTTGCTCACTCCAAGAAATTGGGTGTAAACCGTTATACGCAACGGCTTCATTGCCACGCGCCAATGATTCTTTCAGCTGAACAATGAACTCTTCTCCCGTTGTCGCGCTTACAGGTTGTGCAACCGTCCAGCCAAATGCTGGCTTCGTCACACGTGAAATCTTTTGTTGATCTAGATCCTCTTTTGTATATAAAGGCTTCAATTCAATTCCCTCTGCGGTCTTCGTAAACAATGATTCAAATGGCTTTCCTTTCAATGACTGAATGGCAGTGTCTTTCCATTCATCATAGTTCGGCGCCGTAAATGTGAATGATTTCATATTATGTATAGGCATAATGGTGTTGCTTCCCCCTTTTTGACCATCAATACTTCTAGTGTACCGTAGTGTGGCAAATGAAGAAAGAGGAAAAAGATAAGATGTCATATAATTTTCATATAAATCTAATAAAAGTCTTCAGCTTTAAAAAGATAGTTGCAAATTAAGTGAAAAAGAATTAGTGAGAGATACGTTTTCCAGTAAAGGGATTTATTTGAATCTACCCTCTGAAGACATTATTACCTGTCATGAAGTAGTTCGACATAAAAAACAGAATATCCGGCTGTTTTTTCTTACCGCACTTCTTTCTCATGGATGTATCCACTTTGAGCACCACTCTTTCAACCAGTATGAATTTTTCTATACTATATGTAAGTAAGAATAGGATCGTACGATAAACATCTACTAGAATCGGATTGACGAAAGAAGAATGCCGAGCGAATATAAAAAAGGAAGTCCCTCGATAGATTATATCAAGGGACTTCCTAAGTAAATTTCTTAAAAAAGCAAATCATTCTGCTAGTCATTTAAAAACTTTTTACACACAACCTACCCAACATTACTTCCAGTGAGTAGCAATGAATTCGTCACGGCCAGAACGGGCACGGTTATCTTTGTAATGTTCTTTTTCTTTTTCGTAATAATCTTGATGATACTCTTCGGCCCGATAAAACGTTTCTGCTGGACGGATGGCTGTGACGATAGGTTTTGAGAAAATTCCACTTGCAGCAAGTTTCGCTTTAGACTGTTCAGCAATTTCTCGTTGCTCATCCGTGTAATGGAAAATCGCGGTCGTATACGAAGAGCCGCGGTCGTGAAATTGACCTTCCGCATCTGTCGGATCAATTTGTTGCCAAAATACATCGAGCAACTGTTCATATGAAAAAGCAGCCGGGTCATATGTGATTTCAACGACTTCTACGTGGCCCGAGTCGCCTTTTTTCACATCTTCATACGTCGGATTTTCAAGATGTCCACCCATATAGCCCGACACAACATCTTGAATGCCCGTCCATTCTTTAAATGGTTTTACCATACACCAGAAACAACCACCTGCAAATGCTGCTTTTTCAAACGTGTTTTTAGTCACTAGTAACATCACCTTTCATTTGATTCTAATAATTGCACCGCTCTGCTACGTTGTCAATCAGCACTCGTTACACTATCACTATATGAAGTGACTGGAATCGCTTGCTCCCGCATCGTATCCTCTTCCGGTACCCGTATGAATTTAACAATCACTGCACTAACTACATATAAGAAACTGAAAATCCAAACAACCCCCTCAGCTCCTACAGTACCAATGAATGCCAAAGCAATCGCGGGTGCTACGAACGTAGACAAACCGGCAGAGAAGTTTAAGACAGACATCGCCGCGCCCTTTTCTTCACCCGCGACAGATGGTACAAGCGCACCAATCGGAACGAAACCAGCTATTAAACCACCCCAAATGAATCCAACAATGCTTGTCATCAATAGATTGCCATTGGTCAAGACTGGTACGTAAAACAATAGCGGTGTGAAAATAGCACAACCGATTCCACCAAACCAAATAATCGTTTGCTTCCAACCGAATTTATCTCCAACAAAACCGAACACTAAATTAAAGATGATGTTTCCTAAGAAAAATGTACCCCATAATTGCAACCAAGCAGTCGTTTCAATGCCATGCTGTGCCATATGAATCGGCAAAAATACTGGAAATCCATAGACACTTAAACTATTGATCACGCGTACAACCCCACCTGCTGCAACTCGTGGATTGGATTTTAAAATCGTGATCCCTTTTAATAATTCTTGCACCGCTTCGCGTTTGTTAGCGACTTTTTTCTTTGCGAATTTATCTTTATTGAGCACCAAAGCAAAGAACGTACCGAGACATACCCAGAAAATAGATGTCCACAATGTATTAATGTAACCGAGGTGTTGGATTGCGTAACTTGAATACCAAGCCCCTAGAACCATCATTCCCGCACAAAACGCAAACCAGAACCAACCAACAGCCGAACTCAATTTATTTTGTGGTGTTTTATAAATAATCCAAGTTAAAAAAGAATAAGCGAACAAAGGATATCCAAAACCTTTAATAAAATAAGTTAGTAGCATCACTGGATAATTCATCGTTGGAAAGCCGAACATGATAAAACCGGCTGTACCAATAATATACACGGATAATCCAATCATCATCGTACGTTTAGGGCCATATACATCTGAACAAACACCTGAAAACCAAGAAGCAAGAGCTATCGATATTCCATACACGGTGAAAATTGCGGCAGACTGTTGAATCGTCAACCCGCTATCAATTAAGAATGGACTGAGCCAGCCGGCTTCTATTCCGTCTCCCATCATGAAAAGCATTACACCGAAAAAGCCCCATCCTAAATTTTTTGTAATGCCAAATCTCTCTAACATACCACTCTCTCCATTTCTGCTTACTTTTCTGCTTAGATTTATTCTCATTTAACAAAAAAACCCTTTCCCAAGGACGGAAAGAGTTTTTGACATACATTCATATCTCAAGTGGAATATAAATGTTGAACCCTTTCTATCTTTCAAGCAAAGCTTGCTGGATTTGGCACAATTATGTTGCCGAGATTTCATAGGGCCAGTCCCTCCATCTCTCTTGATAGAAAAAATACTATGTAGTTAAATGAATATACGTAAAATTCGAAGCAATGAGTTTACAATATAGAGTTATTGAGTCGAAGTCAAGTACTTATCTGAAACTTCTAAAATAAATATTTACAGTATGGTATAATAAACAGCATAAATCGACAAAGATAAAAGGGGTTTTGATATGCAATCTTATTTGGAGATAGAAAATGGTGTCGTTCCTTCCGTCTGTTCACTTGACTGTCCAGATCAATGTGGGTTACTTCTTCATAAACGTGATGGGAAAATCGTGAAAATAGAAGGAGATCCTGAACATCCTGTTACAAAAGGAAGTATTTGTAATAAAGTTCGCCATATGTCCGAACGAATTTACGATCAAAACCGGATTACAACACCTTTGAAACGCGTCGGGCAAAAAGGCGATGGAAAGTTTGTTCCAATCAGCTGGACAGAAGCCATTGAAACGATCACGGACCATTGGAAAACATTAATTTCAGAAGTAGGACCGGAATCCATTCTCCCTTATAGCTTCTATGCAAATATGGGGAAGTTAAGTTCAAAAGGAATGGATCGTCGTTTCTTCAACCGCCTCGGATCAAGTCAACTTGACCGAACGATTTGTTCAGTCGCCGGCGAGGTTGGGTACAACTACACAATGGGCGGGCGCTATGGCACAGATCCAGAAGAGATGACTGAAACCAAATTATTTATCCTGTGGGGCATTAATGCCGTCAGCACCAATATGCACCAAATGATGATTGCACAAAAAGCTAGAAAAAATGGAGCGAAAATTGTCGTCATTGACGTTCATAAAAATCAGACCGGACGCATGGCTGATTGGTTCATTCCTATTATTCCTGGTACTGACGGAGCGCTTGCATTGGGTATTATGCATATTCTGTATGAAGAAAACATGGTCAATCAGTCGTTTCTAGAAGACTATACGATAGGCTATGAGGCATTGCAGGATCATGTAAAGAACTACACTCCTCAAATGGTTTCTACCATTACGGGTATACCAGTGGAAGATATCTATTCGTTAGCTCGGATGTATGGAACTACTTCCCCTTCCATGATCCGGATTGGAAATGGTCCGCAGCATCATGATAATGGTGGAATGATTGTCCGAACCATTGCCTGCTTGCCGGCATTGACAGGCCAATGGGAAGTAACAGGAGGAGGTGCCCTTAAATCAAATGCAGATTATTTGACGCATAATATAGCTGCACTTGAACATCCAAATCTTCTGAAACAGCCACCACGGCGATTTAATATGAATCGATTAGGCGATGCGCTACTAGAAGAAAAAGAACCCATTCGTTCATTGTATGTCTACAACAGCAACCCGGCATTAGTCGCACCCGATGCGAATAAAGTGCGCGAAGGATTAGCGCGTACGGATTTATTTATGGTTGTCCATGATTTATTTTTAACAGATACAGCTAAATTTGCGGACATTGTGCTGCCGGCCACATCTGCATTTGAAAACACGGACTTCTATACGTCATTCTGGCATCACTACATTCATATACAGGAGCCCGTCATTCCTCCTTTTGAGGACAGCAAATCCAATCCTGATGTCTTCAGACTGCTAGCACAAGGCATGGGGTTTGAAGAGCCATCCTTTAGAGACGATGATCAGGAAATGATGAAGCAAGCACTAAGTAATCTTACCAATCCTCATTTATCCGAAGTTACTTATGAATCGTTAAAGGAGAAGCGCTTCATGAAAGCAAGCGGCACGAACACTATTTTACACAACTTACAAACACCTAGCGGTAAGATTGAACTCTATTCCAAGCAGATGGAGTTGGATGGCTATCCAGCGCTTCCAACGTATATCCCAATCATTCAGGATTCCGATTATCCATTACTGTATGTACCTACAGCTAATCATAATTTTTTGAACACAATCTTTTCGAATAATGAAAAGCATATCAAAATGGAAAAAGAACCTAAGTTATTTATGAATCTGCATGATGCAGAACTTCGGGGAATTGAAGACAAAGATCTTGTCCGTATTTGGAACGATCGCGGGGAATGTGAAATGACTGTTTCAGTTGGTGAACACGTCCTTCCCGGTGTTGTCGTGAGTCTAGGACTGTGGGCAGATCAGACGGGTGAAAAACGTCTTGTCAACGCGTTAACGCCCAATCGGGTAGCTGATATGGGCGGCGGTGCTACTTTTTTCTCGGGCCGCGTTGAAGTGAGCGTTTCGCATTCCAACGATGAAGAGTCCTAAAATAAACATAAACATAAAAACCTTCAGCGGAAGCGCTGAAGGTTTTTATGTATTTAGTATAACGATGTAGTTTCTTTAGACATATTCTCTAGCAATTCTTTCACACGCGCTAGGAAACGCCCACAGACCAAACCATCCAAGACACGATGATCAAGCGACAAGCAAAGGTTGACGATGTCGCGAACAGCAACCATACCGTTATTCATAACGACTGGACGCTTGACGATCGTTTCGACTTGCAAAATCGCAGCTTGTGGGTAGTTGATGATACCCATGGACTGCACAGAGCCAAACGAACCCGTATTGTTGACAGTGAACGTGCCCCCTTGCATATCTTTCGCCTGGAGTTTTCCATTGCGTACTTTACCCGCTAATTCGTGAATATCACGAGCAAGTGCTTTGATTGTTTTTTCATCTGTTTGTCGAATGACTGGAACATATAACGCGTCCTCGGTCGCAACGGCAATCGAAATATTGACGTCTTTTTTCATGACAATCGTATCACCCGCCCACATCGAATTGACTGCAGGGAATTCTTTCAACGCTTGAGAAACAGCCTTGATGAAGAAGGCGAAGTACGTTAAATTAAATCCTTCTTTTTGTTTGAAGTCTTCTTTTACACCGTCACGCAGTGCGACAAGATCCGTTACGTCAACTTCGACCATTGTCCACGCATGTGGCGCTTCGGTTACGGAACGCACCATGTTTTTCGCGATGGCACGACGGATACTTGTGACTGGAATTTCGATGTCGCCATTTTCCAACTGCACATTCGGCGTAACGTTTTGTTCGAATCCGGACTTTTCGGTATCGAATTCTGCGATTTCCGTCTGTACTTGCGGATGTTCTTTAGCAGTTCCAGCTGATTCCGTCGGTTGTTGCGAGGAGGCGGTTGGACTCTCAATGAACGCTAGAATATCTTTACGGGTAATTCTGCCTTCACGGCCCGTACCTGCAACGTTTGCCAAGTCAATGTCGTTTTCCTGCGCTAGTTTTAAGACAGCGGGAGAGTATCTACCTGCTGCTTTACCGCTAGTTTTTGGTGTTGCTGACGCTTGTACTGGCGGTGCTTTTTTCACTGGCGCTTGTTCTTGCTGAACAGGTGGCTGCTCTTCCTGTCGTTCAGAGACCACTGTAGGCGCAGCTTCTCCCTCTACTTCAATCAGACAAACCGTTTCGCCTACTTCAATCGTTTCACCTTCTTTAGCAACGATTTCCGTAATCGTTCCGGCAAAAGAAGAAGGTACTTCGGCAGATACTTTATCTGTTGTCACTTCAGCTAATGCGTCATATTTAGCGACCGTATCGCCTGGTTTGACTAGCCATTTTTCAATGATTCCTTCGGTTACACTTTCGCCTAGTTTTGGCATAGTGATTTTTTCGATGCCCATTATTCTGCCTCCTTAGACTAAAACTCTGCTAAATCCCTTGCCGCTTTTTCGACCTTGTCAGGATTCATCATAAAGAATTTTTCCATCGAAGGAGCATACGGCATAGCAGGTACATCAGGCGCCGCTAGACGTTTGATGGGTGCATCTAATTCAAATAAGCAGTTCTCCGCGATGATCGCAGACACTTCACTCATAATACTGCCCTCTAAATTATCTTCTGTCACTAAAAGCACCTTGCCTGTTTTGGAAGCCGCTTCAATAATCGCTTCTTTATCTAGTGGATACACTGTACGTAAATCTAAAATGTGAGCGGAAATACCGTCTTCCGCGAGTCGTTCCGCTGCTTGCAATGCGAAATGAACACAAAGACCATAAGTTATGATCGTCAAGTCATCGCCTTCACGCTTACAGTCCGCTTTACCGATTGGCAATACATAATCATCGTCAGGCACTTCACCTTTGATCAAACGGTAAGCACGCTTATGCTCGAAGAACAACACAGGGTCTGCATCACGCACAGCGGCTTTTAGTAACCCTTTTGCGTCATAAGGAGTGGACGGAATGACAATTTTTAATCCAGGTGTAGAGGCGAACATCGATTCAACAGATTGTGAATGATAAAGCGCACCATGCACGCCACCACCAAAAGGCGCACGAATAACGATCGGACAAGACCAATCATTATTGGAACGATAACGAATCTTCGCTGCCTCTGAAACGATTTGGTTCACTGCCGGCATGATGAAATCCGCAAATTGCATCTCCGCAATCGGACGCATACCGTACATCGCAGCACCGATTGCAACTCCTGCAATAGCTGATTCTGCAAGTGGCGTATCAAGCGCGCGGTATTCACCAAACTGATCGTATAAGCCAATCGTCGCCTTAAATACGCCGCCTTTACGACCTACGTCTTCACCTAAAACGAATACTTGATCGTCGCGCTCCATTTCTTCTCTCATCGCCATATTGATGGCATCTATAAATGAACGAACGGCCATTATGCGTCGCCTCCTTCTTCATCATAAACATAGCGTAGTGCATGTTCAGGGCGTGCATAAGGAGCCAATTCTGCATATTCCGTTGCTTCATCGACCAAAAGCTTCACACGTTGTTCAATCTCATCCTGCATCTCTTCCGTCAATACTTCCTGTTCTTGCAAGTACTGAATGAAAGTCAATAATGGATCCAACTTCTTTTCCTGTTCCAATTCTTCCGCGTCACGATATAAACGCTGATCATCATCAGAAGAGTGCGCTGTCAAACGATAGCAGACAGCTTCAACTAATGTAGGGCCCCCGCCGCTTCTTGCACGGTCAGCTGCTTTTTTCACCGCTTCATAGACCGTCAGTGGATCTGTGCCGTCTACTGTTACGCCTGGCATTCCGTAGCCCACTGCACGATCAGATACATGCTCACAAGCCAATTGTTTATCTACTGGAACGGAAATCGCGTATTTATTGTTTTCTACCATAATAACAGTAGGCAATTTATGCACACCCGCAAAGTTCATTCCCTCATGGAAATCTCCTTGATTGGAAGAACCTTCTCCAAGTGTCACAAATGTGATGAAATCTTCTTTATTCATTTTAGCAGCAAGCGCTACACCTACTGCGTGTGGTAATTGTGTCGTCACGGGAGAGGATCCTGTGATAATACGATTTTTTCGCTGCCCGAAATGTCCTGGCATTTGACGTCCGCCCGAGTTCGGATCTTCCGCTTTTGCAAAAGCCGATAACATCAATTCTTTTGGAGTCATACCAAAGTGCAAAACAATACCCATATCTCGGTAATAAGGCGCAATCCAGTCCTTTTCATTATCCAAAGCAAAAGCCGCACCTACTTGCGCCGCTTCCTGTCCTTGACATGAAATAACAAACGGAATTTTACCCGCACGATTGAGTAGCCACATCCGTTCATCTAAGCGACGGGCCATCAACATTTTTTCATATATTTGTAATACATCTTCATCTGTCAAACCCATTTCAATATGTCGATTATTCAAACCGTTTCCTCCTTTACATGTGAATGGCAAGCCCTTCTACAGCCAACGCCGCTTCACCGAACGCTTCTGATAATGTAGGATGCGGATGAATCATGGAAGATACTTCCCATGGAATCGCATTCAACACCATCGCGAGTCCCGCTTCAGAGATGAGATCTGTAACATGTGCCCCCATCATATGAACACCGAGAATATCGTCCGTTTGCTGATCTGTAATAATTTTAACGAAGCCATCTGCGTGACCGTTCACCAGTGCCTTCCCATTGGCTTGGAAAGGGAACTTCCCAACCTTCACTTCATAGCCTTGATCTACGGCTTGCTGTTCCGTTAACCCTACAGCGGCTGTTTCTGGGAATGAATAGACACATCTAGGTACGAAAGCGTAATCGATAGGTTCACGTTTAATGCCTGCGATATGTTCAACCGCATAGATTCCTTCGTGTTCTGCAACGTGCGCAAGTTGAAGACCGCCAATTACGTCGCCTATCGCATAGATATGATTGTCTTTCGTCTGATAGGTCTTGTTTGTCTGGATGAATCCATTTTCCACTTGAATTTCTGTATTCGCTAAACCGATATCATCGATTACTGCGGAACGACCAACCGAGACTAGTAACTTCTCGCTAGTGATTGATTGTTCGACCCCGTCTACTGTATAAGTAATCGTCACAGAATCTGTTTTTTGCAGTGACTCCGTGTGAATGTCTGCTCCTAAAATAAACGTAACACCACGTTTTTCCAACGCTTTTTGCATAGCGATGGCAACATCACGATCTTCAGTAGGTAACAAATGACCCAGTCGATCAAGCACCGTCACGTTGACGCCAAAATCATTCAGCATAGAAGCCCATTCGATACCAATTACACCCGCGCCGATAATCGTTATAGAAGATGGAAGCGCATTCATTACTAAAGCCCCATCTGATGTCATGACATCCGCTTCATCAATTTCAAGTCCTGGAAGTGTACGTGGTTTCGAACCCGTTGCGATGATCAAGTTTTTTAAGATCAAGATTTCATTTTCGTCACCATTGTCCATCTCCACTGAAATGGTGCCTGGCATTGGAGAAAAAATTGAAGCACCTAATATTCTGCCTGTTCCATGATAGACATCAATTTTCCCTTTTTTCATCAAGCTTTCGATTCCCGCATGCAATTGTTCAATTATTTTATGTTTTCTTTTCTGAACTTGTGAAAAATCTAGTGAGACTTCGCCAGTTTTTACGCCGAATTCATCTGCTTGTTGTTGGGTTACACGGAATACTTCCGCACTTTTTAGCATCGCTTTGCTTGGAATACATCCGTTATGCAAGCATGTGCCGCCTAGTTTGGACTTTTCTACGATTGCTGTTGTCAAACCGAGTTGAGCAGCACGAATAGCCGCAACATAACCGCCCGTTCCGCCACCTAAAATAACCAAGTCATATTCTTTACTCAACGTATAAACCCCTTCCGCAGAACAGCTACATTGCACGCCGCTCCTAAATATGGGCATACAATTGGAATGGTAGGCGGGGTACGCCTACCACTATGTATGCATCCGTCATTATTATTTGTTGGATAAGATATTTTTTTCTTTACGTAAGAACGTGCTTCGTGTTGCACTCACTCGTGCAATACGCTCTTCTGCCAAACGGTCAGCCGCTAAGTAGGATGGAATGCCGTCACGTTTAGAGATTGCAAAGATTTTTAAAATCGTATCGTAAATACCTTCTACACGCTTTAATGCACGTTCTTTATTGTAGCCTATGAGTTCATCCGCTACATTGATTACGCCGCCTGAATTAATAACGTAATCTGGAGCGTAGACGATTCCCATTTCATGCAAACGGTCACCGTGTTCAGGATTCTTTAATTGGTTATTTGCGGATCCAGCGACCACTTTTACCTGTAATTGTGGAATTGTTTCGTCATTGATGACAGCACCTAATGCACACGGAGCAAAGATATCTGCTTTTTGTGAATAGATTTCATCTGTCCCAACAGCTATTGCACCAAATGCATCGACTGCACGTTGAACCGCTTCTTCGTTAATATCAGTAACGATTAGATGGGCGCCTTCTTCGTGCAAGAACTCACATAGCGTGTACGCGACGTTTCCGACACCTTGTACCGCAACCGTTTTACCTGTAAGCGAATCATCGCCAAATGCTTCTTTCGCAGCGGCTTTCATTCCTTTATAAATACCAAGTGCTGTGACTGGTGATGGATTTCCAGAAGTACCTTTACCAGAAGAGATACCTGTTACGTAGTCTGTCTCTAAATGAATCAAATCCATATCGAATTCTGTTGTACCGACGTCTTCAGCTGTAATATAACGACCGTTTAACCCCTCGACATAACGGCCGAGTGCACGGAATAACTCATCGTTCTTGTCCGTTTTTGGATCCCCGATAATAACCGTTTTCCCGCCACCTAAGTTTAAGCCGGCTGCTGCGTTTTTATATGTCATTCCTTTAGCAAGGCGCAATGCATCTTCAATCGCAGCCTCTTCACTAGCATACGTCCACATACGTGTACCACCAAGAGCTGGTCCAAGCGTTGTATCATGAATCGCGATAACCGCTTTCAAGCCAGATGCCTTGTCGTAACATAGGACGAGCTGCTCATAATCATGATCTTCCATATACGTAAATAATTCCATTCGTACCCCTCCAAATTTTAAAAAGATTAGGTAAAGATTAGTCGTTATATGTAATTTTAAATTTCTTCTTGCTAGATTGCAACTTTGACAGTTTTCCATTGCGTTTCTAGCCTGTAATGCATGACGCCCATCTATATCGTACATGATGGCGGAGCCCTTGACAATCTATCATGACGTTGTAAAATTAAATCGATAAGGGGTTGAATGTAATGGCGCGTCTTGCTGCGTTTATTGTACTATTAATTCCGGGAATTGCAGCGGCTCTCGGTATAAAATTAATGCGTGATTCTTTATTCGGACATTTGTTTCAGCCATTTCCGTTTATTTGGCTACAATTCTTAGGCGGTTTACTATTATTCGTAGCCGGTTTAGGATTTTTCGCAGGTTTCTTGTTGCGACGTGACCGAAGAAGCGGTCGGGCGGCTGAACGGTTTAAAAAGGATATAAAGTAAAGGATCAAGGATTTTCATTCCTTGATCCTTTTTCTGCTTTCGAATAAATGAACGGGCGTGTGTAATTATACCGTTTCGCTGCGCTCCAGGCGGACGCGTTCGGGGTACTTCTTTTCTCTTGGCGCAAGCCACGCCTATAGGACAAGCGACCACCTCTGAAGAGAGAGCCGTTGCGAAGTACGGCTTTTGCGAACATAAGCGGAGCGTTGGAAGCACATTTCCGCCCTAAATCTCGGACAATTTACTAAGCAACTACTTCAGTTCCTTATTTTAACTTCCTACGCAGACGCTTTGGGTAGTCGGTGATCCAGCCGGTGACTTCGGGCGTGTTGGACAAGAACGGTTCTTTCCCTGTGACCCCGTACATGCGCAACGTCTTGCCGCTTTCTATTAACGCTGTCTTGTAAGGCTCTATCCACAAACGTTTGTGAAAATGCAAAGCATCCACGTCGTACCTAGACAAATCCGCCCAATCGACTGTTTTTTTCTTCACTAACAAAGCTGTTTCCATCGCTTCGCTTTCTTCTCTAACCAATTGCATCGTTTCGTAGTCAAAAGAAGACAGGTGCACATTCTCCATACCATCGACGTAATCCAAAATTCGCTGGATAACTTCTGGCTGTCCATAGACTGTTTCCTTGAGCTCGATATTCAACGCTAGATTATGCTCCGTGCAGAAAGCAACCACATCAAATAAAAGAGGGATAGAATGCCCGTAAATCCATCGTGATCTGCTATTTCCTACTTTCATGCGCTGTAGTTCTGTTGCCGTCAATTGATCAATCTGTTGATCTACACCAGTTAGCCGAAGCATATTATCGTCGTGTATCACGAACAATTCTCCATCTTTCGTCTGTTGTACATCCAGTTCAATACCATCTGCACCTTTTTTGACCGCAGCCTTAAAAGCGCTCAT
This sequence comes from Sporosarcina sp. P13, assembly GCF_002743055.1. Lineage (GTDB taxonomy): Bacteria > Bacillota > Bacilli > Bacillales_A > Planococcaceae > Sporosarcina. Next base: position 12,696 of record NZ_PDYM01000030.1, on the reverse strand, counting down.
CGTATTTTCAACGTGACTACCGGATGCGCCTCGATGCGCAAACACTTGATTGTCAGACATTCAATACTCCTTCACTTGTTATTTCAAACATACCATTAGGCGGATAGTTTACCATATTATTCATTTTACCATCAGCTGAAAGACTAGCTTTTGCTTGTTCCATTTTTTCTCATGTCAGCTCGATTTTTTTCAAATCCGCATAGTCGTTCGTGTGTGTTACTAGCATATGCACATACAATCGATAACAATGCTTCGAAGACATCGGCTTCTTTTGCAGGAATCTATTTCTTTCATCCCCTAAAGGGACGAAAAAAACCAACGACTTTAATCATTCGCTGGCTTTTCGCGCAATCCATTGTCTGTAAAAATTAACCAAACCGTTTTAGCTCACCATATGTTCTAAACGGATTTTATCTGCAATCATCGCGATGAATTCACTGTTTGTCGGCTTACTCTTCAAATGATGCACTGTGTAACCGAAAGTTTTCGATATTAAATCATAATTTCCACGATTCCACGCCACTTCAATCGCATGTCGAATTGCTCGCTCCACACGAGAAGGTGTCGTATTATACTTTTTTGCGATATCTGGATAGAGAATTTTTGTCACTGATCCTAACAGGTCTACATCGTTATACACCATCGTAATCCCTTCGCGCAAAAATGCGTAACCTTTAATATGTGCAGGAACCCCGATTTCCTTAATCATCGACGTAATCGCTGTATCCAACACTTTTTGAGTCACGACTCCCGTAGGTTCTTGCGACTCCTGAACGACAAATGACTGCGTATTGGTCTTTGGTCTGCCAGCAATTTTAAAGATATGGCTAATCAAGCGATCCGGTTCAAACGGCTTCAACATGAAGTAGGAAGCACCTAATCCTGCCGCTTGAGACATTACCGTTTCTTGTCCAAACGCTGTCAGCATCATAATTTGCATGTCACCCATTTTATTCGTTTCATTTAACGTTTCGAGCACCCCAATGCCATCCAAATGCGGCATAATAATATCCAATAACAGAATGTCAGGACGTTCTTGTTCAAGCATCGACAAACAAATCTGCCCATTATTCGCTGTCCAAATCACTTCTACCTGTGGATGTTTTTCAAAATAAGACATCATCGTTTTAACAAGTTCTTTATTATCATCAGCTATTGCAATTTTCACATTTTCCATTTACCCATTCCCCCTGATATAAAGTCGGCATAATGCTCCCGCCGTACGGTGTGCGTCTCTTAATATCGTAAGTGAAATATTTTGTAATTTCTAGTTTTACTTAATAGTTTATGCAAATTGATACTTATGACCGACACTTTCTATGTTTTTCGACTTTTTTCTATATTGTTCGCTTGAATGAAATAGAAAGAAACGATTTGTCAAGATAAAATTATCAATCTATTTAATTTATCATAACAAAAAGAGAGCGGATTGGACATATAGTAAGTAGTTTTAGATTTCACTGCATGGATCATGTAGCATAAAATTACTTCACAATTTTATCTTCAGAAGAAAACACCAATGAAACGCAGTGTAACGGTATTCTCTTCACTCATTTGAATTCAAAAAAAAAACGGTCTACGCAGAAAATCTGCATAGACCGTTTTTTCACTTCGCATGCATTCGCATCGTCTTAAGAAAAAGCGCGGCCCCTTTTTCCGGTTCGTCCACAAACATATGCGTAATCGCACCGACAAACTTGCCGTTCTGGATCACCGGACTTCCGCTCATCCCTTGTAATATTCCGCCCGTTTTCTTCAGTAATTTTGGATCGGTCAATAGGATTTGGAATTGTTCTTCTTCAACCTTCGTAATTTTGATTGAAAACTTTTCCACATTCGACCCTTGAACTGTCGTATAAATTTCTGCAGGACCAATCTTCAACTCAAACGGATGCATAATTTCCAGCGGTTCAGCTAACACTTTGCTATAAGCGTCTGTCCAACTTCCGAAAATACCGTAGACGTTATTGATCTTAATCGTTCCAAGCAACTTATTTTGATCAATAATCGAGGAAATTTTATACCCTGGAAACCCCGGAGAACTTTTCTTAATTTGACTAATCTCCGATAAATAAATGGCACCTTTTTCAAATGAAGGAGCAGACTCTAGGGTACTGTCGATTATTTGGTGACCCAACGCACCGTACGTACCCGATTTCGGGTCCACATATGTTAATGTGCCCGTACCTTCTGTGCGATCTTTCAAGAACGGTGTGACGCGCTTAATGAGTGACGAATCTGCCTGGAGCGTTTTCTCTTCTCCATTACGCAAAATGTCGAGAGTCATCGTAGCGGGCATATTTTTTTGCATGGCACGTTCGAAATGGACGAGTTGCTTCGTTTCCACGCCATTCAGTTCTTGAATGATGTCACCTTTTTTCAACAATGGATGTTGATCCACCACAACATCACTCGTAACGTAAATACCGCTTAAATCCATTTGAATTCCAATGGAGTGTCCCATCGGAATAAGGGATTCCTCTTGGGCGTAACTAGTTACAGGCACAAGGCAGAGCATCAAAAGAAGACCAAAAAACGTTTTAAAAGATCTATTCCATCCCATGATTCACCTCCTCAACGAAAGATACCTTTGGTATGTCCTTTCGTTGAGAAAGTATGAAAGGGTAAAATAAACAGTATATGAAATTGAATAAAACACACCCTACTTTTGAATCATTTCACTTTGAAACGCTTGCTTTCGCTGATTTGCTAAAACGAGTAATTCCTCGGCATGTTGAAGAGTCAATGGCGTAATTTCCGCGCCTGACAGCATACGCGACAGTTCTTCCGTTCGTTCGTCTTTCATCACATCATGGATTGCCGTTGTTGTACGGCCGTCATGAATTTCTTTTTTTATCAAATAATGGTGATCCGCCATCGCAGCCACTTGCGGCAAATGCGAAATACATAATACTTGTGAATGGCTGGAAATCATCGCAATTTTTTCTGCGATGGACTGCGCCACTCGTCCACTGACACCGGTATCCACTTCATCGAAAATGATGGATGTGACCCCTTGATGTTGTGAAAAAATCGTTTTTAAGGCTAACATCATTCGAGATAATTCGCCACCCGAAGCTACACGGGCTAACGGTTTTAGCGGTTCACCTAAATTGGTAGAAATCATAAACGTCACTTCATCAAAGCCATTGGCATCGAATTGGTTCGGTTCTTTTTGCTTAATTTGCACCTTAAATGTCGCTTTTTCCATATACAATTGCTTAAGTTGTTCTTCAATACCTTTTTCAAGACGCAATGCAGCTTTTTTTCGAATGACAGATAATTCATTTGCTTCAATTTCAAGGTCTTTAACGTATTGTGTCAATAATTCTTGGTTTTGATGCAATCGTTCGTCACGATTCACCAATTGATCAAGTGCATCCGCAATTTTATCTCGATATAACAAAATATCTTCCAATGATTTACCGTATTTTCGTTTCAACGTCAAAAATAGCGCCAAGCGTTCTTCCACAAAATTCAAGCGATCCGGATTGAATTCCATACTATCGATGAGACGTTTCAAGTCATGCGAAACATCTTGAAGCGAATAAAACGACGTATTCACTGTTTCCGATAACGGTTGTAATTCTGCATCAATTGAAGCCGCTTCTTCTAAATCACTCATCGCATTGCCGATCCAATCTAATCCGCGTGACTCTAACGCAATTGCCTCATAAGATGTATTCAATCGATCGAAAATCCGATGAAAATGCTGGAGTTTCACACGTTCTGACTCCAATTCCTCTTCTTCGCCAATAACTAAATTTGCTGCATCAATTTCTTCCAATTGAAACTTATACAAATCAATTTTCTGCGCAATTTGTTGCTCGTCTTGCGTTTTCGTAGCGATCAATTGTTGCAGCTTTTTATACTTATCATAAATGTCGGTATATGTAGACAGCGCGTGTTCAATAGGTTCGCCAATAAAAAAGTCTAATAGATGAATATGGCGTCGTTCATTCATCAATTCCTGGTTTTCATGCTGGCCATGAATATCAATGAGTAACGAGCCGATTTCACGCAGAATGGCAATCGTTACTAACTTCCCGTTGACACGGCAAACCGATTTTCCATTCGTATTCAAATCTCTCCGCAGAATAATGACACCTTCGTCGGCTTCAATACCGAATTCTTCTAAACGTTCGATGACAGAAGATTGATCTCCATCAATTGTAAACATCCCTTGAAGTTCAGCTTTTTTCGAACCATGTCGAATAAACTCCTGCGATCCTCTTCCACCAGCTAATAATTGAACGGCATCAATAATAATCGACTTCCCCGCACCAGTCTCACCCGTTAATACCGTTAAGCCTTCGTCAAATTCGATTTCCAGTTGTTCTATAATAGCAAAGTTTTTAATAGAAAGTTCACTTAACAAAAATGACTCACCTCACTTAAAGCATGGATAATAATCTGTCTTTTACATACTCCGTTTTAGACTCTTCACGGCAAATAATTAAGCACGTATCATCCCCGCAAATCGTGCCAAGCATTTCATCCCAGTCTAGGTTATCAATCAACGAACCGACAGCCTGCGCGTTACCAGGAAGCGTTTTCAACGTGATAAAATGGCTTGCACTGTCGATTCCAATAAATGCATCTTCCAACATACGCTTTAACTTCTCTTCCGTATTATAGCGATGAACTGGTGGTAAGCTGTATTTGTAATTACCTGAAGGGGATGGCACTTTAATAAGATGCAATTCTTTAATGTCCCTAGATACCGTCGCTTGTGTAACGTCTACACCTGTGTTTTTAAGCATATCTACCAATTGGTCTTGTGTTTCTATTTCATGATTCGTAATTATATCTCGTATGCGAATATGTCGCTGACCTTTATTCAATTTCTTTCACTCCGCTTCCTATAAGTCCTAACATAAAATTATACATACCATACAAAAAACGCGCAACTCTCTGCGCGTTATGTTAAGTCGTTATGTGCCTGTTTCACTAGATCTAGGAAGTCTTCTGATGTTATGTTCGACACCGGTTGCTCTTCAGATTCTAAATAAAATAGGAATTCAATATTACCTTCTCCACCCGTAACCGGAGAATATGTTGCACCTTTAACAGAAAAACCTTCAGCGACTGCCATAAAAGCAATTTTTTCAAGAACTTCCTTATGTGTAGCAAGTTCTCGAACAATCCCTTTTTTACCTACTTTATCCTTACCCGCTTCAAATTGCGGCTTCACTAAAGCAGCCACTTGACCACCTGGAATGAGTATGTTCTTTAATGCAGGCAAGATTAAAGATAAGGAGATAAACGACACATCAATCGTCGCCACTTCTGGTAAGCCTTCTGTAAATAAGTCTACAGTCGCGTGACGGAAGTTGGTACGCTCCATAACAGTTACTTGTTCATGCTGACGGATTTTCCAAGCGAGTTGATTATAGCCCACATCTAGCGCATAGCAATGCTTCGCGCCATTTTGTAGTGCACAATCTGTAAATCCGCCAGTAGAAGCTCCGATGTCCAAGACAATTTTACCGTTGACAGAAATCGGAAAAGAAGCTAAAGCCTTTTCCAATTTCAAACCACCACGGCTGACGTATTTAATCGCTGGGCCTTTTACAGTCAACGGTGCATCCACTGCAATTTTCTCTCCTGCTTTTTCTATTCGTGCTGACTCTGAATAGACAAGTCCTGCCATAATGGAACGTTTCGCTTGTTCACGGGATTCCGTTAAGCCACGTTCCACTAACAAGATGTCTACGCGTTCTTTTTTCACTGGTGAGCTCATACAGTTTCTCTTTCCGCTGCCTGGCTAATTGCTGCCATCGTCACTTCTACAACATGATCGGGTGTCATGTGGATTTCTTTTAATAATTCTTCCACACTGCCATGTTCAACGAAATCATCCGGAATACCGATTCTTTCGATGATTGTAGAGAATTTATTCGCTTGTTCTGCATATTCAAGCACCGCACTACCGAAGCCACCAGCAAGAACAGCCTCTTCAATCGTAATAATTGGTTTACCTGATGCAAACAATTCATCCAATAAATCTGTATCCATTGGCTTGATAAAACGTGCGTTGACGATGGATACATCTTTTCCTTGTCGCTTCATCTGCTCTGCTGCCGCAAATGCCATAGGAAGTGTCGATCCAAAAGTCAAAATCGTCGCGTCTTCGCCTTCTTTTAACACTTCCCATGTACCGATCGGAATCGTATGAAGGTCTTCATCCATCAGCACACCGTAGCCGTTACCTCTAGGGAAACGCATAGCAATTGGCCCTTCATTATATTCAATAGCAGTTTTCACCATATGTTGTCCTTCATTTTCATCCTTAGGCATCATAATTACCAAATTCGGTATATGTCGTAAGAACGCAATATCATAAACCCCATGATGCGTTTCACCATCTGCCCCGACTAGACCGGAACGATCAATGCCGATGAAAACATTCAATTTCTGACGTGCAATATCATGTAGCATTTGATCATACGAACGCTGAAGGAATGTAGAATAAATCGCTAGGAACGGCTTCATACCTGTCGCCGCAAGTCCAGCTGCCATCGTTGTCGCATGTTGTTCTGCTATCCCGACATCGAAAAAGCGATCTGGGAATTCTGCCGCGAATGATTCAAGTTTTGACCCGACAGGCATAGCAGGTGTAATCGCCACAATACGACGGTCTTCACGTGCTAGCTTGCGTACCGTTTCAGAAACTAACGCACTCCAAGCAGGTCCTTTCGTAGGTGATTTCACAAAATCGCCTGTTTCGATCTTATAAGGGCCTGTACCATGCCACGTTCCGATTTTGTCCATCTCAGCCGGACTATAGCCTTTACCCTTTTTCGTAATGACATGAAGAAGGACAGGACCTTCCATTTTCTTTGCATACTGAAGCGAACGTTCCAATTCTGCAAAATCATGGCCGTCAATCGGTCCTAAATACGTAAAGCCGAGTTCTTCGAAAAACACACCATTTACGACTAAATATTTCAAACTGTCTTTCACGCGTTCCGCAGCTGTTGCGACTCTTCCGCCGACTGCAGGAATTTTACGCAATAAGAATTCCAGTTCATCTTTTACATTATTATACTTTCCAGCCGTACGTAATTTACCGAGAATGGAATGCAATGCACCTACGTTTGGAGCGATGGACATTTCATTGTCATTCAAGATCACCGTAATATTCGTTTTTTCATGGCCGATATGATTTAACGCTTCAAGCGCCATACCACCTGTTAATGCACCATCACCAATTACTGGAATTACATAACTTTTTTCCTTCTTAATATCCCGTGCAATGGCCATTCCCATAGCCGCCGATAAAGAAGTTGAACTATGTCCAGTTTCCCATACATCATGTTCGCTTTCCGCCCGTTTTGGAAATCCACTTAACCCTTTATATTTTCTAAGCGAATCGAATTCCCCTGCGCGACCTGTCAAAATTTTGTGGACGTATGATTGATGTCCAACGTCCCATAAGATTTTATCAGTCGGACTATCAAACGTCCGATGCAACGCAATTGTCAACTCCACAACACCTAGGTTAGGGCCGATATGACCGCCCGTTACGGATAAATTTTCTATGAGGAAATGGCGAATATCTTGCGCCAAATCCAGTAACTGGCCTTTATCGAGCTCTTTTATAAAAGATGGATTAGTAATCGTTGTAAGATCCATCATGATCACACACCTTCATCAAGTAAGTAATTCGTTCTATTCGTACGGAACGTTTAGCTGAAACACCCTATATTTTCGAATCAAATGTCAAGTGCACTGTTTGTTCCTACATTATAACAGTAACCGAGTCCGACACAAATATTATGGTCTAGCTTTACATATTTCGTTCAATAATATAATCCGCTAATAGCTGTAAAACGGAATTTCCTAAACCAATGGACTGTAATGCGTCAAGTGCTTCTTCATGGCGCTCCTTCAATTGAGCACGGGCTCCGTCAAGTCCTAAAAGCGAAGGATACGTTGATTTCTCACTAGATGTATCACTGTTTGCAGGTTTCCCTAATTGCTCCGTCGTTGCGGTTACATCTAAAATATCGTCTTGAATTTGGAAAGCTAAGCCAATATTTTTCGAAAAACGACGCAATTGCGTTCGTTGCTCTTCAGTAGCCTGTGCTAATACAGCGCCCGCTTCAATACAGTATGACAAAAGTGCACCTGTTTTATGAATATGTACTTCTTCTAACTCAGCTAACGGCAAAGCTCGCTGTTCGCCTTTCATATCGAGCACTTGTCCTTTGACCATCCCTTGGGCACCGGAAGCTTTCGCTAACAGTCCGACTAATTCTAATGCATCTGACACGTTCGTTTCACGAAGTTCCGCAAGTGCTTGGAACGCCATTGCTTGCATCGCGTCGCCCGCAAGCGTCGCTATATCTTCACCGAATACGGTATGATTTGTCGGCTTGCCTCTTCTATAATCATCATCATCCATGCACGGTAGATCATCATGGATTAATGAGTATGTATGTATAAATTCAACAGACGCAGCGACTCTCAAGGCATCTGCTGAATCAGAATTCAAATCGTGTAATACTGCAAGTACGAGTAACGGTCTAATTCGTTTACCGCCTGCTTCCACAGAATACGTCATCGATTCATGCAAAACATCAGGAATATCTGATTTCGCTAGTTGGTTCATTAATTCTCTTTCGATTTCAGGAATCTTTTCATCCATAAACGCTCGTAATGTTTCATTCATTCGGCTCACCTACTGTCGGATCAAATGATGATTCATTACCTTCTTGATCAATCATTCGAATCAATTGTTTTTCTGCATTTTGTAATTTCTTTTGGCAATGCGCTGAAAGTTCCATGCCGCGCTTATATAAGGTGATTGTATCATCTAAAGGCGCTTCACCAGCTTCCAATTTCTGTACGATTTCTTCCAATTGGTGCATTGCTTGTTCGAATTGCAATTCTTTTTCTTCTGCCATCCTTACTTGACCTCCTTTGGAATAATCGTCTCAACGACTGTTTCAATCGTTCCATCTGATACTTGAATTGTCAGTTGCTTGCCGACTGCAACATCTTCTATCGATTTCACAACTTCACCCTCTTGATACCCTATGGAAAATCCCCGTTCCATTACTTGTAGCGGATTGAGTGCTTGCATCATACGCATCAATGCGACAAATCGTTGTTGTTGAGACGAAATTGCCTGCTCAGTCGCACGGTGGAGTCGCGTCTCTAACTGCTTCGCCTGTTGCTGTTCTTGTTGAATCCGACGAATCGGCGTGTAGTACTGAAATCCAGCATATAACCGATCAAAATTCAATCGCTTTTCTTGAATTAAACCCGTACTACTACGACGTAATCGCTCTTCTAAATGATCCAACTTCTCGATAAATGGACGGTACAGTCGATCGGGATATTGTAAAGGATAAGCGGAACGCGCAGTTTCTAAACGCTTATTCAACTGTTTCAGTAGCGTCTGTACTGCAAGAAAAATCGCTCGTTGTTGATTGTTCAGATGCTGGACTAATTGAACCTGATCCGGAACCGCCATTTCAGCAGCTGCTGTAGGAGTAGGCGCACGTAAATCGGCTACATAGTCAGCAATCGTCGTATCGGTTTCGTGACCGACAGCGCTAATAATCGGAATTCTACTCGAAAATATTGCTCGCGCCACATCTTCTTCGTTAAATGCCCATAAATCTTCTATAGAACCGCCACCTCGACCGACTAACAGCACGTCAATACCTTCCGTACGATTCGCTTGTTCAATTGCTTTAACAATTGACGGTGCTGCACCACGACCTTGAACGAGCGCAGGAAATAACAGCATCTCCGCCAGCGGAAAACGTCGATTGATCGTCGAATACATATCGCGTAACGCCGCACCAGATTCCGCTGTAATGATCCCGATTCGTTGGGGAATTTGTGGGAGTGGTTGCTTAAATCTGGCTTCAAATAGGCCTTCTTGTTGTAGTTTCTTTTTCAACTGTTCAAAGGCTAGATAGAGTGCACCTATGCCGTCCGGTTCCATCGTTTGCGCATATAGCTGATAGGATCCAGCGGCTTCATAGACGGTAACATCTCCCGTAATTAAGACATTCATGCCATTCTCCGGCTTGAACTGTAAGCTACTTGAGCGCCCCCTGAACATAGCCGCTTGGATTCTAGTTTTATCGTCTTTTAATGTAAAGTAAATATGCCCTGTCGGATGAATCTTGACATTCGATAATTCACCTTTTACATAGACATTACGCAAATGTGGATCGGCATCGAATTTTCGTTTAACATATTTAGTTAGCGCTTGAACGGTTAAAAAAGTTTGATTGGACATGTTGTTGTCACCTGCCCTTTTATGTATAGAGACGCGGCTAAGCGTCTCTTTTCGTAATACTTAGTTATTCGCGTGTGCTTTTCGTTTGTTTTCTGCACTCTCAACTGTGTTTTTCAACAACATTGTGATTGTCATCGGACCTACGCCGCCTGGCACAGGTGTGATCGCACTTGCCTGTTGTTGTGCTGATTCGAAGTCTACGTCTCCACAAAGCTTGCCGTTTTCATCACGGTTCATACCCACATCAATCACAACTGCGCCTTCTTTGATGTAATCGCCTGTAATGAATTTAGCCATCCCAATCGCTACAATCAAGATATCCGCTTGTTTCGTGAATTTTTTCAAATCGTTCGTACGCGAGTGACAATACGTAACCGTTGCATCTTTTTGCAATAATAATTGTCCCATCGGCTTACCGACAATATTACTTCGGCCGATAATCACCGCATGTTTACCTGCAATTTCCACACCCGAACGCTCAAGCAATTGCATGATGCCGTATGGCGTACATGGCAGGAATGTTTGTTGACCAATCAACATTTTCCCAACGTTCATTGGGTGGAATCCGTCAACATCTTTTTCCGGGCTGATTGCACGGATGACTTTATTTTCGTCGATATGCTTTGGCAAGGGTAGTTGCACAAGGATCCCGTCGATGCTGTCATCTTCGTTTAGTTTTTCCACTTCGTTTAATAAGTCTTCTTCAGAAACCGTGACAGGAAGCTTGATTAACTCAGACTTCATACCCGCTTCTAAGCTAGACTTTTCTTTGTTTTTCACATACGTTTGAGATGCTGGATTTTCTCCAACTAAAATAACAGCTAGTCCAGGTTGATAACCTTGTTCCACTAAAGATGCTACTTCCTCTTTCAGTTCATTTCGGATTTCTTGGCCAATTGCTTTTCCATCAATAATTTTACTAGACATGATTTTCCCACCAAACTTTTATGTTTTTTGTATTGACTGTTTTACGCCTTCAAGAAAACTTAATTGAATTTAGATAATACACCGTTGACGAAACGTCCAGACTTTTCGTCACCAAATGTTTTACACAGTTCAATCGCTTCATTCAAGATCACTCGATTAGGCACTTCTTCGTTATGCAACAGTTCGTAAACGGCTAGTCGCAGCACTGTGCGTTCGATTTTCGGTAGTCTATCCATTGACCAATTTTCTAATTTATTCGTAATTTCACTATCAATTTCCGTCAAGTTTTCTGCTGTGCCACGCACTAGTTGTTCATAAAATGAATTCAATTGACCATCTACAATATAACCGATTGCTTCATCCACTGTCATATCACTATTATCTAGCTGAAACAGCGTTTGGATTGCCTTTTCCCGTGCTTCTCGTCGTTTCATATTTCTTATCTCCTCTACCGCGCATCTTCAAAACCTAATGATAGCACAAAATACACGAAAAGAACTAGTAGAATACAGCGATTTTATGCCGACTTTACCGAACTTCCGTCAAAAAGTTCATCGAATGGAAACCTACAGTCATATAGCGGCGGGCGGCTCCGATGTTTGGTGAGGAAAGTAAGTGGCATAGCTCTTTGATGTTAGTAAGGGAATCGGTGACTTTTTTACATTTCATAACGCTTCTGTAAGTAGAGAAGTAATTCGTCATTGTATCCACTTCGGCGCTGGCGGATGGCTCCCGCAATGAGCCAGAAAGGAAGATCGCCTCTCTGTCTCATCGCTCCGCCTACCGCTTGTAAGGCGCCTGCGTTTTGTGAAGGTAAGTAAGTGGCAAAGTTTCTTGAAGTTAGGAAGAGATTCTGTAAGTTCTAGACACTTCAATCCGCTTCTGATTTTTGTTAAGTAATCATCACTGTACCCACTTCGGCGCTGGCGGATGGCTCCCGCAATGAGCCAGACAGGAACATCGCCTATCTGTCTCATTGCTACGCCTACCGCTTGTAAGGCGCCTGCGTTTTGTGAAGAGAAGTATGTAACATAGTACTTTAAAGTTTAAACGTGAATGTTACTATGTATCAAAGACTACTAAAAATACACTGTACTCAATAGCGTAGGCACAACTGCGGGGTCAGCCGAAACAAAGAGACGGCTAGCGTGAACTTTCGCTAGCTGGCTCTTTGTGGGAGGCAATCCCCCACGTGCCGAAGCGATGATAGGAAACCGACCTTTACTAACTTCAGTATCGGAAGTAAGTCGAGCAACGACAAAACACAAAATGGTTTTTCCTTGTACCAAAGACTACCATAACGACTCTGTACTCAATAAGCGAAGGCACAACTGCGGGGTCAGCCGAAGCCAGGAGACAACTAGCGCGACCTTCGCTAGTTGGCTCATGGCGGGAGGCAATCCCCCACGTGCCGAAGCGATGATAGGAAACCGACCTTTACTAACTTCAGTATCGGAAGTAAGTCGAGCAACGACAAAACACAAAATGGTTTTTCCTTGTACCAA
>NZ_PDYM01000029.1 GCF_002743055.1 Sporosarcina sp. P13 | reverse complement strand
CGCTGTGACTCGAAGCGTATGAAATACGTGAGACTCGCAAGCGGTGAAGCTGACGCGGCAATCCGTCGCTCATCGTTCTTCGTAGCCCGAACACGGAAGTTAAACTCGTGCGCCGATGGTAGTTGGGGGTTTCCCCCTGTGAGAGTAGGACGTTGCTAGGCACGCAAAGCCATTCCCCATGGGGAGTGGCTTTTTTGTGTTTATAGTTACAAAGAGTATAGATCGATATTTTATGTTTTGACCGATAAAGTTTAATGTTTCTCATCATTCTTCGTAGCCCGAACACGGAAGTGAAGCTCGTGCACCGATGGTAGTTGGGGGTTTCTCCTATGAAAGTAGAAGGTTGCTGGGCACGAAGAGGTTTTTTGGATTCATATTTATTAACGTATCTTTTTTAAGATACAGGAGCGCAGGGAAATGGACTATTTTCTAGTAATGTCACCGCCCCCTTTTTTTGTGTACTTAATTGTATAAAATATAAGTGAGAAGCTGAAGTTTTTGATCAAATGACTATGAAGCTTCAAAGTATGTGCTTTTCAACCGTGAGGGAAATTTATCTACTAGTGAAGTGTTAAAAATAACCTATAAACAAAAGACTTTCCTTGAGTTTTTATGTTGGGCGCGATACGATGAAATCTATTGTAGAAAGGAGCGGTTTTCATGGGAATGATATTACTTATATTCGTGATCAACATCGTCTATGTATCCTTTTCTACCGTACGTATGATATTAACGTTGAAGGGTTACAGATATATAGCGGCTGTAGTTAGTATGTTCGAAATAGTAATCTACGTTATTGGATTAGGTTTGGTATTGGATAACTTGGATCAAATTCAAAACTTGATAGCTTATGCATTAGGTTTTGGGTCAGGTGTAGTAGTTGGCTCGAAAATTGAAGAGAGACTAGCGTTAGGCTATATCACAGTGAATGTAATTACAGCGGATATTAATAAAGAAATGCCTGCTGAGCTACGACGTCTAGGTTATGGGGTAACGGACTGGTCTGCTAATGGTTTAAGTGGTAGCCGTTCTACTATGCAAATCCTGACACCACGTAAATATGAATTAATGCTGTATAAAACAATAACAGAACTTGACCCGAAAGCTTTTATTATTTCTTATGAGCCGAAATCAATACACGGCGGCTTCTGGGTGAAGAGCGTGAAAAGAGGGAAATTGTTCAAATGAGTAAAAATAAGATGTGGTTTGATCGTCAGGATGATGAAACGTTGGAACAATGCCTTGAGCGTATACAGAGCTTGGGGTATACGGTTGTTGGGAGAAGAGAAAAACCTTTATTTGAACAAGTAGACGGAAAATACATTCCGATCAAACAACAAACGCAGTTTCAAGGTATCAAAAATAGCTAATAGCTTTATTGTCAATAGTAATCTGACGTGTTTTCGATAATTTGACAACTTAAAGGCGAATGATTTGAAAAGAGTTATAAGTCAATGTTCGGTTTTTAGTTGACGAATGCTATATTAATTGATACTATAATAAAGGTAAATGAGTTCCCCGTATATGCTGTAGGATTGGCTGCAGCGTTTCTACCAAGACACCGTAAATGTCTACACTATGTGGGAAAGCAATTTTTCATGGATACTTACAATAAGTAGCTATTTACTTATTTGGTAAAGGGTCCTTGAAAGTTCTGCTTTTTGTGCATGTGAAAAGTGGAGTTTTCAAGGATCTTTTTAATTTTTTATACTATTAAAGGTTGGCATAAGGAGCGGATTTGATTTGGAACCGAAGATAGGTGTCATTATGGGCAGTAAGAGCGATTGGGAAACGATGAAGCATGCTTGTGACATATTGGATGAACTAGAAGTCCCTTATGAAAAGAAAGTAGTTTCAGCTCACCGTACACCTGATTTCATGTTTGAATATGCTGAACAGGCTGAGGCCAAAGGATTGCACGCGATTATTGCGGGAGCAGGCGGAGCTGCCCACCTCCCAGGAATGGTTGCAGCAAAAACTCTAGTTCCTGTTATTGGTGTTCCTGTACAATCTAAAGCATTGAATGGAATGGACTCTTTGTTGTCGATCGTTCAAATGCCAGGTGGAGTTCCTGTAGCGACTGTATCCATTGGTCAAGCGGGTGCTACAAATGCAGGTCTTTTAGCTGCACAAATGCTGAGCGTGCAAGATGAGGCATTGCGTAGAAGATTACAGCAAAGACGTGATGAGATGAAGCAAATCGCTTTAGAAAGCAGTGGTGAGCTAAATTGAAAACAATCCTACCCGGACAGACAATCGGTATTATCGGTGGTGGACAGTTAGGGCGAATGATGGGGCTTGCAGCGAAGGAAGCTGGATTCCGTATAGCCGTGTTAGACCCAACGACTGATTCGCCATGCGGACAAATAGCGGATATTGAAATTGTCGCTCCTTATAATGATGAACAAGCATTAACTGAATTAAGTGCAGTCAGTGACGTCATCACATTTGAATTTGAAAATATTGATTATGAAGGGTTAAAGCGATTGACAGAACAGGCATATGTTCCCCAAGGAGCAGAGCTAGTTCGCATTACGCAAAACCGTATCAATGAAAAAGCAGAAATTCAAAAGTCAGGCGCACCAGTTGCACCCTACATAGCAGCTGATACGTTCGAAGAGTTAGTACAGGCAATTGATCAAGTTGGTTTTCCATGTATTGTGAAGACGGCTTTTGGTGGCTACGATGGTAAAGGACAAGTCAAACTTGACTCAAAAGAACAGTTAGAAGATGCTAAAGCCCTGTTCGCACATTCTTCATGTATCGCTGAAGCATTTGTACCGTTCGAAAAAGAGATTTCAGTTATTATTCAACGCAATCTAGATGGACAATCATATTGTCTGCCGATTGCTGAAAATATACACAAGCATCATATATTGCACGAATCTATTGTACCGGCCCGTGTTGATCAAGGTGTATTAGACCAGGCAGAGAGTGCGGCGGAGAAAATTGCTAGTCACCTGAAGTTGGTAGGAACATTGGCAGTTGAAATGTTTGTTCTAGCGGATGGTGAAATTGTCATCAATGAGTTAGCACCGCGTCCCCATAACTCTGGACATTATTCAATTGAGGCATGTAATATTTCACAATTCCATCAGCATATCCGTGCAATTTGCGGATGGCCTTTGCGGCAGCCGAAGTTATGGGAACCTTCTATTATGGTGAACGTACTGGGTGAACATGTCGCGCCACTGACACAGCGGATCGCAGACTACCCAGAATGGTCCATACATCTATACGGTAAGGCAGAGGCTAAAGAAAAACGCAAAATGGGTCACGTCACAATTATGACGGAAAGCCTTGAAGACACATTGCAGGAGATTGAACAATCGGGTATTTGGGAAGACTAATATCATCTGTACATGACTTAAAAAACTATTATTTCCACTTTGGGAGGAACCGACAATGACGAAAGTAACTATTTATGTAACACTACGTGAAAGTGTTGTAGATCCACAAGGAATCGCAACAACAGAAGCACTTCAGAAAATGGGTTATGAGGAAGTAAAAAGTGTACGTGTTGGTAAATTGATTGAGCTAGAAATGGATGGTTCTGAACAAACAATCGAAACGCGTGTGAATGAAATGTGTAATGATTTATTAATCAACAAAGTAATTGAAGACTATCGATTTGAAGTTGGGGAGGTTGCGAGCAAATGAAGTTCGCTGTTCTAGTATTCCCAGGCCTTACTTGTGATCTTG
Source organism: Sporosarcina sp. P13 (assembly GCF_002743055.1). Taxonomy (GTDB): domain Bacteria; phylum Bacillota; class Bacilli; order Bacillales_A; family Planococcaceae; genus Sporosarcina. The sequence goes on along the minus strand of NZ_PDYM01000029.1, from coordinate 38,337 downwards.
ATATGTACCATGCGATTGAGGATACAGTTAAACAAGAAGTTGAATACGTTTGGCATACAGAAGCGGATCAACTTGATCAATTCGATGCAGTATTATTACCTACTGGTACTTCATATGGTAACTACTTACGTCCGGGTGCATTAGCTAAAAGCTCGCCTGCATTCAAGGCACTTCAGAAGTTTGCTGACTCTGGTAAGTTAGTTCTTGGAGTAGGTAACGGGTTCCATATTTTGGTGGAAGCTGATATTCTTCCAGGTGCATTTTTACGCAATAATGGCTTGAAGTTCCGTTCGGCAGTAGAAACAGTAACAGTAGAAAATAATAACACGGCTTTTACAAACGGCTATGCACAAGGTCAGAATATTGCACTTCCAGTCGCTAGTGAATTCGGGAATTATTATGCGGATGAAAAGACAGCGCAAGAATTGAAAAATAACAATCAAATTATTTTCACATATACGAATGGAAATACAGATGGAAGCACGTTAGCTATTGCAGGGATTACGAACAAAAAAGGAAATGTGCTAGGTATGATGCCACTTCCAGAACGTGCAGTAGAAGAAGTAATCGGTGGTACAGATGGAACGCCTTTATTCCATTCAATTTTGAACAATTGGGGTGAACAGCATGTCAACTAATCACGAACCTACAGCGGAACAAATCAAAGAAAACAAATTGTATCTTCAAATGGGCATGACGGACTGGGAGTATGAGCGTGCAGTAGAAAAGTTGGGTCGTATTCCGAATTACACGGAAACAGGTCTATTCTCTGCTATGTGGTCAGAGCATTGTTCATATAAGAGCTCTAAATCTGTTTTGCGCAAGTTTCCGACTGAAGGAGCACGCGTATTGCAAGGACCAGGTGAAGGTGCTGGGATCGTAGATATCGGTGATAATCAGGCAGCTGTGTTCAAAATGGAATCTCATAACTCTCCATCTGCAATTGAACCATTCATTGGTGCGGCAACAGGTGCAGGCGGCATTATCCGTGATGTCTTTTCAATGGGTGCACGTCCAATTGCTTTAGTTAACTCTCTTCGTTTCGGTGATTTGACAGATCCACGCGATAAGTTTTTGTTTGAAGAAGCAGTTGCGGGGATTGCTAGTTATGGTAATGCGATGGGTGTTCCAACTGTAGCGGGTGAAGTTCAATTCGACCAGTGCTACTCTAAGCGTCCACTCGTTAATGCAATGGCGGTTGGTTTATTGAATCACGAAGATATTCAAAAAGGTTTGGCTGCAGGAGTAGGCAACACGATCATCTATGCGGGTGCTACAACTGGGCGGGACGGAATTCACGGGGCGACAATGTCTTCTTCTGAATTAGCTATTGACGAAGAAGCAGAACTACCTGTTATGCAAGCTGGTGATCCATTCATTGAAAAGTTATTGATGGAAGCATGCCTAGAATTAGTCAAATCAGATGCGTTAATTGGTATACAAGATATGGGTGCAGCGGGTCTAACGTCTTCATCAGCAGAGATGGCTTCAAAAGCTGGCTATGGTGTGGAGATAAATTTGGATCTAGTACCACAGCGTGAAGAGAATATGACAGCATATGAAATGATGTTGTCAGAGTCTCAAGAACGTATGCTAATCGTTGTTAAAAAAGGCCGCGAAGAAGAAGTCATTGCATTATTCACAAAATACGGTATTAATGCAGTGGCAATCGGTCATGTAACCGATGATAAAATGCTTCGTCTGATCTTTAAAGGAGAGGTAGCTGCAGAAGTGTCTGCTGATCTATTAGCTGAAGACGCTCCTAGCTATCAAAAAGAATCAAAAGAACCAGCATCGTTTGCGGAAAACCAAGCGATTGAAAATAAAGAACCACAAGTAACAGATTTAAAAGCTACATTGCTTGATTTGCTACAACGTCCAACAATCGCTTCTAAAGAATGGGTTTACAATCAATTTGATACAGGTGCTAGAACGAGTACAGTATTAGCTCCTGGTGCGTCAGCTGGTGTCGTTCGTGTTAGAGGAACAAACAAAGGAATTGCAATGACAGCGGATTGTAACTCACGTTTCATTTACTTGGATCCAGAAACAGGCGGTAAAATTGCGGTAGCAGAAGCTGCACGTAACCTCGTTTGTTCAGGAGCAGAACCGATTGCGCTAACGGATTGCTTGAACTTTGGTAGCCCGGATAAGCCAGAAGTGTTCTGGCAGCTTGAAAAGTCTGCAGACGGAATTTCAGAAGCTTGCCGTAAGCTCAATGCACCAGTCATTGGCGGTAACGTTTCACTTTCAAATGAAGTCAACGGGGTTTCAATCTATCCAACTCCAACAATTGGTCTTGTAGGACTAGTTCATGATTTGAAGCAAGTAACAACACCTGGTTTCAAACAAGCTGGAGATGCAATTTATCTAATTGGTCAAACAGCAACGGAATTTGGTGGTAGTGAACTGCAACAAATGACCGAAGGAAAGATTTTTGGTCAAGTTCCAGCAATTGATCTAGACGTGGAAGTGAAGCGACAAGAACAATTATTAGCTGCAATTCAGCAAGGAATACTGCAATCAGCTTCAGACTTATCAGAAGGCGGATTTGCTGTAGCACTATGTGAAAAAGCATTTGCTACAAACGGCTTAGGTGCAAATGTATCAGTTGAAGGTTCTGCAATTACGGCTTTATTCAGTGAAACGCAATCTCGTTTCCTAGTGACGGTCCAAGCAGATCAAGTAGCAGCGTTTGAGCAAAGTGTAGATGACGCAGTGAAAATCGGAACAGTGACAGATGACGGACAACTAGTCATTAAAAGTGCAGAAGGAACTGTCCTAATAGAAGGGACGGTAGAACAATTCCACGCTGCTTGGAAAGGAGCAATTCCATGCTTGCTGAACTCAGAGGACTAAACGAAGAGTGCGGCGTATTTGGTATTTGGGGGCATGAGGATGCGGCGCAAATTAGCTATTACGCATTGCATGCATTACAACATCGTGGGCAGGAAGGAGCCGGCATCGTCGTAAAAAGCGATGGCGGTCTCCATGCTGTTAAAGGTGAAGGGTTAGTCAATGAAGTGTTCTCAGGTGATAACTTGAGTACACTAAAAGGTAATGGCGCAATTGGACAAGTCCGCTATACAACTGAACAAGGACGCGGTATTGAAAACGTTCAACCGCTCGTCTTCCGTTCAACTACAGGTAGTCTTGCTATAGCCCATAACGGTAACTTAATTAATGCGACAGATCTAAAAGAACATTTGGAGCGCCAAGGAAGTATCTTCCAAACAACATCAGATACAGAAGTATTAGCCCATTTAATCAAGCGTAGTAGCGGTTCATTGAATCAACGTGACAAAGTGAAAAAAGCATTGAGCATTTTAAAAGGTGCGTTCGCATTTGTCTTAATGACTGATGAAGGATTAATGGTCGCGCAAGATCCGAACGGCATGCGTCCACTTGCTCTAGGGAAAATTGGGGATGCATGGGTTGTAGCTTCGGAGACATGTGCATTTGATATTATTGGAGCAGAACATATTCGTTCTGTAGAACCAGGTGAGCTATTAATCATCAATGATAAAGGATTAACTTCTGAACGATTTGCGCCAGCCGCAGATCCAGCGATGTGTTCAATGGAATATGTTTATTTCTCACGTCCGGATTCAGATATCGACGGGATTAATATTCATGCTGCTCGTAAGCGTTGTGGAAAACAGCTAGCTCGTGAAGTACAAATTAGCGCGGATGTCGTTACGGGTGTTCCAGACTCTAGTATTTCTGCGGCTATCGGTTTCTCCGAACAAAGCGGAATACCGTACGAACTTGGTTTGATCAAAAATCGATACGTAGGTAGAACATTTATTCAACCGTCTCAAGCATTGCGTGAAAAAGGTGTGAAGATGAAGCTTTCGCCTGTTCATCAAGTGGTTCATGGCAAGCGTGTCGTCATGGTTGATGATTCAATCGTCCGTGGTACTACGTCTAAACGTATTGTTGCGATGTTACGAGAAGCGGGTGCCAAAGAGATTCATGTGGTCATTGCATCACCACCGCTAATCGCTCCTTGCTATTACGGAGTTGATATTAGTTCTGATTCTGAATTAATTGCAACGGGCCGTACGTTAGATCAAATGTGTGAAGAAATCGGTGCGGATTCGCTTCACTTCCTATCAATAGAAGGAATGCTCGAATCGAATGGTAGATCGTCTGAAATGAAAAATTGTGGACAATGCTTAGCTTGTTTCACAGGTGAATATCCAACGGAGATTTATTCAGATACTGCAATGCCGCACGTAAAAGAAATCGTACGATAGGAGGCCTTTCCATGTCGAAGGCGTATGAAAAAGCAGGAGTCAATATTGAAGCGGGCTATGAATCAGTAGAACGCATGAAGTCCCACGTAGCAAGAACTACTCGTAAAGGAGTGGCAGGTGCGTTTGGTGGCTTTGGCGGAATGTTTGATCTTTCTGCTCTTGAATATAAAGAACCGGTTCTGATTTCAGGAACAGACGGTGTAGGTACGAAGTTGAAACTAGCTTTCATGGCAGATCGTCATGATACGATTGGTATCGACTGTGTTGCAATGTGTGTAAATGATATCGTGGCTCAAGGAGCAGAACCGCTATATTTCCTTGATTATGTAGCGCTTGGAAAAGCAGTTCCTGAAAAAGTTGAAGCAATCGTTAAAGGCGTAGCGGATGGCTGTGTGCAATCCGGAGCTGCATTGATCGGTGGCGAAACTGCAGAAATGCCAGGTCTATATGAAGAAGATGAATACGACTTAGCTGGTTTTGCGGTAGGTGCTTGTGAGAAGAGTAAGCTTGTTACGGGTGAGGACGTACAAGAAGGCGATGTACTTGTTGGAATCGCTTCTAGTGGTATTCATTCGAATGGTTATTCACTTGTACGTCATATCGTATTCGAACAGTTGGGTGCGGATATTAACGGTACAATTGAAGGTTATGAAGAACTAGGAACAGTAGCGGAAGCATTGCTAACACCTACGAAAATCTATGCGAAGCCTGTACTTGAAATGCATCAGCAATTAGATGTTCACTCCATGGGACATATTACAGGTGGCGGATTCTTTGAAAACCTACCACGAATGTTCTCTGAAGGATTTGGAGTAGAAGTAGATTTAGGCGCATGGCCGATTTTACCTGTCTTCCGTATGCTAAAGGAAAAAGGCGAGTTAACAGACCGCGATCTATATAGTGTCTTTAATATGGGTGTAGGTTTCGTTGTAGCACTACCAGAAGCGGAAGCTGCAAAAGCAATTGAAATTGCAAAAGCGCATGGTGAACAGGCGTATGTAATTGGTCGCGTTACGAAACAGGAAGGCGTCAAGTTCAACGGTGAACATGACGGTACTTTAGCGTAATGGAGAAGAATGTTAGAATTGCTGTTTTTGCTTCAGGAAGTGGTAGTAACTTCGCGGCGTTAGAAGCAGCATGTAAAGCAGGGGATCTACCTGCTGATATCGCATTACTTGTAACGGATAAACCCGATGCCTATGTCAACGAACGAGCAAAGCAAGCTGGAATTCCTGTAGCATCTTTCCGTCCGCGGGAATTTGCAACGAAGCAAGCGTATGAGCAAGCGGTTCTAGAAGCATTACAAGAAGCAAAAGTAGAGTGGTTAATACTAGCTGGTTATATGCGTTTAATTGGTCCGGATTTACTCAATGCTTACCCTGAACGAATCATTAATATTCACCCATCGCTCTTGCCTTCATTTCCAGGTAAAGATGCGATTGAGCAAGCAGTTACTGCCGGTGTCAAAGTGACAGGCGTTACGGTCCACCTTGTAGATGAAGGAATGGATACGGGCCCGATTTTGGCACAGCAAGCGGTCGATGTGATCAACAATGATGCAGAACAAACCGCTATTGCGATTCATGCAGTAGAGCATGAATTATATGTGAAGACGTTAAAAAACGTATTTAAAAATTGATTAGCCTGTTGTGAAAACGGGCTTTTTTTATAAACTGGAGGAATTTTCTTGAAAAAGCGTGCATTGCTAAGCGTATCAGATAAAAATGGCGTGTTGGAGTTTGCGAAAGAACTCGAACAACTTGGATATGAATTATTATCTACAGGCGGTACGATGAAGCATTTGAAAGACAATGGAGTAGCGGTTACAGCTGTCGATGAAATTACAGGCTTCCCTGAAATTATGGAAGGTCGCGTAAAAACATTGAACCCGATGATCCACGGTGGATTGCTAGCGAAGCAAGATGATCTAGGACATCAGGCGCAAATGAAAGAGCACGGCATTCAACCAATCGATGTCGTATGTGTAAACTTATATCCATTTAAAGAAACTATTTCAAAGCCAGACGTATCTACTGAAGATGCGATTGAAAATATCGATATCGGTGGTCCAGCGATGCTACGTGCTTCTGCAAAGAATCATGCATACGTTACTGTAATTGTTGACGCGTCAGACTATGAAGCAGTTTTGGATGAACTAAAAGCAGATGGTAAAACAACACTTGAAACACGCCGTCGTCTAGCAGCTAAAGTATTCCGTCATACAGCAGCTTATGATGCATTAATTTCTAGCTATTTAACAGATCTTGCGGGTGAACAATTCCCTGAACAAGTGACTTATACATACGAATTGAAACAACCTTTGCGTTACGGAGAGAATCCACACCAACAGGCAGCATTTTATAGCCGTCCAATGGGTTCTGATTTCTCAATTGCTTATGCAGAGCAACTTCATGGAAAAGAGCTTTCGTACAACAATATCCAAGATGCAAATGCGGCGATTCAAATTGTTAAAGAATTTACTCAGCCCGCTGCAGTTGCAGTGAAGCATATGAACCCTTGTGGTGTTGGTACAGGTAACACGATTGCAGAAGCATTCAAGAAAGCATATGAAGCTGATTCAACGTCTATCTTTGGCGGAATCATCGCGTTAAATAAAGAAGTAGATCAGGAAACTGCAGTACAGTTAGCAGATATTTTCCTTGAAATCGTAATCGCTCCTTCATTCACAGAAGAAGCAATTGAGACATTGACGAAGAAGAAAAATATCCGTCTATTAACAATTTCATTTGAACAGAAGAAAAAAGATCAGTGGAATACGGTATCTGTTGAAGGTGGATTGCTCATGCAACAGCCGGATGCATACGGGTTTGAAGAAGCGGATATTAAAGTAGCAACAGACCGCGAACCAACAGAAGCTGAATGGAATGCGATGAAACTTGGTTGGGCTGTTGTTAAGCATGTGAAGTCTAACGCAATCGTCGTAACAGATGAGCATATGACAATTGGTGTCGGTGCGGGTCAAATGAATCGTGTAGGTGCTGCCAATATTGCTTTAACACAAGCTGGCGAACGCGCTAAAGGAGCAGCTCTAGCATCGGATGCGTTCTTCCCTATGGATGATACAGTGGAAGCAGCAGCAAAAGCGGGTATTACAGCGATTATCCAACCAGGTGGTTCTTTGAAAGATGCAGACTCCATTAAAAAGGCAAATGACTATGGCATTACAATGGTATTCACGGGCGTACGTCATTTTAAACATTAAGAGGCAGGAGGAAAACGGACAATGAAAGTTCTTGTAATTGGAAGTGGCGGTCGTGAACATGCAATTGCTAAACAGTTCAACGAAGCGCCTTCTGTAACAGGTGTATATGTTGCACCAGGTAATGATGGAATGAAACAAGATGCTACATGTTTACCAATTGATGCAACGGATTTTGAAGCATTGGCGAAATTTGCGATAGACAATGAGATCTCGCTGACATTTGTGGGTCCTGAGCAACCCCTAGCAGAAGGAATTGCAGATTTCTTCTTGGATAAAGGTCTAACGGTATTCGGTCCAACGAAAGCAGCGGCTCGTATTGAAGGAAGTAAATCATTTGCCAAAGAAATTATGGATAAGTACGATATTCCGACAGCTTCTTATGGCACGTTTACTGATGCAGACGAAGCGAAGGCATTCATTCGCGAACAAGGTGCACCAATCGTTATCAAAGCAGACGGTTTAGCGGCTGGTAAAGGCGTAATCGTCGCGATGGAACTTCAGGAAGCGTTAGATGCAGTAGATGATATGATCGGCAATCAAAAGTTTGGCGAATCATCTTCACGCGTTGTAGTCGAAGAGTTCCTAGACGGCGAAGAATTTTCTTATATGTCATTTGTTCATGATGGACAAATTTATCCAATGGTTATTGCGCAAGACCATAAAAGAGCATATGACGGAGATCGCGGTCCAAATACGGGTGGTATGGGTGCTTATTCTCCTGTACCTCAAATTTCAGATGAAATCGTACAAGAGGCATATGACCGTGTCGTAGTTCCAACGGTCGAAGCAATGACGAAAGAAGGAATTCCTTTCACAGGTATTTTATATGCTGGCTTAATCTTGACGGAGCAAGGCCCGAAAGTCATTGAATTCAATGCGCGTTTCGGAGATCCAGAAACACAGGTCGTTTTACCACGCATGGCTTCCGATTTCGGTAAGTTCATGGAAGCGCTAATGGCTGGAGAAGCTTTTGACTTGCAGTGGCATGAAGAAGCGATGCTAGGTGTTGTAGTGGCATCAGAAGGATATCCAGGCGACATCGTCAATGGTAAAAAATTACCCAAATTAGACGGGCTGATAGCTAATGGGCTAGATGTTTTCCATGCGGGTACAAGAATGGAGAATGGCCACTTTGTTGGTAACGGCGGCCGCGTACTTCTCGTTGCAGCGAAAGCTGATAATCTAAAAGAAGCACAGCAAAAAGTGTACGAAGGACTAGCAACTGAAGAATGGAACGGTTTCTTCCACCGCAACGACATCGGCTGGAGAACATTCTCTTAAATAAATATACTTTACTACGAAATCCCTCTGTGTAAGATTAGCAGAGGGATTTATTATGGTTCAACAAATAAATGAATATTGTGGATAATTCATGTATAACGCTAGATATTCACAGCTAAAAGAGAAATATGTGAATGAGAAGTGGGAAAATTGTTAGTAAGTTGTTAGTAATGTGAATAGTTTGTTTATAAAGTAAAATCCTATTCACTTAGTTGTGGAGAATATTGATGTACCTTGTCTATTTAACATCAGATTGCTATCTTAATATAAAGCATAAGCATATGAAATAGTTGGTAAACGCAAAACTACTATCTAGGGATGAGATTGATATGTGGAATGAGCAAGAAATACAAACGTAGCTAGCGATTATTAACGGCAAAACCACCCGACATAGTAATTGAAAACGCTACTTACTTACTTACAATCAATATTCATATTGCACTCGATGCATATCAAATGGCTTCTTATAATATAGCACGGTACTATGATATCACTGACTTGCATAGTGTAATCGCGACTGGTCGTTTTGCGACATTGAACTTTTTGAAGATGAACGAAATCTAGTGCTGACTGATGTTTTGTCGAAAGGTCAGTGGATATTGCGAGGGGGGCAAGCGACAGAGTCATTTAACGGAGTAGATTGGGCGAAGTTACAGAAATTCAAGCCACAGTTTAAGCTGGATGATAGTGACTTTACATTCCTTTCGACTACAGGGATTCAAATGCTCAGTGATGTCATTACGAAAGTCTATGAAACGGAGTTAGATTTAAGCAAATCAATAATTAGATTTAGCTATGAGTGCTTCTTAGTATTGCTCGATCGACACGGTAAGTGGCGGGTCAATACAGTAATGAAGAGCTTTGCGGATAATTTAATAGGATTTGCATCTTCCTATTCCAACATGGGCGATGTATTATTAATTGAATGGGATTGGCAAGTGTTGAAGAGAGCTTTCGATGAAATGAAACGGTATCTTTAGTGACCGATGGCGGTTTGTCTGATCGGCCGATTGAAGTCATTATGGAACAAGAACTGGCGATGAAGGCAGCATTGAAGGAACGTGGTTATCATCACGGAGCCGCCGTGTTTACGCTACTGTTTTTACAATCCGTTCATCTGCCACATGTCCGCATTACGCTCATTGGTTTAGTGCAAGTCCTAAAAATGAACGATTACTTCCTAACATAGAAAGGTAGGAACTGTATTGAAATGGAATAAACGAAAGCTACTTTTAACCGCATGTATAGGACTCTTATGTTTAAGTGGCTGTTCACGTTCTAAAGAACAGTCGGAACAGCCGGAAAAGACAGAGACACCTTCACAAAATATTTCTGCACCATTTACGGGTGAGCAAGTAACGGAAGGTTTACAGAATCGCCCAATCGTCGCTACGATCAATAATCATCCGTTAGCACGGCCACAGTCTGGAATTGCTGAGGCTGATCTGGTCTATGAGTTTTTAGCAGAAGGTAATGTCACGCGCTTTGCAGCTATATTCCACAGTGAAATTCCGGATCAAATCGGCCCAATTCGTAGTGCCCGTGATTATTTTGTTAATTTCGCTGACGGAATGGATGCATTTTATATTGCGCATGGTTATAGCCCGGATGCTAAGAAATTATTAGATGATAGGGTTGTAGATCATGTCAATGGTATGCAGTACGATGGAAGTTTGTTTGAACGTTCATCTGATCGCAAAGCACCGCATAACTCGTATATTTCCAAGGAGCATATAGAAGAAGCGTTTGAAAAGACGAATGCTTCCGAAAAGATCTCGAAGACGCCGACCTTTTCTTTCCTAAATCCTGAAGAAAGTGATAAAATAGGGGATATAGCTTCATCGGTTACGGTATCGTACAGTTCGGACCCGAAGTTTATCAGTACGTATCGTTATGATGGGGAGAATAATCGATATTATCGTTCCGTCAATGGTATTGATACGGTTGATAAGTTGAATGAACGACGAGTGGAGTTATCGAATGTAATAGTGATGGAAATGAATCATCAAACAGTCGATCAACAGGGAAGGCTAGCAATCGATCTTCAGTCCGGCGGTAACGCTATGCTATTTCATGAAGGGATTACTAGAGAAATCGAATGGGAAAATAGGGATGGATTTTTAATTCCAGTAGATCAAGGACTGCCTGTAAAGTTAACAGTCGGGCAAACTTGGATTCATATTGTACCCTCCCTTTCAAGCCCGTCTGCTGCCGTCACTTATATTCCGTAAGATCGACAAAGAGAGGGCGAGAATATGCAAATAGATAAAATTCGCGGTGAGCAAATAGATCAGTTATTTAAAGCCATTCTAGAATTGAAAGATCTGGAAGAGTGCTATCAGTTCTTTGACGATGTATGCACAATGAGCGAAGTCCAATCACTAGCACAACGACTAGACGTCGCTCATAAACTACGCCTGAAAAAGACATATGACAGTATTCAACAAGAGACAGGCGCTAGCACAGCTACCATCTCCCGTATCCGTCGTTGTGTGGATTACGGCTCTGGCGGCTACAACTTAATGCTGAACCGACTCTATCCAGAACTTGAAAGCCAACAACCAAAGAAATAAATAACCCCAACCGGCCGGGTAACCATCCCAACCGGTTTTTATGTTGTTACACACTATTGTGATGATAAACTATAATAAAAGAAGGTGCACATACTAATGGACTATAAAACATGGCGACATGCTTTTAAAATCGATCCTGCCAAAGAATTATCCGATGATCATCTTGAACGCATCGCGGAATCAGGAACAGACGGTGTGATTATCGGTGGATCTGATGGAGTGACGATAGAAAATGTGCTTGATTTACTTGCACGTTTTCGCAGATATTCCGTTCCGCTTGCATTAGAAGTATCTACAGTAGACTCTGTCACACCTGGTTTTGACTATTACTTCATTCCAACAGTGTTAAATACGTCAAATTCAAAATGGTTAAATGGACTTCATCATGAAGCACTCCGTGAATATGGTCATATGATGAACTTCGATGAAATTATTACTGAAGGATACTGCATACTGAACCCCGACTGTAAAGCGGCTAAACTGACAGGTGTAGATCAAGTTCCTGATGAAGACGATGTACAAGCGTATGCACGTATGGCAGAACATCTATTTTCACTACCTATTTTTTATATGGAATACAGCGGAAAATATGGCGATCCCAAAATCGTTCAGGCAGCTAAAGAATTATTACAAAAGACACGTCTGTTTTATGGCGGTGGAATCCGTACAAAAGAGCAGGCAATAGAAATGGCTGCGATTGCAGATACTGTTGTAGTTGGAAATATCGTATATGAAGACTTGAAAGCTGCACTTGCCACGGTAGATGCTGTGAAATCAGTTCCTTTATCTGTGTAATTAGTATATAGTTAGAACAAATGTTCTTAAAAGGCGGTACGGATATGAATAAACTATCAGAGGATTTATTGAAAGGTATGAACCCAGAACAAGCGCGAGCGGTTAAGACTACAGAAGGGCCTCTTCTAATCATGGCTGGAGCAGGATCCGGTAAGACGCGAGTATTGACTCATCGAATCGCATATTTAGTTGTGGAGAAACAAGTATATCCTTCAAATATTTTAGCAATTACTTTTACTAATAAAGCCGCGCGTGAGATGCGTGATCGAATTGATGGTCTACTCGGTGCGGGGTCTGGAGAAAGAATGTGGGTGTCTACATTCCACTCGATGTGTGTTCGCATATTGCGTAGAGATGTAGATCGTATCGGCTTAGCTAAAAACTTCACTATTTTGGATAGTGCGGATCAGTTAACCGCCGTCAAACGCGTCTTGAAAGAATTGAATTTGGATCCAAAACAATATGACCCGCGCGCTATGCTGGGTGCAATCAGCAATGCGAAAAACGAATGTATCGATGCAAGTGAGTTCCGTAAAAATTGTAATCCGCAAAACCCGTATGAGCGAACAGTGGCGGATATTTACGAACGCTATACGAAAAAACTACGTCAAAATCAATCAATGGATTTCGACGATTTAATCATGATGACACTTGTCTTATTTGAAAGGGTGCCGGATGTATTAGAGTACTACCAAAATAAATTTCAGTATATCCATGTAGATGAATACCAAGATACGAACAACGCGCAGTATCGTTTGGTCAAGATGCTGGCGTCGAAATTCCGTAATCTTTGTGTAGTAGGGGACTCTGATCAGTCGATTTACAGATGGCGTGGAGCTGATATCGGCAATATATTGTCTTTTGAAAAAGACTATAAAGAAGCTAATGTTATTTTATTGGAGCAAAACTACCGTTCGACTAAGCGTATTTTACAAGCAGCGAATGAAGTAATCGACAATAATAAAAGTAGATATGATAAAAAGTTACGCACAGACAATCCAGAAGGCGAATTGATCTCCATCTATAAAGCAAAAGATGAAAAAGATGAATCGCAATTTGTTGTGCAGCAAATTATTGAATTAAAACTATCGCAAGGTTTAACGCTAGATCAATTCGCAATACTTTATCGTACGAATGCGCAGTCCCGTTTGATCGAGGAATACTTATTGAAATCCAATCTTGATTATACGATTGTTGGCGGTACAAAGTTCTATGATCGAAAAGAAATTAAAGACTTGCTCGCCTACTTGCGTCTAATTGCAAATAACGATGATGATTTGGCGTTTGCGAGGGTGATTAACGAACCAAAACGAAGCATTGGTGCGACTTCATTCGAGCGTATGGCAGCATTTTCATTGGAAAATGATCGTTCGATTTTCGACTCATTGCAAGAAGTGGACTTCATGGGCTTACCTGCAAGAGCGGCAAATGAAGCGTTCAAATTCCGCGAGATGATTGACGGATTCACGAAGATGCAGGAATTTTTGACTGTCACGGAACTTGTAAAAGAAGTCATTGAGAAGACTGGATACCGCAGTATGCTTGAAAAAGAGAAGTCTATTGAAGCGGAGAGTCGTCTGGAAAATATCGAAGAGTTTCTATCCGTTACGGAGGCTTTTGAAAAACGTGCAAAAGAAGAAGAAAGTGAAAATTCACTAGTTGCGTTTCTTACCGATCTTGCATTAGTTGCTGATATTGATACATTGGATAAAGAAGAGAACTCTTCCACCGAAAAAATCGTCCTAATGACGATGCATGCTGCGAAAGGATTGGAGTTCCCAGTCGTCTTCGTTATCGGTATGGAAGAAAATATCTTCCCGCATATTCGTGCGCTTGCTGATCCTGAAGAAATGGAAGAGGAGCGAAGACTTGCATACGTGGCGATTACACGTGCAGAACAGCGACTCTACTTGACGTGTGCAGGGTATCGGATGTTATTTGGTAAGTCGAATTTTAATCAACCTTCCCGTTTTCTTAATGAAATATCAGAGGAATTAACGGATAAGCTAGCAAAAGACAATGCAATGAGTGTGCCATTTGATCGTGCACCTGTCAAACCGAGAGTACGCCCAGCAGTGAAACGTCCTGCTTATAATGAGAGTGGCGGAGAGAAATTACAATGGAGTCCCGGAGATAAAGCAGCCCATAAAAAATGGGGTGTCGGTACAGTAGTCAGTGTCAAAGGCTCTTCAGATGACTTAGAGCTGGATATCGCATTCCCCAATCCAGTGGGAATCAAGCGTCTACTAGCTAAATTTGCGCCAATAGAAAAACAATAAAGCATTTCCCTAAGGAGTGTGGAAAACGGATGGATGACGTCCTAGAACTAGAAAAACGAGTGGCAGAGTTGAATAAAATCCTACATCAATACGGACATGCCTATTACGATCTGGATGCACCGATTGTTCCGGATTCGGAATATGATGAAAAAATGCAGGAGTTGCTCGCGATTGAAGCGGAGCATCCGGATTTAATTGTCCCCGATTCACCGACACAGCGAGTGGGTGGCAAAGCGCTCGAAGTATTTAGCAAAGTCGTTCATCGGCATCCGATGCTCAGCTTAGCGAATGCATTCAATGAAGAAGACCTAAGAGATTTTGATCGACGTGTGAAAGATGTAGCAAATGACACAGTGTATGTCTGTGAATTGAAAATCGATGGTCTTGCGGTTTCATTGCAATATGAAGAAGGGCGTCTAGTGCAAGGGGCCACTCGTGGAGATGGTGCCGTAGGTGAAGATATTACTGCGAATTTAAAAACCATTCGTTCGATACCTTTGAAATTAAAAGAGCCATTGACGATTGAAGTGCGTGGCGAAGCCTATATGCCGAAGCAATCATTCGCTAAGCTGAATGCGGCTCGAGATGAAGCGGGAGAAGTACCATTCGCTAATCCAAGAAATGCCGCAGCAGGTTCGCTACGTCAGCTAGATTCACAAATTGCTGCTAGTCGTAACTTAGCGACATTCATTTACGCAGTAGGTGGCGATGCGGAAGAGTATGATTTGGATAGTCACTCCGAAGCACTCGACAAGATGGCTGACATAGGATTGACGACAAATAAAGAACGCAAACGTTGCACAACGATTGAAGAAGTATTGAAATACGTAGCATATTGGACAGAAAATCGCCAATCACTCGATTATGAAATCGATGGTATCGTCATCAAAGTGGATAATTTTGAAGCACAAGAACAGCTAGGCTATACGGCAAAAAGTCCTCGTTGGGCGATTGCTTATAAGTTTCCTGCAGAAGAAGTGCGGACAAAATTACTTGATATTGAATTAAGCGTAGGACGTACAGGCGTCGTTACTCCAACGGCAATTCTTGAGCCGGTGCTTGTTGCAGGCACAACGGTTGGACGCGCATCGTTGCATAATGAAGATTTGATCAAAGAGAAGGATGTCCGGATAGGCGACACAGTCGTGTTGCGAAAAGCGGGTGATATCATTCCGGAAATCGTCATGGCAATTACAGATGAGCGGACAGGCGATGAACAACCGTTCCATATGCCGTCTACTTGTCCAGTGTGTAGTTCAGAGTTGTTACGAATTGAAGGAGAAGTAGCACTGCGCTGCGTGAATCCGAAATGTCCAGCGCAAATGAAGGAAGCACTTATTCATTTCGTCTCAAGAAAAGCGATGAATATTGAAGGTGTTGGCGAAAAGCTAGTGGAACAATTATATACAGCCAATCTTGTACAAGATGTTTCGGATCTTTATACGCTAACGATAGAATCACTATGTAGTCTTGAGCGGATCGGGGAAAAGTCTGCGACAAATATTTTGACAGCCATTGAACAATCTAAAGAAAATTCATTGGAGAAATTATTATTTGGTTTAGGAATCCGTCATGTTGGAGAAAGAGTAGCTAGCATTTTGGCTGAAGAATTCCGTACGCTTGATGCACTAGAGGTAGCGACGAAAGAACAGTTAGTCACCATCTTTGAAATTGGAGACATTGTGGCGGATGCCGTTACAATATACTTCAGCACCGAGGAAGTACAAGACGTGATGAATAAGTTGCGTTCGTATGGTGTAAATACGGTGTACAAAGGCTTCACACGAGAAGAGTTACCGACAACGGGACCATTTGCAGGTAAAACGGTTGTACTAACCGGTAAACTTACTGGATTGACGCGTGGCGATGCGAAGGAACAAATCGAGGCGCGTGGCGGAACAGTTAGCGGTAGCGTCAGCAAGAAAACAGACCTAGTCATTGCAGGTGAAGATGCAGGTTCCAAACTGACGAAGGCTCAGGAATTAGAGATTGAAATTTGGGATGAACAAGCGATGCTTGATGCCCTTGGAGTGGATGCAAGTGAGAAAAATGAATAAATGGCTTGGTTTCAGCATCTTATTAGCTTTGTTGTTGACAGGATGTGTACCTTCACCTACCGATGATCAGGAAAAAGCGCTACAAGAAACAGAAGAAAGCGAACAAGAGATGGTTATCATTCCGAATGAACAAATCAAAAAAGAATACTATCGGACACCTGTGCCTTTCAAAAAGAGTGCAAGTAGAGGGCTTGTCGTAAGTAATTTGAATACGAAGTACGATATGCAAGAAACAGAAGAAGGTTTGCTACGCATTTCATCGCTATATTTTGATACTCAAAATTACTTTTTCCAAGAAGGTCAGTATATCGATCGCGATACAGCGAAACAATGGATTTCTAGAAAGTCGAATTACGAGGCTGGGCTCAACCCTTCGATTACAGATGATATGACACCTGCACAGATAGCAGAGCAAGCACCGATTTACTTAGCACATATTGTTGAGCAAAATTACTTGCAGATGACGGATGATAAAAAAGTAAAATTAGCGGGTATGACGATCGGACTCGCTATGAACTCAATTTATTATCCACGTGAAGGCAATGAGCGTTCT
This sequence comes from Sporosarcina sp. P13, assembly GCF_002743055.1. Lineage (GTDB taxonomy): Bacteria > Bacillota > Bacilli > Bacillales_A > Planococcaceae > Sporosarcina. Next base: position 21,317 of record NZ_PDYM01000029.1, on the reverse strand, counting down.
ATTGATGATAAGACGATCGAGGAAAAAGGTAAGCAGATGGCGGATATTATTTTGACACGCCTACGTAGTAAACCGGAGCTTGCAGATATTCCGATTGCTGTCGGTCTGTTTAAGCAAAATAGTCGAAATGATATCGTCCCTGGAACGTACTTTGCTACTGCTTTTGCAGCGAAAGGAAAAAGTGAGTTCATTGGTTGGAAAGAGGTAGATGAGACTTATGTCTTGCTTCCAGCAGCGTCTTCTACGGGAAACTACCGTGATCTAAATACAACATTCAAAAACTTTAAACAAGATATTGATGACTACTTCCCGAGTTTTGTAAACGTAGTTGGCACTGCATTTTATAAGGACCAGAAACTAAATTCACTGAGAATTGAAATACCAATCCAATTCTTTGGTAAAAGTGAATTGATTAGCTTCTCACAGTATTTAACTTCGCTAGTAAAAACGCATTTTAAAGACATCCCAATAGAAGTAAGTGTCACATCTGTTAACGGACCAGAAGTGCTGATAGTCGATGATGGAGATAGGAAAGAGCCGTTTGTTCACGTCTATGGCTATTAACATGACAGTTCTTGACATTACGAACTTTCCAACAATCTAATTAGGTGGTATGATTAATTGTACGATTGCAAAATGAGGAGGAACGATGTATGACAACATTTTCAAAAGATGACGTCAAATATTTTGCGGATTTCGTCCGTATTGGTGTTTCCGAAGAAGACAAAGAAATTTTCTCTGCAAAAATTGCAGATTTGATTGAAAGTGTCAGTAATTTAAAAGAAGTCGATGTAACGAATGTAGAACCTATGACGCATCCTATTGCTATGATTAACGTATTGCGTGAAGATCAGCCAAAAGATATCTTGGATCGTGAAATCATGCTAGCTAGTGCAGAAGACCAAGAAGATGGCTCGATTAAAGTACCGGATATTTTATAAGATTCCGTTGCCCTAAAAAACATTCATAGCACAATGATAGTAGGAGGAAAAGTGATGACGTTAACTAGTAAAACAGCCGCAGAACTTCAAGCCCTTTTACAAAAAGGTGAAGTAACGGTAAAGGAAGTAATGGAAGAAACGTTACAAACAATTGAACAAACAGACAAGAAAATCCATGCATTCATTCATGTGGCAACAGATGAAGCGAAAGCACGTGCAGAACAGCTAGATCAAACGACAGCTGATACGCGCGGTCGTCTATTCGGTGTGCCAATCGGTATTAAAGATAATATCGTAACGCTAGATATGACAACGACATGTGCTAGTAAAATGCTAGAGGATTTTGTGCCAGTATATAATGCGACAGTTATGAATAAATTAGAAGCTGCCGGCGCAGTAAATGTAGGTAAATTGAATATGGACGAGTTTGCGATGGGGTCTACTACGGAAACTTCGTATTTCGGCAACACATTGAATCCATGGAATACAGACTATGTACCTGGTGGCTCTTCAGGCGGTTCTGCAGCAGCAGTCGCAGCAGGAGAAGTACCACTTTCACTTGGTTCGGATACGGGTGGATCAGTTCGTCAACCAGCTGCTTTTTGTGGAATCGTTGGCATGAAGCCTACATACGGTCGTGTATCACGCTTTGGTCTGACAGCATTCGCTTCGTCGCTAGACCAAATCGGTACATTTTCACGTACAGTGGAAGATAATGCACTATTATTGAGTGTAATTGCTGGAGAAGATGACAATGATAGTTCGTCATCTGCAAAGCAAGTACCTGATTATACACAAGCATTAACGGGTGATGTTAAAGGTCTTAAAGTGGCTGTACCAACATCTTATTTAGGTGAAGGTGTGGACGAGGAAGTAGCGGCAGCAGTAAAAGAAGCGCTAGGCGTCCTTGAGTCACTTGGAGCAGTATGTGAAGAGGTGGAATTACCACATATTCAATACGCACCTACCACATATTACGTAATTTCTTCATCAGAAGCACAATCCAATCTTTCCCGCTTTGACGGTTTGCGTTATGGTTTCCATACGGAGAACGCGGAAAACTTGGAGCAAGCGTATTTCCGCACGCGTCAAGAAGGTTTTGGAGAAGAAGTGAAGAAGCGTATTCTCTTTGGTACGTACGCAATGAGTGCAGATCATCACGAAGATCTATATGTACGCGCACAAAAAGTACGTACATTGATCGCTCAGGATTTCAACGAAGTCTTTGAAAAATATGATGTAGTCATCGGACCAACTACCGCGACGACTGCGTTCAAACTAGGTGAAACAGGTGGCGACCAACTTGTTCATTATGCAAATGATGTACTAGCTGTACCAGCGAACTTAACAGGACGTCCAGCACTTTCTGTACCGTGTGGTTTCGTCAATGAACTACCAGTCGGGCTACAAATCATGGGTAAGCACTTTGATGAGGAAACATTATATAAAGTAGCACACGCTTATGAGCAAGCAACTGATTTCCACAAACGCACTCCATCGATTCAGGGAGGGAACTAATCATGAACTTCGAAACTATTGTCGGACTTGAGATCCACGTAGAACTTAAAACTGATACAAAAATCATGTCTCCTGCACCTGCTCATTTTGGTGCAGAGCCAAATAAAAATATCCACGTAACAGACATCGCATACCCGGGTGTCTTACCTACGTTAAATAAAAAAGCAGTAGAGTTCGGAATGAAAGCGTCTATGGCACTAAACTGTGACATCGCACCGATCATGAACTTCGACCGCAAACATTACTTCTACCCCGATAATCCAAAAGCGTACCAAATCTCTCAGGATAAGCGTCCTGTAGGATCAAACGGTTGGATCGAGATTGAAGTAAACGGCAAGAAAAAGAAAATCCGCATTGAGCGTGTTCATTTAGAAGAAGATGCTGGTAAGTTAACGCACTCGGATAATGGCTATTCTTTGGTTGACTTAAACCGCCAAGGTACACCATTAATCGAGATTGTTACAGAAGCAGATGTGCGTTCTCCAGAAGAAGCATATGCGTTCTTAGAAAAGCTAAAAGCAATTATCCAATACACGGGTGTATCCGATGTTCGTATGGAGGAAGGTTCACTACGTTGTGATGCAAACATTTCATTGCGTCCATTCGGCCAAGAGAAGTTCGGTACGAAAACAGAATTGAAAAACCTTAACTCATTCAACTTTATCCGCCGTGGTATTGAGAACGAAGTTGCACGCCAAGAAAAAATATTGCTTTCTGGCGGTACGATTCAACAAGAAACACGTCGTTATGACGAAGCAACTGGCGAAACGGTATTGATGCGTATTAAAGGTAGTGCGAATGACTACCGTTTCATCAATGATCCAGACTTACCTGAAGTCCATATCGAACAAGAGTGGATGGACCGTGTGCGTGCGGAAATTCCAGAATTACCGGATGCACGTAAAACACGTTATGTATCGGAAATGGATCTTCCAGAGTATGATGCACATGTATTAACCTTGACTAAGGAAATGTCTGATTTCTTTGATGCGACTGTAAAAGCTGGTGCTGAACCGAAATTGGCTTCAAACTGGTTGATGGGTGACGTATCTGCTTATTTGAACGCAGAGTCAAAAGAATTGCATGATACACCACTAACACCTGAAAGCTTAGCGCAGTTAGTAAAGTTGATTACAGATGGTACGATTTCATCTAAGATTGCGAAGAAAGTATTCGTGGATCTTGTGAAAAAAGGTGGAAATCCCGCAGATATCGTCAAAGAAAAAGGACTTGTTCAAATTTCCGATGAAGGTACATTACGTACGATCATTACGGAAATCTTGAATGGCAATGAACAGTCTATTGAAGACTTTAAAAACGGTAAAGATCGCGCGGTTGGTTTCCTAGTTGGCCAAGTTATGAAAGCGACAAAAGGACAAGCGAATCCGCCATTAGTTAATAAATTACTAATGGAAGAAATTCAAAAGCGATAATAAATAGTTCAATCGAGAAACGCTTCAGGGGAGACAGGGCAGTCCAATCCTGGGCGTTTTTTCGATTGAATTCCATAATGGGAGGGGATTGTTATGAAAACAGAACAGCAATATTTCGAAAAAGCCGTTTCGCTTCAAGCATATATGGATAATATGCAATCACAAAAAGACAATAGCTTTTTGGTATATGATGGCTTTGAAGTGCCACAGGATGATGAATTTATTGACATACTGAAAGAAAAGCAACCCCATGTTTTAGTTATTACGGAAGATTGGTGCGGCGATGCGATGCTCAACAATCCAATTTTGCGACGAATAGCTGAGGCGGCAGAGATTGAAGTTCGTACAGTTCTACGGGATCAGGATACGGACTTGATCGATCGTTATTTAACTAATGGCGGGCGCTCAATTCCAATGTATTTATTGCTTGATGCAACTGGGGAAGTAGTAGCGAAATGGGGGCCTCGCGCACCGATCTTGCAAGAGTATGTGATGGCAGGACGTGCAGGGTTACCGGACAAAGAAGCTCCAGATTTTGAAGAAAAGCAAAAAGCATTTTATTCGAAGCTTATGTCAGAATATACAGCGAAGCCAGCGAACTGGTTAGCTGTGTATGAAGATATCCGATCTACATGGCTACCTGTTTTACAGAAAACGAATTGATTTTTAAGAAGTTCCCATACTATAAAGGTTATGGTTTGAATAGTTTATTCAGACGTGAAAGGAACGAGGGAAAAGTGTATGAAACGTGCACGTATCATTTATAATCCAACGGCCGGAAGAGAAATTTTCCGTAAGCATTTGGCAGAAGTCCTCGAAAAGCTGGAAAAGGCCGGCTATGAAACTTCTGCTCATGCAACAACTTGTGAAGGAGATGCCACAGTCGCTGCGAAAGAAGCGGTTGAAAGAGGCTTTGACGTTGTGATTGCGGCGGGCGGGGATGGTACGCTCAACGAAGTAGTAGAAGGTGTTGGGCATTTTGAAAAACGTCCTAAAGTCGGGCTAATACCTATTGGGACAACTAATGATTTCGCTAGAGCGCTACGTATTTCAAGGGATATTCACGAAGCGGTTGATATCATTTGTAAAGGAGAAACGACTCCTGTTGATGTAGGGATGATGAATGACCGATACTTTATTAATATTGCAGGTGGCGGCCGAATGACAGAGTTGACTTATGAAGTACCAAGTCGTTTGAAAACCATCATCGGTCAACTCGCTTATTATTTAAAAGGTATTGAAATGCTACCATCCATTCATTCCAGTCATTTACGAATTGAGTATGATGGAAAAGTGTTCGATGAAGAAGCGATGATGTTTCTCATTGGACTGACCAATTCGGTTGGCGGATTTGAAAAGTTAGCACCCGATTCGAGTATCAATGATGGGTATTTCACTTTGCTTATTTTGAAAAAGTGTAATATTGCTGAATTCATTCGTGTGGTGACACTAGCGTCAAGAGGAGAACATTTAGATGATCCGCTTATCGTTTCTGCTAAAGCAGAAAAAATTGTCGTTACTTCAAAAGATGAAGTATTGCTAAATTTGGATGGGGAATATGGTGGTGTATTACCTGCGACTTTCCAAAACTTGTACCGTCATATCGAGATGTTTGTTCCATTACAGAAATTACGTCCGCAAGACCAAGTACAAAAACTTCAATAGAAGACAAAACAAAAGACTATTCCAATCAACGTCTAACGTTCAGTGGAATAGTCTTTATTGCATGTCATAAAATTGTAGTGAACTATGCAACTTACATAGCATCAGGTCGATTTCAGATGTATTCAATTGCTTCTCCTTGTTTAGCAGCTAATTTTGGAACTGCGTGTAATGGCATCCAACGGTAGCTGAATAATTGACCTGCGTCTTTCCCTTCACCTTCCACGCTATACTCCCATTCGCTTTTCTCTTCTCCCACATAGGAAAAATGGAAAATTGTACGTTCGTAAATGACGTTTTTATCTTCAGGGAAGAATTTGGATGACTTTACTTTCCCTTCTAATATAAGTTCATCTCGAAGGATACCGGATTCCTCTTCAATTTCTCGATATAACGCATCCAATAGAAGTTCATTTCGTTCAATGGTACCACCGGGAACTTGAAGACCTGCTTCGGGCTGATCTTTTTGCTCATAGACAAGCAATTTCCGATGTCTACCTTCACCTTTTGTAATATACGCTAATACTTTTCTTTTAACCCTTTTCAATGTATTTCACCTCTCTATAGTTAACCCATTATACTGTAAATTTCAACTATTGACAAGTGAAACGTTTTAACTAAATATTATACAACAACTTGCTGAGCTGTAAATGAAAAACTTCGTCTAAATTTCAACAAATAGGTTATAGAAGCTTAATAAAAGGGAAAGAGTAAAGAAGGTCTATTTAAGGAAGGGATGTACTATGTATAAAAAGCAGGAAAGAAAGCTTATGTGGTTAGTATTTGTTGTTGCTGGAATTATGTTGCTCTCTATTGTAGGAAGATTGTTTTCGTGAAATTAGGAGGTGGTATAGTTGGATTCAGTTTTTTATTCAAGAGTATTAACAGAGTTGACGTTATCATTTCATATTATATATGCCACAATCGGTGTTGGTGTTCCACTTATGATCATGCTCGCACAGTGGGTTGGTATTAAGAAAAATGATGAACACTATATATTACTTGCTCGACGTTGGGCTAGAGGATTCGTTATTACAGTAGCTGTCGGTGTAGTAACTGGTACAGCGATTGGACTGCAATTATCATTGTTGTGGCCAAATTTTATGGAACTCGCAGGAAATGTTATCGCATTGCCGTTATTTATGGAAACGTTTGCGTTCTTTTTTGAAGCTATATTTTTAGGGATTTATTTATATACATGGGATCGTTTCGAAAACCAAAAGAAGCATTTTCTACTACTCATACCTGTTGCAATCGGAGCTTCATTTTCAGCAGTCTTCATTACCATTGTTAATGCGTTCATGAATGCACCTCAAGGCTTCAATTTGGTGAATAATGAACTGATAAACGTTAATCCGTTGATGGCTATGTTTAATCCAGCAATGCCGACAAAGGTTTCCCATGTGCTAGGGACTGCTTATATGACGACCGCTTTCTTATTGGCTGCGATTGCTGCGTTTCGCTTATTGCGTGGATCAAATCATATTTATCATAAAAAGGCATTGTTCCTTACGCTCAAAGTCGGTTTCATCTTCAGTGTTAGTGCTGTATTGATTGGTGATTTGTCAGGTAAATATTTAGCGCAATATCAGCCCGAAAAACTAGCTGCCGCTGAATGGCATTTTGAGACGGAGGAAAATGCACCATTGATCTTATATGGAATACTTGATGATGGTGAAGTGAAATATGCCATAAAAATCCCATATGCATTATCTATTTTGGCGCATGGCTCGCCAACAGCTGAAGTCATTGGTTTGGATCAATTCCCTGAAGAAGATACCCCTCCACTTTATATCCACTATTTATTCGATATCATGGTGACAATTGGTATGATGCTACTCGGATTGTCAGCAATCTTTTGGTTTGGTATGGGTCGAAATTGGAAGTTTGTTGAGTCGCGTTGGTTCCGTTGGCTCATTGTTATTTCAGGACCCCTTGTATTTATCTCGCTAGAGGCGGGATGGTGGCTAGCTGAAGTAGGTAGACAACCGTGGATTTTGCGTAATATTATGCGAACGTCTGAAGGTGCGACGACCAGTGGGCATGTAGATACGATGTTGGTACTTTTCGCGCTACTCTACTTAGTTCTTGGTGTGGGAAGTGTGGTCGTGCTACGGCGAATGTTTATCCGAAATCCGGTTGAGCGAGAGATTGCTGACCGAGCGCAAGAAAAGGGCGGTGATATTCAATGACCATTGAAATTCTTGGAATCACCGTATTATGGGTATTTTTATTCGGTTATATTATGATTGGGGCAATTGACTTTGGCGCGGGTTTTTTCAATGCGTACAGTGTGTTGACAGGTAAACAACGAATTTTAACGAATGTCATCCAGCGCTACTTATCACCTGTGTGGGAAGTAACCAACGTATTTCTGGTGTTTTTCTTCGTTGGAATGATTGGCTTCTTCCCGAAAACTGCATTCTATTATGGAACAACATTGCTTGTGCCCGTAAGTTTCGGGATTATATTGCTGGCAGTCCGGGGATCGTATTATGCATTTGAAACATATGGTGCGCGCGGGCATAAAGGGTATTCATTTGTTTATGGTGTAGCAGGTCTATTATTACCTGCCTCCCTATCCATTGTACTGACAATTTCTGAAGGTGGGTTTGTGGATTTAGTGGATGGTCAACCCATTCTCGATTATTGGAAGCTATTCACCAGTCCGCTTACTTGGGCAATCGTTGTGTTAAGTATAGCGTCTACGCTCTATATTTCATCTGCATTTTTAACATGGTATGCCAATAAAGCAGGAGATGTGGAAGCGACTCAATTATTAAGGAAATATGCGCTCATTTGGGCATTGCCAACTATCATCACAGCAGGGGGCATCATAGTTGAATTACGCAGGCATAACCCTCTTCACTATGAGAATATCCAGCGTTTCTGGCCACTGTTCTTACTGTCGTTCCTACTGTTCATAGGTACGGTATTCCTAATCTGGAAACGTCGCCAATATGGACTGGCTTTCGGATTACTGGCTGGCCAATTTATTTTTGCTTTCTTCGGCTACGGTGCATCACATTATCCTTATTTGTTGTATCCGTACTTAACGATTTATGACAGCTTTACAAATCCAGCGATGGCGATTGCATTAGTCGTAGCCTTTGTATTTGGTTTGTTATTGCTCATCCCCTCCATATACTTGCTACTACGAATGTTCTTGTTCAATAAAGATTATGTCAAGGGGAAAGAGGATCACCATGCGTGAGGAGGATTTACTATGAATGAGTTTTTGATTTTCTATGCACCATTTCTCGTCATTATCGCGGGGATTGCCCTTTCATTCTTTGTTGTATTAAAAGATGATGTCGTGACGAAAAATGAAGTGAAGGAAAGTGAAAAAACAGACGTTTGATGCGTCTGTTTTTTTCTTTGCGTTGCATGGTACACTAGGAGTATCTGAAAGATGAAAGATGGAGGAATATATATGAGTTTTGCAGTAAATAAAAACGAAAAATTACAAGTGCGTATAGAAGATTTAACACATGATGGGGCGGGTGTAGCGAAAGTTGACGGCTACCCACTTTTCATTCCGGGTACGTTACCTGGCGAGACGGTGGATGTACATGTGCTAAAGACATTAAAGAACTATGGTTTTGCTAAATTAGTGGACATCGTAGAACCTTCTGCAGCACGCGTTACACCACCATGTCATGTGTTCCCGACATGTGGTGGATGTCAGATGCAGCACCTATCATACGAAGCGCAACTCACGCAAAAGCGTAAATCGGTACGCGATGTTATGGATCGTATTGCGAAGTTACCAGACGTTCCTGTGCATGAAGTAAAAGGAATGGATGATCCATGGCGTTACCGCAATAAATCACAAATTCCATTTGATACAGTAAATGATCAGGTCATCACAGGCTTTTATAAAACACGCACACATCAAATCGTCGATACGGATGTTTGTTTGATTCAAACGAAAGAAGCAGATGAGTTGATGACGATGCTCAAGCATAAACTTCAGCAGTTAGGAATTGAAACATATAATGAAAAGACGCATAAAGGAATGCTTCGTCATTTGATCGTCAGAAAGGCACGCCAGACGGATCAAGTAATGGTCGTGTTAGTAACGCGTCAGAAGAAGTTTCCACAGAAGCAAGCGGTTGTGGAGTTGATTTTGCAAGAAGTACCGAATGTTACGTCGATTATGCAAAATGTTAATATAGCAAATACCAACGTCATTATGGGCAATGAAACGATTAATCTCTACGGTTCAGATGTGATTATGGATCGAATTGGCGATACGGAATTCGAAATTTCTGCCCGTTCATTCTATCAAGTGAATCCCGTGCAGACAGAAGTATTGTATCAGCAAGCCCTAGACTATGCGGGACTTACTGGGAAGGAAACAGTCATTGATGCTTATTGTGGCATTGGAACGATTTCATTGTTTTTAGCCAAGCAAGCGAAAGAAGTATATGGTGTGGAAATTGTTCCGCAAGCAATTGAAGATGCGAAACGTAATGCGCAGATCAACGGTATAACGAATACACATTTTGAAGCAGGTCCTGCAGAAGATGTCATTCCAAAGTGGTATGCGGAAGGTAAACGATTTGATGTATTAGTTGTCGATCCACCACGTAAAGGCTGCGATGAGAAGTTGTTGGATACGATTTTGAAGTATAAGCCGGAGAAAGTCGTTTATGTATCCTGTAATCCAGGGACTCTGGCGCGTGATTTACGGATTTTGGAGGATGGCGGTTACCGGGCGAGGGAAGTGCAACCGGTAGATATGTTCCCGCATAGTAGTCACGTCGAGTGCGTGGTGTGGATGTCAAGGGTGGTGTCTAACTAAAAATCACATTTTCTATCAAAATAAACATTTGCCGAAACACCCTGGTATTGTAATAATTAACATCTGCAGATAATTATTAAAGTTTCTAATTTAATGTAAATTAAACGAAAAGTTCAATTAGATTTGTGTACTTTGGTAAAGACTAAACTTTGATAGTATGAAGATGAAATTACTTATCTCATAAAAGACGGGGGTACATACATGAAAGTATCGACACAAATTAAAATCAATAACACCAAAGAAAAAGTTTGGGCAGTGATAGCTGATATTGAAAACTCAGCAAGCTTTATTAGTGGAATAACCAACATAGAAATCATTACTCCAGCGGGAGCTGATCTTGTTGGCTTGAAATGGAAAGAAACTAGAAAAATGTTTGGAAAAGAAGCCGTTGAAGTAATGTGGATAACTGACAGTCAGAAATATCATTACTATCAGACTAGAGCAGAGAATCATGGTGCGATTTATGTGTCCCGTTTAGAGATTACCGAAGAGAATGATGGTGTACTCCTTGAGATGTCATTTGAGGGACAAGGTTTAACTTTTATGGCTAAAATTATGAGTAAAGTCTTTGGTGTTTTTATGAAGAAATCAATGATCAAAGCAATTGAAGCTGACCTTCAAGATATAAAAAAAGCTTGTGAAGTATAGTAGAATTTTATCTGAACAAGAAGTTCCCTCGACCAAATGGTTCGGGGGATTTTTGACCCATCAAAATTTGAAGTTTAACCAAACATATTATATAATATTGAAAAAATCGGAAAACTATTTATGGATTTGGAAGGAAGTTGGTGAAATTGAAGAACGGGTCAAATCATCAAAGTATTGTTGAAAGTTTACGTGAGTACAATCTAAAGAAAAACATTAAAGAACAACTAAAAATAATTAATCCTCTCTTGGGTAAAAAAGAAACAGACATAAAGGTTCATTTAATGCATGCATTGGCTACTGGTGTAATGACGAAGAGTGAATTGGATTTCTTGGAAGTCAAAATGGCGCTTGGTCGTATGTGTTTAGAATTAGAACAAGTATTAGATAATGTTTATATCGCTATTTTGTTTTATGATAGTGAACATAATAATGTTTTTCATGGTGCCGGCCCGAGCATTCCAGTGGAATACTCTGACTTCTATAATGTTATTAATGAACAGGGAATGTTTGATGAAAATTGTTGTTCATGTGGAAGAGCTATTTATACACAAGAAGTTGTGCAAACAGATATTGGAACGAGTACACTTTGGACAAAATTTAGAGATAGTGTTATTGAATACGGTTTCAAATCTTGTACCTCCATACCATTCTTTACAGACACTGGTCGATTGGCTGGAACTTTTGGTTTTCTTTCTAAAAGGCCAAACAATTATTTAACACGAGATGAAGTGGAAATGATTCAAGAAAAAGTTTCTATGTTTAGTTTTGAAATTCAAACGATATCTGATCGTATTCATGAGTATACGGAAGTTGGTAATGGTAGACTGACAATTTAATAAGAAAAGGGGATCGGCGCATGACTGTTGGAGAACGCCTGAAAATGCTTCGCTTGGAAAGAAGACTTACAATGCTGGAGGTTGCATCTAAAATTGGGCTGGCAAAATCATCTTATGCAAGTTATGAAGCGGGACATAGAAATCCCCCCATCGATAAGCTAGTAGCATTAGCCCAACTGTATAATGTTTCAACAGATTATATACTGAGATTAACGAATACTCCTGATTCTGTTGAATCTCTTCAAAAGCAACATCTACAATGGGATGGAATAAGTTTAAGTGAAAAGGAATTAGAAGTTGTTCATCAGGTTGTTGAATTAATGACTGAAAAGCATCAAGAAAATAATAAAGTAAAGTTGAGACATATGGATATCGGGTAATATTCATTGTCTTTTTTTCTCTAAAGGGTCGCTTAAAGTGAACAATGTTCAGAATGGGGGTATTTTTATGGAGCGTGGATTTACTACTCAATTTAGAAAGGCAAACGTAGGAAGTACATCTAACTATGTCATTGGTAATGACCAGGTAAGTGAGTCAAGCAAATCAGTACTGACGAATGACAAAATTATGTTAGTGGAAAAATTAGCTGCTGGAGTAGCACATGAGGTTAGAAATCCACTTACCTCCATTAAAGGCTTCGTTCAATTATTAAATATGGGCGTTCATAAACCTGAATATTTTTCAATGATTTATTCTGAGATAAATAAGGTCGAGGAGATAATAAATAGACTTGTTGGGCTAGCTGACACACAATCAATGAACTTTTGTATAAATGATATTGGTCTTATCCTGGAACGAACTTTGACGAGGATGAATGACTTGCCCCTACCTAATGATTTGAAGATAATTTTAAGTGTAGAAGAACATACTTTTTCTATTTACTGCGATGAAGTTCGACTACAACAGGCTTTTGAAAATATAATAAAAAATGCTATTGAAGCATCAGTTTGCAATAAAAAAATATATATCACTTGTAAAACAAATGAATCCCATATTCATGTCAGGATAAAAGATCAAGGTGTCGGTATCCCAGATGATAAAATTGAGCATCTTTTTGAACCGTTTTACTGCGTGAAGAAGAATAGTACAGGTTTCGGTCTAATGATTAGTGACAAAATTATTAAAGAACATAATGGAACTATTGAAGTGAAAAGTGAGTTGGAAATAGGCACATCGGTTGATATTTATCTTCCACTAGTAAAATCATAAGTCCGTATGTCACGGCAGTTGAATAAAGTGATTTGGTGGTATGAGTGATGGACGTCTGTGGAGAGCGAGCTACCCAAGGTTTCAACATATAGCGCGGGGGAACCCCCGTTGAGTAAAGATTAGCCATACACTCATAGATTGTCTTGTAATCCAACCAGTTGCAAGACATGGGTTTGGAAATACTTTTATGGTAGCAGGATTATTAGTATTTTTCTTAATGGCAGCTGAATATCTCCAATTAAAAATTGACAAAGCGGAATGCTCTAGCGGGTAAAGCAGTACCTGTTATTGAGGATGGAACATTAAATGGAAGTAACTTAAGTAAGACCTTCGTGAATGAATTAGAGACAACAATACAGTGACATCACAACCATTTTCTAGTAAAAGCAATAACATTTTCACTGAGCCCTTCAACTTAGATGATTGGAGGTATTATAATTGGGGCATGACCATGCGCCTGGTGCAAACTAAAAGCATTAAAGGAATTGTGTGGTAGACGAAAAAAAGCTCGATTCCACTTGAAATAGGAACCCAGCTTGTGAAATTAATTTCTATAATATGCAAATACGCATGCGACGTAATATGTTCTTAATCAAATCTAAAGTTGTATACTTATAACTCCATAATAATGGTGACGATAATTCCTAATACTATTCCAATAGCAATTGCAGCAGTAAATAGCAACGCTCTTTTCAAGTCCTCATCTCCCTTATACTCTTTTATCAAATGTATTACTTATGACGGGAAGATATGTACTTTTTGCGAATTATAGATAAAGTTTCTGTGCTAATTACATTTTCAAAAATTCAAGAGCTGATCGCAATAAATATCGCAAATGTTGGATATGGAAATTTTAGCAACGTATGTTATCAATGCAATGTTAAAAGGGTATTCCCAGGGGGTACGTTTACTTATGATTGTCGATACGCCTCGACGAACAGAATACTTAAAGGAACTAGCGGCTCGCGCAAAATGGAAGTGGAGAACAGATATTAGTAGACCTGCGAGTCGGAATTGGCGCAAGTTGTGTTTGAGAACCCTCAACATGGGTGGTTTAAATAGAGGAAAGGATTTGCCGCACTTTTATTTATTGAATTATTGATGTAGAGGTGGGAGGAGTTAAAAAATGGGATACTAAATCGGTATGTTTTTTGGTACTAATGGTAGATAAGCGGTGGTTTAACAGGTTTTTATTAAAGATATGAATAAATAACATACCCACTTTAAGGTGGGATACATTTACGATGTCGAGTACATGAAGGTGCAGAATCTGATACGACCAGTTTCCGTGCTCCGAATGAAACGCTTCAAAGATTAGTTAAATGGTACAGGGTTCATACAGTGTCCCAGAACAAGCAAATTTCATTAATTCCGTATAATAATATGAACAAAATAAATAATGTAGGGCATGGCAAGTACTAATCCTTCGCGCTTTCCAACTTTGTATCCAGTCCTTGAAAAAATCAATAATACAATAGTCAGTACAATCATAAACACAACATCAATTAATACTTTACCGTTCACCGCTAATGGAGAAATTGCAGAAGAGACACCTAGTACAAATAAAATATTGAAAATATTACTGCCAACTACATTTCCCACAGCAACACCAGCACTTCCTTCCAGTGTAGCAATTATACTGACAGTCGCTTCCGGTGAACTTGTCCCAAAAGCTACAATTGTTACCCCGATTAAAATAGGCGGGACCCGAAGCAGTCTTGCGATATTGGAAGACCCGTCAACAAAAAAATAGCTCCCTTTATCAACAACGCAAATCCTACAAATAATAAAATATAAGCCGTTTATATTTTTCCCCATTTCGTATTTTAACTTATACATTCTGTCGCTTTAAATATACCTCGTTATTAGGGAATATATAAATAATAGCGCGGGGAATTGATACACTTCACTATGAACTTGAGCGCCATGCATATCGATTTTATTTGGGCTCCCTGAATGTCTTTTGTCTTTATATCCGCAGACTAACAACTAGTCCACTTCAGAAACTTGTATTTACTGAATCATAACCTGGGGATGAATTAATGGCACATGGATAGATTCTTCATACATGTTATAACACTTTTAATAGAGGCCTCCGTGTGCACCAAGAAGTTCGCCATGGTCTGATGTAAAAAGGACTATTGTATTATCATAGAAAGTGGAGCTTTCAAGTGCTTGAAAGACGTTATTCACTTCTTTATACGCCACTTTTCCAATTCCTTAGTTTCATAGACTGAGGGGTATCTTTCTTGATCAACCATTAAGAAAAGAATGTTAGGTTTATTCTTTTTTTCAATACCTAGATCCTTTCATTATATATATCTTATTGTGAGATTTTGTTTATGTTTTTTATAACATGTCTGAATCAGAGGAAGTAAACCAAGGTACTTAAAATGATACAGTATAAGCCCTCATGTCGGATGTTTCAGCAAGTGTTTTGTTCTAGGCGTTGCAGCCATCCAAGATTTGCTTGTTAGGTTCGAAGTCAATAAAATTTTTCGTTCTCAAGCAAAGGATCGATCCTAGGTACGGAATTTAAACTGTTATTTGATATACCTAAGGAAGTGTTGTTTGTGCGCATACAAGAACACTTTAATAGTCTGATTTAGTATCTTTCAATGGATGCATTCTTTCAATAATAAACTTCAACAATAAGGGTAAGCATTTTATCTTAACATTACTATTTCTCGTAATTAAAAAAAGATTGACTGGTCAAAAGACATGTATTACAATGAGTATAAATATTTGGAAAACTCCAACAGTTTTGAGAAGGGGGGAAGGAGTCTGGCTACTATATTTTGTAAGTACAATAGTTCATAAAATCTAAGATGTCCTCTACCTAGAAGTTAGAGGTAGTAGTTCTGATCACTAAATTATATTGACTGGTCAAATTTATGGTGTATACTTTAAATATTGAATTAACTGGAAAGTGGTTCAAGCTGAAATAAAAAAACAGGAACTGAGGTGTAGAAATGAAAGATCAATATCTTCAAATGTTAGTAAGTCCGGCTAAAACAGTTGCAATTGTTGGAGCGAATAATCGTTTTGCAACACGAGTAATGTTAGATAATTTAAAAGAAATGGGTTATAAAGGAACAATTTATCTTGTAAATCCGAGATATGAAGATATCTGCGGTATTCGATGCTATCCATCGCTACTGGAAATAAAGGAACAAATTGATGTTGTGATCGGACTAGTAAATCCTCGTTTAATGATTGAAGTCGCGAGTGCGGCTAGTGCAATCAACGCAAAACTTCTCGTGATTCCTGGCGGCGGCTACGGTGAAAGTGGGCGAGAAGGAGAGGAAATACAAAACGCAATAATTGAAAGCGCTTCAATCTCGGGAATGAGAGTTGTCGGACCGAACTGCATGGGATATTTTGATATGCAGAATCGTTTCACACCATACATCGGCACATTGCATCGGCCGCTACGCCCTTTGAAAAAGGGAACGGTTTCTATTATCTCACAAAGTGGTTCAGTTAACGATGCTTTTGTTGCATCCAGATTATGTATTAATAAAGTGTATTCTACGGGTAACGAAGCGGATGTCAAAATGGCTGATTATATTACATTATTAGCTAAGGATCCTGAAACTTCGGTTATTATTTTATATATTGAAGCGATACGAGATCATGAAAAGTTTTTAAGAGCACTTGATCTATGTAGTGATAATAAAAAACCTGTCATTGCAATGAAAGTAGGTAGGACGACTAAGTCGGCTGCCGTTGCAAATGCGCATTCTGGAGCTTTAGCTGGAGATTACAAAATAGAGAAACTTGTTTTGGAAGAACACGGAGTGATTTTTGTGGATGATATTGATGAGGCTGTTGCAGTTGCTCAATTATTATCTCAGCCATATCTACCTAAACAAAATACCGTGTCTGCACTTACAGTATCTGGGGGACAAGCTGGGTTATTGTTAGATTTGGCAGAGGATTACGGTATTGACTTCCCTGAGTTTCATGACTCAACTAAGAAAACGTTAGGTGATGAACTTCCTGAGTTAGGGGAAATCTCTAACCCTTTAGACGTTTGGGGGAAAAGTGGTAGAGAATTCACGGAGGTATCAAACCTTTGTCTTTCTTCTATAATAAAAGATCCTACTATTGGCATTGTTACAGTTGCGATTGATGCACCTAATGGTCAAGGGGATCATGAATTTGATTTTACAGGCACACCAGCAAAAGATCTTGTTGGGTTACGAAAAGAATCAGATAAACCATTTCTATACTTTAGTCATATTCAAACAGAATTCGACCCACGTGTCTTGATGATTTTGGAAGAGGCTCAAATACCAGTCATACAAGGTAGCCGTAATGCGTTAATTGCTTGCCGTGCATTATTCCAATACACAGAGTTCTTAAATCGAAAGGATAAAACACCAATATATTCAGTAGCCGATACGTCTTCTCAGCTAGAACCAACTTTACTTCATGATGATGAAGGACGCGAGATGCTTGAAGAAAACCGTTTCCCGTCACCAAGTGAAAAAGTCGTAATCACTTTATCTGAAGCAATTGAGTACGCTGATTCAATTGGCTATCCTGTTGTGTTAAAAGCACAAGGATTAGCACATAAAACAGATGTTGGTGGCGTGGCGCTTAACCTGAAGAATGCTAACGAGTTAAAAGAAGCATGGGGTGGAATGGCACATCTCAAATCTCCATTCTTTCTAATACAGGAAATGGTGACAGATGGATTTGAGACAATATTGGCTTATAAAACAGACGATCATTATGGACCAATTGTAATATTTGGTTTAGGAGGCATTTACACAGAATTATACAATGAAGTGGTTTTGGCAGTGCCGCCAATTTCAAATGAAAAAGCAATGCAAATGATAAGTAGCATACCAATGCTTTGGAAAAATGTTCAAGGATATCGTGGTAATCCGCCATTAGATAAAGAAGCGCTAGCACAAGCGATTATACAAATGGGTAAAACGGCAATCGAGAAATATGAAGAGGTTGTTGAATTTGAAATTAATCCATTAGCTGTTAGAAAACAAGGAGTAGTAGCTCTAGATGTTCTAGCATCAGTAAAAAGTTCAACATCAAAAAAGGAATCCGAGTTAATCAAATGATGGTTCTACTATGAACTAATGTTAGGTTGCTATAGCGAAATAAGGAGTAGAGGTCTTAGTAAGTAGAAGTAGGCAAAACCCAAGGAGGTTTTCAAGTGGAGAAAAAGAAAATAGATTGGTTTATCTTTATGTCTACATTTGTATTAATTGTTGCGATTTGCTTGCCGTTGGTGATGTACCCCGAAAGTGGAAGTAAATTAGTTAGCATGGCCAATGGATTTGTGACAAAAAACTTTGGAATGGTATTTCTTTGGGCTGGGGCAGGCGGATTTGCCTTTCTAATCTACTTATACTTTAGCAAACACGGAAAGATTAAGTTTGGAACAAAAGAAGAAAAACCTGAGTTTTCAAACTTCAGTTGGGGTGCTATGATATTCTGTGCGGGTGTTGCATCTGGACTAGTATACTGGGCTACGATTGAGTGGGCATACTATTTTACAGATCCTCCCTACGGAATTGAAGCAGGATCTACTAATGCAGCTGAGATAGCAGCCGCTTATGGGATTTTTCACTGGGGACCATCGGCTTGGGCATTCTTTGTTCTACCAGCCATCCCAATTGCTTATTCTTATTACATTTTAAAAGTTCCTATTTTGCGATTAAGTGAGATTTGTAGAATAGTTATTGGAAAACGAGCAGATGGATTTTTAGGTAAAGCGATTGATATTGCTTTTATGTTTGGAATCTTGGGTGCAGCTGGTACATCCTTAGGATTAGGTACGCCATTAGTGGCTGCAGGTGTAAGTAAGTTAACGGGTATAGAGGCTTCTATGTCCATGAATGTATTTATACTGATCTTATGCACAGCGTTATTCACTTGGAGCGCCTACTCAGGATTAAAACGAGGATTAAAAGTATTAAGTGATATAGCTATTGTTTTTTCTGTTATTCTCTTGAGCTATATACTACTAGTGGGACCGACTGAATTCATCTTGAAAATGGGTACAAACAGTATTGGAATGTTGTTTAATAATTTCGTGCGCTGGAATACGTATACAGATCCTGTAGGAAATACAGGTTTTGTAGAAGGATGGACAGTATTCTATTGGGCATGGTGGATAGTATATACACCGTTTATGGGTCTATTTATTGCTAAGATTTCAAAAGGCAGGACTATTAAACAAGTAATTTTGGGTGGTCTTGCATGGGGATCGTTGGGATGTACTGCGTATTTCACGGTCCTAGGAAATTATTCTATGCATTTACAACTCACAAATGTTTTATCAGTCACAGGTTTAGTTGAGCAGATAGGTGCGCCGGCAGCAATTATTGAAGTAATTAATACACTTCCTTTCGGATCACTTGCTGTACTGATTTTTAGTTTTATCGCGCTAATCTTTTTAGCGACGACATTTGACTCTGCCGCCTATATGATGGCTTCAGCAACAACTCCAAAACTTACAATGAATGAAGAACCCGCTAAATGGAATCGATTGTTTTGGGCATTAACTTTATTTATTTTACCTGCAACGTTGATGATACTTGGTGGTGATCTTCAAACAATTCAAACAGCATCAATCTTGACAGCACTTCCATTTATATTAGTAATTTTGCTCCTTGTAGTGTCGTTAATGAGAATGCTGAAAACAGAAGCACACTTAACACAAGATTCACAGACTGAAGTCGCTGAGCAATACGAGAATTCAGAAACGATTGAGGTAAGCTTACAAAAAGAAAAAGTAGGAATTATCACTGAATTTGAAGGGGATTTTGCTGTGAAGAAGTAATTGAGCTACTAACTTGTTTTTTAAAGTTTTGAATTGAACTTTGAAAGGGAGAGAAATATGAGAGATTATAAAACGATTATCTATTCGGTTGAGAATAACATTGCAACAATCACTTTAAATCGTCCAAATAAATTAAATGCGGTAACAGAACAAATGACTGAGGATATTTGGAATGCGTTAGATGAATCAGAAAGAGATTCCGATGTAAAAGTAGTTATCTTGACAGGTGCGGGTGGGAACTTTTCCGCGGGTGCAGATTTAAAAGAGTCTATGGATTTACCTTCTCCTATTGGCGATGAGCCTTCGGAAGTATATCGCGCACAGCTAGAAACATTTCTACGTGTAGGTTTGAAATTATGGGATTTGAAAAAACCTGTTATTGCCGCTGTCAGTGGACATACTTATGGAGTAGCAGCTGACTGGGTATTCTCTGCGGATCTTGCCATTGCTTCGGATACTACATTAATCGGTGAACCGGAGATTCGTTTTGGTGCAGCTCCTGCAACTTTAATGATGCCATGGATTGTTGGCATGAGGAAAGCGAAGGAACTACTTTATACAGGGGATTCTGTTGATGCAGAAGAAGGATATCGTCTAGGTATCTTCAATCGAGTTGTTCCAGAAGATGAGTTAATGGAAGAAACACTAAAGATGGCGAGGAAGATGGTGAATATACCGCCTTCTGCATTGAAAATCACAAAAATGGCTGTTAATAAAACATATGAAATGATGAATTTAAAACAATCTCTTGATTATAATCTTGAAACAGCAATCTCCATGTTTTTCTTGAGCCAAGAAGAAGAGTTTGCTGAAGTTGGAAGGATGATTCGCGAGCAAGGGGTTGGCGCTTTCTTAAAGGCGACAGAGAAAGTTTGATTGCTATTATGTAGCTACATTAATTAAATAGAATATAAACCCACTATAAGAAACTTTTATAGTGGGTTTATTGTAGTTATAAATTAAATTCTAGTGGATTTTAATGACTATTTTGACTTCACTGTATACGTTGAAACTGGGAATAGGGAAAGTACGCCAGGATCGACCGATTCAAGGAGGCGGGCCACCACTATGTAATCTGCTCGAATGGTAAGGAGACTTCTAGTATGTAGTCAATCAGCAAATGCAGAACACCCCCGTGAATGAGGTTACACATAGTAAACTTCATTCATGGGGGTGTTCTGTAATAAATAACTATAGATTGCCTATTGAACAATTATTACTGTACTTGATCGATAGCATTTGATCTTTTACCTACATACTTTAAATGTATTTTTAGCAACATAACCAACATGCAGGTTCAACATTATAAAAGAACTGGATCTACGTCAATATCCTGGACACAAAAAAGTTAAGTCCGTTTCAGAACGGCATCCATTCATGGAGCGTCCTGTATCCAGCGAAACCAGTCAAGTGAAAGACCGCACTTGACAGCTTTCGCTGGATACAGGA